>NZ_JBHWVO010000003.1:111949-490517 GCF_042736635.1 Streptomyces sp. NPDC060035
TGGCCCGGCTGCTCGACGAGGAGGCGGCGGCGGACCGTACCGCCGCGCAGGAACGGGCGGGCCGTACGGGCCCGCCCGCCCCCCTTCAGCGGACCGCCAGCCCTCCGTCCGGGCGCAGGATCTCACCGGTCAGGCCGAACGCGGACGGGCCCGCCAGGAACCGGTAGAGCGGCGCCAGTTGGTGCGGCTGGGCGAGTATCCCCAGGGGGTTCAGCTGCCGGATGGCGGCGGCGACCGGCTCCGGTTCCGCGTACACCTCGCGGCTCGCGCCGTCCTCACCGACCGAGCGCAGCCCGGTGATCACCCCGCCCGGCGCCACGGCGTTGACCCGCACGTGCGGGGCGAGGTCGGCGGCCAGATGGCGTACGACTCCGAGGCAGGCGTGCTTCGCCGCCGCGTAGGCGATGCCCGCGCCGTTGCCGCTCACCATGAACGAGGCGTCCGACAGGGTGAAGACCATGCTGCCGCGGCGCTCGGCGAGCGCCTCGGCCGAGGCGCTCGCCCCCAGGAGGTAGCCGACCACGTCGATGTCGAGAACCTGCCGGGCGAGGGCAGCCAGTGCGGGCCCGTCGCGGTCGCGCAGGCGCACGCCCCCGTCGTGGACACCGGCGTTGCCGACGAACAGGTCCAGCCGTCCCCACCGCGACAGCGCGGTCTGCACGGCGCGTTCGTTGTCGGCGGGCTCGCGTACGTCGCCGATGACGGTCACCACCTGCGGCGGCAGCGGCCCGGGCGGCTCGCCCAGGTCGAGGACCACCACCGCGTAGCCGTGCCCGGCCAGGTCCTCGACCACCGCCCGCCCGATGCCGGACGCCCCTCCGGTGACGAGGGCGACCGGGCGCTCACCGGGGCTCCGCACCGCGCCCATCAGACCGGCGGCGGGGTCCACAGCCCCGCGTCGGGCAGCCCGCGCATCGTCGTGAGGACCGCGTCGTCCAGGGGGTTGGAGGTGCCCCACTGGTCCGTCCCCTGGTCCGTCGAGGCGTGCACCTGCGGCTGCCAGGTCTCCTCGTCGATCACCTGGAGCGCCGTGGTGTACTCCATGACGAAGCCGCTGGACGGGTCCTGGAAGTAGGAGAAGGTGTTGTCGCCCACTCCGTGCCGGCCCGGGCCCCAGACGGGCTGGAGGCCGTTGCGCATCATCCGCCCCGTCGCGCGCATGAACTCGTCCACGCCGAGCACCTCGAAGGCGACGTGGTTGAGCGAGGCGTGCGGTGAGGAGGTGAAGGCGATGAGGTGGTGGGCCGGGCCGGTGCGCAGGAAGCAGAAGTAGTCCTCGACCCAGTCGGAGACCTTGAAGCCGAGCACGTCCTCGTAGAACCGGCGGGACCGGTCGATGTCGGTGGTGTTGAGCACGATGTGGCTGATCGCCGTGGGCCGGCTCTGCCCCGGGGCCACGGGTTCGAAGGTACGGCTGCCGAGGCCCGCGGAGACCTCGACGGTGCGGCCGTCGCAGTCCAGGAAGCGTACGGCGTAACCGGCGCCGGGTTCCTGCCGCTCGGCGGGCGGTCCGACGAGCCTGCCCTCCGGGTGGCGTCCGACCCGCTCCGCCACGGCGTCCACGTCGGACGCCGACGCCACGGCGAAGGCGATCAGGTCCACCCTGGACTCCTCGGCGGCCCGCAGCCTCAGGCTGTAGCTCTCGGCGCTGCCGGTACCGAGATAGAGGCGGCCGTCGTCGGTGCCGACGACGTCCAGCTGCCACTGGTGCTCGTAGAACTCGCGGGCCCGGGACAGATCGGGCACACCCAGACTGACCTGCCGGATATGTGTGATCACTGTTCCCCCTTCATCGGATCTGAGCAGGGTCGGACACGACAGCGCGCAGGACCTCGCTGAACCGCTCGACGAACGGGGCGAGCGTTTTGGCGGGCACCCGGTCGGCGTCGTGCTGCCACACCAGGCTCAGGGTGTCGCCGGCCCTGACGAGTCGGCACACGACCGGTGCGGCGATCGAGGCGCCGGGCACCGGGACCGGGTGCAGACGCAGATCACCGACGCCGACCGGCTCGGCGCTGTGACCGCCCGTGAAGCGCCACAGGTGGGCCAGTTCGGGCCGCGCCTCCACGTCGTCGGCGAACAGGATGTCCACCTCCCCGGCGGCCGGGACGGGGCGGTCGAGGGCGTCGCGGACCCCGGCCAGGACAGGGGGCAGGGCCTCGGCGGGGCCCGTGGGGTCCGGGCCGGTGCCGGGGATGCCGACGACGCGGGCGAACCGGCCCACCAGGTCGTTGAATTCGGCCCGTTCACGGCCTTGGCGCACCGCCCCGATGCGCCGGCCACAGCCCGGCTCGGCGGCCGCGGTGGCCACCAGAGCCGCCAGCAGCACCGTGGATATCGGCACGCCCTCGCGGCGGGCGGTCAGCCGCACGCTCCCGGCGAGGTCCGCGTCGAGGACCAGCCCGGTGGCCGAGACCTCTGCCGCGCCGCCCACCGGGCCGGCCGCCACGGCCGCGGCCTCCTCCCCCGCCGACCGGACGAAGTCCTGGTAGCTGTACGGCAGAGCGGGCAGATACAGTTCGCCGCCGGCGCGCTGCCCGCCCAGCACCATCCCCAGATCGCGGAGCAGGACGGCGAGGGACCAGCGGTCGGCTGCGGCCTTGTGGACGCTGAGCACCAGTGCCGGTCCGGAGTCCTCGCCGCGCAGCAGCCGCACCCTCAGCGACCCTGCCCCCGCGAGGTCCGGTGGCGCCGAGGCGAGAGCCGCGATCCGGCCCGGCCGATCGGCCTCCGGCACGTCCTCGACGGTGAAGTCCACCTCCCCGCGCGGGGTGGTCTGCCGGGGTGTCCCGCCCTCCGCGCCGACCAGCCGGAGACGCAGCATCGGGTGGCGGTCGGCGAGTTCCTGCAGCGCGGCGTGCAGAGCGGCCTCGTCGAGATCGCCCTCGACGCGGGCGGCGCACGTGTACGCGGCCGCCTCCCCCACCGCACCCGCGTACGGCAGCTGTGCGGGGGCCAGCGGGAACTCCGCCTCCATGCCGCCCGGCAGCTCCACGGAGCCGCCGCTCCCGTCGGACAGCTGCTCCGCGACGGCGTCGAGCGAGCGGGCGGAGAGCAGCTGGCCGATCTGGACCGGAACCCTCAGGTCGCGTTCGACAGCGAGGCGGAGCTGCATCGCCATGAGTGAGTTCAGCCCGGTGTCCAGCACCGGCGCGTCGACGTCGATCCGCTCGGGCGGTACGCGCAACAGGCGGGCCAGTTGCGCGACGAGATAGGCCGCCACCTCGGCCCGGCCGTGGGCGGGCCGGGCGTGCCCCGGGCCGGGGCCGTGCGCCTCCGCGGCCTGTTCCTCGGCGAGGTCCAGGTTGCGGCGGAGCACCTTGCCCAGGGGAGAGCGGGGCAGCTTCTCGCGGAAGACGAAGCGGTGCGGCACCTTGTAGTCGGTCATCCGGGCGCGGCAGAAGTCCCCCAGCTCCTCGGCGGTTGCCGTGGCGCCGGATCCGTCCGTGCTGTGGGGCACCACGACGGCGACGAGTACCTCGTCGCCGCCCCGGGTGCCGGAACCGGTGACCACGACCTCGGCGACACCCGGGTGCTCCCCGAGTACGGCCTCGACCTCCAGCGGGTTGACCTTGCGTCCGCCGGTGTCGATGAGCAGGTTCGTCCGGCCCGTGATGTGCAGCCGCCCGTCCTCGTCGAGGACGCCGAGGTCGCCCGTGCGGTAGCAACCGTCGCTCATGACCTCGGCGGTGAGGTCCGGCCGGTCGGCGTAGCCCACCATGACGGACGCTCCCCCGACGATCACCTCGCCGACCGAGCCCGGCGGAAGCGCCCGGCCGTCCTGGCCGGCCACCCGCACCTCGACCCCGTCCAGGGGGTGGCCGACCGAGTTGTGTCCGACCCGGTCGGCGTCCCGGCAGTCCCAGGCGACGCTGCCCGCCTCGGAACTCCCGTAGGTCTGCCGGATCGGGCGGCCGTAGCGGCGCAGGAAGCGCTCGGTGGTGGCGGCGGGAAGGAAGTTGCCGCCGGACAGGAAGAGCCGGACGCTCGACACATCGGCCGGGAGGCGTTCGTCCGCGTCGGCGAGCAGTTCGTAGATGTAGGGCACAGCGGGCATGATCGTGACCCGGTGCTCCTCGATCATTTCGAGCACGCGCTCGATGCGTGATCCCAGGACGAGTTGGCGTTCCGCGTCCGCGTCGGGCGCTCCGGTCTGCTCCAGCAGGACGAGGGCCGCGCCCGCCCGCGCCGCGACGATCATGCAGCAGAACTGGCCGAGCGCGTGGAACAGCGGTACGACGCACAGGATCCGGTCCTGCGGTGTGATGCGGGCGGTCGTGGTGATGTTGTGCGCTTCCGCGGTCTGGTTGCCCTGGGTCCGGCAGATCCGCTTCGGGGTGCCGGTGGAACCGGAGGAGTATGTGTACGACCAGTCGCCGCCGTAGGCGCCGGTGGGGGGCGCGTCCCGCTCGGGGGCGGTGGCGCGGAACAGCTCGTCGGCGGCGATGTGACGGCCGCCGTCCCCGCCGACGACGGCGATGCGTGCGCGCAGGTCGGATCGCTCGGAGAGCAGCCGCTCGAAGGTGCCGGCCCGCATGGCGTGGGTGAGGACGAGTGCGGGCTCCGCGTCACGAATGCAACGGCGCAGCTCCGGTTCGGCCGCGTTCGGGTCGATGGCGTACACCTTCGCCCGCAGCAGCGCGGTGGCGAAGTACATCATGACGAACTCGGGGCAGTTGGACAGTGCGATGACAACGGTGTCTCCGCTGCCCACACCTTGGAGGCGCAACCCGTCGGCGCCGGCGCGCACGGAGCGGTAGAGCTCGGCATACGTGATCCGGCGGTCGAGGTAGATGATGGCGTCATGGTCCGGGACCGCCGTGGCACTGGCCCTGAGCATCTGTTCGATCATCGGGATATTCGCTGGTGGTATGTGCGGAAGATGCGCGGACATGTTCATCACCTGTCCCGTGAGTTCGATGTGATGGCATCCCGGACGCGCCTCGGGCAGCGCCGACGCCAAAACGAAGGGGATCTTATTAGCTTCCGCGGCGACGCGGCAATGGCGTCACGGGTGGGCAACTCATGTGACAGGAGCGGCTGTTGAGGCCTGCAGGGGCGGCCATCGATGATACCGGTGAGTACTTAAGTGACTCCCGGGACGCCATGCGGAACCCCCGGGCGAGAAAGCGCTCTCTGGTATCCGGCCGTCCGGCCAGCGGTCTCCCGGATTCTGGTGACGCCATCGAGCCACAAGTGGAATCCTGGTAGCGGACCGGAGGGCTCCGCCGTGGCCGATCATCGAACGCCGGGGGGTGTACGCCGAGATTGCGGCGTGGCTATAGTCCACCACCGTGCCGGGAAACCGGCGCTGGCCCGCCACGCTTTGCAGCACCCCGTCCGGATGACACCCAGCAGTGCCGACAAAGCGGAACGGTGCCCCTGGCACGTCGGCCGGATATCCGAGAGGCTCGCCGGAAGATGACAGTCGAAGAAACCCCAGCGGCCGATTCACGCCCGTTACGCAGCCGGGGCGGGGCAGTGCTCATCGGGGCACTCGCCATCGATTCCATCGGGAACGGACTCTTCCTGCCCCTGGGGCTGGTCTTCTTCACGCACACCACCGACGTGCCCCTCGCATTCATCGGTGTGCTGCTGAGTGTCGCCAACATAATCCAACTGCCGGTGCCGCTTTTCGTCGGCGCACTGGCCGACCGTTTCGGTGCGCTGCCGCTGGTCGTACTGGCCCAGGTACTCCAGGCACTCGGCTACGGTGCCGCCGCGGTCGTGACCGGCCCGGTGGGCATCCTGGGCTCGGCCCTGCTCACCGCGCTCGGCGTGCGGTTCTTCTGGTCGGCGATCTTCACCCTGATCGCGGACTACGTGGACGGGCGGGACAACTCCCGCAGCAAGGACTACTGGTACGGGTGGTCGAACATCTCCCGGACCGCCGGTCTGGGGCTCGGCGGCGTGCTCACCGGCATCGTCATCGCCGGCCCCGACCCCGAGGAGAACTCCTTCCGGGTCATCGCCCTTGTCGCGGCGGTCTGTTTCGCGATCGCGGCGGTGACGATCGCGATCGCGGTCCGCGCGCCGCGGGCCAAGCAGCAGGACGTGGCCACCCTCCAGGGATACCGCGAACTGCTGCGCGACCGGCCCTACCTGGGGCTGGTCGGCGTCAACGCCGTCTTCGCGCTGTCCACCATGATGCTCGCCCTGGCCCTGCCGACCGTGGTGCTGCTCCATCTCGACGCGCCCGGCTGGCTGGTGTCCGGGCTGCTCGTGGGCAACACCGTCGTGGTCTCGCTGGCCACAGCCCCGGTCGTCCTGCGATTGCAGCCCTTCCGGCGCACCCGGGTCATGGCGGGGGCGGCCCTGCTCTGGGCGTCCTGGTGCGCCGTGCTGGCCCTGCTGCGGCCCGAGCGGCTGGGGTGGGCGATTCCGGCCCTGATCTTCGCGACCCTGCTCTACGCAGCTGCCACGGCCATCCACGCGCCCATCTCCATGGGGCTCGCCGCGGCGGCGGCTCCCGCCGATACGCGTGGGCGCTATCTCGCCATCTTCCAGTATTCCTTCACCCTGGCCGAGATCGTCGGCCCGAGTTTCTTCACCACCCTTTTCGCTCTCCAGCACAGCCTGCCGTGGGTCGCATTGGCGGTGCTCAACGTATTGGGCGCCGCGGCCCTTCTCAGGATTGAACGGCGGATGCCGTCCGCTGCGTTGTATTCCAGCGAGCACACGCAGAAAGAGCCCGCCGCAGAACAGGTCTGAAACACTCCGGGAACTTCGTCAGGGTACGTTCGGGAAATGCCTGCACACAGAGGGCATTTCGACGTGCGCCGTGAATCAAATGGGAGACGAATCTCATGAATCATGCTGTCGACGCACCATTCCTCCGGTAACGGGCGCGGGCCGATGAGAATCGGTGTCGTCGGAGCCGGGCGCATCGGTTCCGTACACGCGCGCAACCTCGCCGGGATGGTTCCCGCGGGAACCCTGCTCATCCATGACGCCGACCCCGCCGTGGCGGCAAAGGCCGCGGCGGAGGTGGACGGGTCGGTCCGGCCGACGGCCGAGGCGCTCCTCGCCGACGCGGACGCGCTGGTCGTCGCGACCCCGGCCACGGACCGGGTGCCGCTGCTCGACGCGGCGATGGCCCGGGGCATCCCGGTGTTCTGCGAGAAGCCGCTCGCCGCCGGCCTGCCCGAAGCCCGGCGCATCGCGGCGACGGCACGCCGGCTGTCGGCCCGTGTACTCATCGGCTTCCAGCGCCGCTTCGACCCCGAGTACCTGATGCTCCACCAGCTGGTGGCTTCCGGGGCGGCCGGACACGTGCTGATGATCCGGGGCACGGCCTTCGACCGTACGCTTCCGAGCGAGGGCTACCGGTCCACGGCGGGAGACATCTTCACCGACTGTCTGATCCATGACATCGATGCCACGCGCTGGATCGCGCAGGACGAGATCGTCTCGGTGCAGGCCGATACCCAGCAGATTCCGCACCCGCGCTCGGGCGAGGGGAGGGCGGAGATCGGTGTCGGCACGGTGGTGCTGACCTTGGCCCGCGGCGGGACCGCGGTCCTGACAGCGTCGAGGCTGGACCCGAGCGGCTACGACCACCGCATGGAGGTGCTGGGAACCGGCGAGTCGGCCGTCGCCGGGCTCGACGCCGCGTCACTGCTGCGGGCGCCCCGGACGGCCGCCGCGCAGCCGGGCGGAGGTGAAGTCGCCCCCCGCACAGCGGGATTCGACAGTTTCATCGACCGTTTCGCCGAGGCCTACCGGGCCGAGATGCGCGCCTTCCTGACGATGGTCGAGGGCGGCGGCCCCAGTCCGTGCGGCCCCGACGAAGCGGTGCGCGCCCAGGAGGTCGCCGCAGCTGCCGCGGTCGCCGCCCGTACCGGTACACGGCAGGCGGTGGCTCCTCCCGGGGAGTCGCCCGACGGCCGGTCGCCGAACGCCGCCGGACGGCCCGCCGGGCCGTCGGGCGCCGGAGTCTGAGGACGGAGGACGATGTCTACCATTCCCCGAACCCCGCGCCTCACGCGGCGGCTGGCCGTCGCCGGTGGCACGCCCGTGCGCGCGGGCGACCGCCCCTGGCCCGACTGGCCGCAGCCCGCACCCGGGGCGGCGGCGGCCCTCACCGATGTGCTCCACAGCGGCCGCTGGGCGATCAGCAGCCCGAGCCGCGGAGAGCTGTACGAGCGCCGCTTCGCGCGCCTCTTCCAGGACTACCTGGGCGTGCGCCACTGCGTGCCGGTGGACCACGGCTCCAGCGCACTCGTGATCGCCCTGGAAGCACTCGGCCTGGAGTACGGCGACGTCGTGCTCGTCCCCGCCCTGACCTGGGTGGCCTCGGCATCGGCCGTGCTGCGCGCGGGACTTGTGCCGGTGCTCGCCGATGTCTCGCCCGAGACCGGCTGCATGGAGGCGGACGGCCTCGACCTCGACATCGGCGCCCGCGCGGTCATCGTGGTCCACTGGTCGGCGGTCATGGCGGACATCCCGGCCATCTCCTCGGCCGTGGACGGCCGCGGTATCACCGTCGTCGAGGATGCCGCGCAGGCGCACGGCGCCCGGTGGCAGGGCCGCAGCGCCGGCACCCTCGGCCGGCTCGGCTGTTTCAGCATGCAGCACGGCAAGGTGCTCAGCTGCGGCGAGGGCGGCGCGGTGGTGACCGATGACAACGTCCTTGCGGGCGTCCTCCAGGAACTGCGCGCCGACTCCCGCCGCTACCGCGACGACGTGGCGCGCCCCGGCGAACTCGACCTGTCGGAAACCGCCTCCGTCATGGGATCCAACTTCTGCCTCGGCGAGTTCGCGGCGGCCCTGCTCTGCGAGCAGCTCGGCGTGCTCGACGCACAGCACGAGACCCGCAACCGCAACTACGAGCACCTCGCCAAGCTGCTCGACGACATACCCGGTGTACGGATGCCGCGCCCCCGCCCCGAGCAGGACCGGATGTCCGTCTACGAGGTACCGATCGTCTTCGACCGACTGCCGCCGGGGCGCTCCCACACCGAGGTGTCCCAGGCACTCACGGCCGAGCTGGGCGTGAGGTTCTACGGCGCCCGTGAGCCGTTGGACCGCAGCCGGCTGCTGCGCCCGGCGACGAAGCCGGGGCTCGCTCCCCTCGCCGCGCGCTTCGAGGAGCTGCAGCGCGGCCGGAGCTACCCCGGTGCCGAACACCTGGCCCGGCACACGGTGCTGACCCACCACAGCACTCTCCTCGGGACCGAGGAGGACATGGCAGATATCGCGGACGCGGTCGCCAAGGTCGCCGAAGCGGAAGGGAGCGCCTGGTGACCGGAGTACCGCAGAGGGCCGAACTGACCGTCGTGACCGTCACCCGGAACCGTCCGGAGTTGATCCCCCAGGTGATCGAGACGGTCCGTGCCCAGGACTACCCGCACGCGATCGAGCACCTGGTGGTGGTCGACGAGGACGAGGAGCGCTACCGCGAGGTGGCCGAGTCCTCGGCCACCTCGTCCGGCGCGTTCGCCGCGCCGCGGACCGTGCGCTGGCACTTCGCCCGCCGGCGCCCGGGGGACCGCTCGGGTCCGCCGGTCCTGGGCCGGCTGCGCAACGAGGCGGTGCGGACGGCCGGCACACCGCTGGTCGCCTTCCTCGACGACGACAACACCCTGGAAAAACACCACTACAGCAGTCTGCTGCGCTGCATGCGGCAGACCGGGTGCACCGCCGTGCACTCGCAGCGCCGCCTCTTCGACGCCGTGGGCAGGCCGTACGTGACGCAGCTGTCACCGTGGAAACGCGACATCCCGGCGGCGGCGGCCCGCTACGCGGAACTGCGCCGGCACTGCGTCTACGTCCCCTGGTCGAACGTGATCCGCGACCAGGTGCACGGCCGTGACGTCCCCGACCGCATCCAGATGGTCGACACGAGCGAATGGCTGTTCACCCGGGACCAGGCGATGGCCACCCCCTTCGGTGAAGTCTTCAGCCAGGAGGACTGGAGAAAAGTGATCGGCGAGGACAACAAGCTGCTGGCCGGGATCGTCGACGGTGACGTGCCGGTCGCGAGTTCACACATGCCAACGCTGCACTACGTGCTCGGTGGCCTGTCCAACGGATTCAACGATCCGGCCGCTGCGAACACCTGGCAGGCGTCATGACCACGACCCACGGCACCACGGTCCCGGAGCTGTCCGGCTGGCTCGGCGAGCAGCTGAAGCCGATCGGGGTGGTCTCGGTCGGTGCCACCGAGCTGCCGGCCGACTGGGCGGCCCTCGCCCCGTGCACCAGGACGGTCGCCGCCCTCGACCCGCTGCGGAAGGGACCGGAGGGGGACAGCGGTGCGGTGCTGCCGGTCGCGCTCTCCGCGTACGGCGGCGAGGAGCAGATCAACATCGCCCGCGACCCGGCGCGTTCCTCCCTGCTCGAGCCCAACTGGCCGGTGGTGTCCCGCCACGGCGGCATGAGCGGCTTCGAGGTCGTCGAACGCAGAGTCGTGCCGTCGGTGTCCCCTGCCGAACTGGCCGCGAGCCACGGCCCCGCGGACGCGTTGCTCCTGGACTGCTCCGGCCTGGAGTACCAGCTGCTCAGCGCCGCTCTGCCCTCCCTGTCGAACGCGATATGCGTCGAGGTCACGGGAGGCATGGTCGACAACTATGTGGGGCAGTACCCGCTGCCCGTCGTCTCCACCCTGCTGTACGGCAGCGGCTACAGCCTGGCCGACCTGACGGTGACCGCCCGGCCGGGCGCGGGGGAACCGGGTGGCGGCCGGCTCCAGCCGGTGGAGTACCACGCGGTCTTCCTGCGCGACTACACGCTGCGGCCGGAGGGCTTCGACTTCCACCAGGGCATCAAGTTGCTCGTCCTGTGCAGGCAGCTCGGCTTCCTGGCCTTCGGCCGGGAACTCGCGGTCACCATGCACAGCCGGTCGGTGCTGCCCGACGCGTACGCCCGCGCCCTGCGCCAGGAGGCCGCGTGGCGGGAGCCCTGGCCGGTGCGGCCCACCGGTGACGCGTAGCGAGGGTGAGCACGGCCGGCAGGCCGCAGGAAACCACCAGCGAGGTTTACGAAAGGCACAGGCATGACTGCACGAGCAAGGTCAAGACGCATGTTCGTCCCCGCCGTCGCGCTGGTGCTGTTCCTGGGCGCCTGTTCGAACGTGCCGGAGGAGAAGGAGGAACCGGCCGCGTCGGGCTCCCGGCCGAAGATCGCGGTCATCACCGAGTGGGACGGCGGTTCCTTCTGGGCCGTGGTCAAGCAGGGTGCGGAACGGGCCGCGGAGGACCTCGGCATCGAGCTGACGTACAACACCGCCGACGGCGACCACGAGCGGCAGGCCCAGCTGATCGCCTCGGCGGTGACGTCCGAGGTGGACGGGATCGCGGTCTCGGCCGCGGACCCCGAGGCGATCACCGAAGCCGTGCAGCAGGCGCGCAAGGCCGGCATCCCGGTGATCACCCTGAACTCCGGGGCCGAGGAGGCGGCCGCGCTCGACACCGTCGGCCACGTCGGGCAGACCGAGACCGTGGCGGGCGAACAGGCGGGCAAGCGGCTTGCCGCCACCGGGGCCGGCCGGCTGCTCTGCGTCAACGGCGAAGGCGGCAACATCGGCCAGGTCCAGCGCTGCCAGGGTGCCGAGAAGGCCTTCGGCGGCGAATCCGAGACGGTGAACGTCAAGGGTGCCGGAGACATCGTCACCACGCTCAGCGAGATCACGTCGAAACTGCGCGCCGACCCGAAGATCGACGCCGTACTGACGCTCAATCCGGACGTCGCCATGGCGGCACGGGACGCGATAGCGGACGCCGGCTCCAAGGCGAAGCTGAGCACCTTCGACCTCAGCAAGGACGTGCTCGGCGCCATCGACCAGGGGGAGATCGAGTTCGCCGTCGACCAGCAGCCCTACCTCCAGGGCTACTTGCCCGTCGTCTTTCTCAGCCTGTACCGCACGAACGCCAACACCGTCGGCGGCGGAAGCCCGGTCCTGACCGGACCGGCGTTCGTCGACAAGTCCAACGTGGCCGATGTCCGCAAGCTCGTCGAGCAGGGAACCCGGTGACTCCAGGGTGCCGAGGGGGGAGGCAGCCATGGACAGCGACATCATGCTCCGCGAGGACGACCTGACGACGCCGGTCCGACGGGCCGCCGAACGGCCGCGGAAGAGCGGTCTGCTGACGCGGGCCCTGCGCCATCCGGAGAGCGGCGCGCTTGCGGCGGCCATCGTCGTCGGCGTCTATTTCTCGGTCACCACCTCGCAGTTCGCCTCGCCCGGGGGCATCGGGAACTGGACCGACGTCGCCTCGACCATCGGCATCGTCTCCGTCGCGGTGTCGCTGCTCATGATCGCCGGTGAGTTCGACCTCTCCGCCGGTGTGATGGTGGGGAGCAGCGGGCTGGTCGTCGGGATGCTGAGCACCCGGCTGGGGGTCGATCTCTGGGTCGCCATCGCCGCGGCTCTCGTGTTCGCAGCGGTGATCGGCTGGATCAACGGCTATGTGGTGGTCCGCACCGGTCTGCCGAGCTTCATCGTCACCCTGGCCACCTTCTTCAGCCTCCAGGGCGCCAACCTCGGGGTCACCAAACTGGTCACGAACAACGTCCGGGTGGACGGGCTGCGTTCGGTCGACGGGTACGCCCAGGCGTACCGGCTGTTCGGCGGCACCTTCTCGCCCTGGGACTTCCGGGTCACGGTGCTGTGGTGGGTGGGGTTCACCGTCGTGGCGGCGGTGGTGCTCAGGCGGACCGCCGTCGGCAACTGGATACTCGGGGTGGGCGGCGACCCCCTGGCCGCCCGCATGATGGCGGTCCCGGTCGACCGGGTGAAGATCAGCCTGTTCATGACGACCTCGGTGACGGCCGCCCTGGTGGGTGTCATGGTGGCGACCCGGCTGGGCTCGGTGATGGCGACGCAGGGCGTCGGCAACGAGTTCATGTACATCGTGTGCGCGGTCGTCGGCGGCACGCTGCTCAGCGGCGGCCACGGCTCACCGGTGGGGGCTTCGCTCGGGGCCACGATCGTCGGCATGGCTTTCATCGGCATCCAGTTCTCCGGCTGGAACACGGACTGGCGTCTCCTCTTCCTCGGCGTGATCCTCCTGCTCGCCGTCCTGGTCAACAATTTCATCCGCCGCAGCGCTGAGAGGCCGAGCCGATGACCCCTGCGGTCCCCTTGCTGGAAGGACGCGGACTGTCGAAGTCCTACGGCAGTGTCCGGGCCCTGTCCGACGTGTCGGTGTCCGTGTACGGAGGGCAGGTCACCTGTGTCCTCGGTGACAACGGGGCCGGGAAGTCGACCTTCATCAAGCTGCTGTCCGGCGTCGAGACGCAGAACGAGGGCGAGCTGCTCGTCTCCGGCCGCCCGGTGCGCTTCGTCGCGCCGCGCGACGCCCGCGAGCTCGGTATCGCCACCGCGTTCCAGAGCCTGGCGACCATGCCGCTGATGTCGATCTGGCGCAATTTCTTCCTGGGCTCCGAACCCACCCGGCGGTTCGGTCCGCTGCGGCTGCTCGACGCGGACCGCGCCCGGCGCGTCTGCCGGGAGGAGCTGCTCAGGATCGGGCTCGACGTACGCGATCCGGACCAGGTGGTCGGCACGCTGTCCGGCGGCGAGCGGCAGGCCGTCGCGATCTCCCGGGCGCTGTTCTTCGGCGCGAAGGTGCTGATCCTGGACGAGCCGACCTCGGCCCTGGGGGTCAAGCAGACGGCCGCCGTACTGCAGTTCATCGCGGCCGCCCGCGACCGGGGGGCCGGCGTCGTCTTCGTCACCCACAACCCGCACCACGCGTACCCGATCGGGGACCGGTTCGTTGTGCTGAACCGGGGCCGTCTGATGGGTTCGTGGACCCGCGACCAGATCAGCCGGGAGGAGCTCACCTCGGCGATGGCCGGGGGCGTGGAGTTCGAGGAGCTGACCCGGCACCTGGGTCCGGGTGCCGCGAGCGAGACCGGCTGAACGTGGCCGTCCCCCTTCACCGGGGTGTTCGACGAAGTAATCCACACACAGTTTGGAAAGCGAATCCATGCCAACAGACGCACGAGAGTCCGTATCCGGCGGCAACTGGCAGCTGCGGGTCACCGACGCGCCGCCTGACCTGATACCCAGCCACCGGGCGGTGCGGGTCGCGAGCCTGATGGGCTACGTCGACCCGATCGGGGTGAAGCCCGGCGAGGTGCTGCGCGTGCACCTGTCGGCGCCCGCCGCGCACGAGATCAGCGTCGGCCGCCTCGGGCGCACGGCGCTGCTGCGCCCCGAACCGGATGACGAGGCCGACCGCGCCGAGGTCACCTGGCTGGCGGACGCCACCTCGGCGGTCGCGCGACGGCACGACGTCCACCCCGGCTCCTACGGCGCGGCAACGGGCGAGCCCCTCGACCGCCCGGGCACGGTCTCCGCATGGGTCCGCGTCTGGCATCTGCCGGACACGGTCGAGACCTCCAGCTGGGCGTCGGTCGTCAGCGATCTGGACTATCCGGAGCGCTGCGGCTGGGCCATCGGCATCGACGCCGACGGCCACCCCGGCTGCTACGTCGGTGACGGCGGGCACCACGACCGGGTCAACTGGACCTTCTCCGGGGCCTCCCTGCTGAACCGGCTCGGGGAGTGGGTGCACATCGCGTTCACCGTCGAGGGCGAACAGGTGCAGCTGTGGGTCGACGGCAACGTCGAGGCCGAGGGCAGGGCCGCGGCCGGGGCGTACACCCCGGGCGCGGTACGCGTCGCCGCCGCCGCCCAGAGCGGGCTGGTCGACCACCTGCTCGACGGCGACGTGAGCGACGTGTCCGTGTTCTCGCGCACGCTGACCCGCCATGAGGTCGTCGCGCTCACCGAGAGCCGTGCCATGCCCGCGGCGGTCCCGTCCGCGCGCGATGCGCTGCTGGCGCACTGGCCGCTCCGGGAGCGCTCCGGCACGGTGGCGGCGGATGTCAGCGGCCACGGCCGGGACCTGGACCTGGTCAACACCCCGGTCCTCAACCTCCCTGGGCCCTGCGCCTCGAAGAGCATCGGCCGCCCCGGTTACGACCCGGACGCCGACCCCACACGGGGCGGCTCGATCCGCTTCTCCTCCGACGACCTGGTGGACTGCGGCTGGCCGGCCGCCGCCGAGGTCACCGTTCCCGAGGACGCCGACAGCGGCACCTACTACGTGCGGGTGGCGCTTGCGGGCGCCGAGGACGAGCCGCTGGAACTGCCCTTCGTGGTGGTGCGCCCCCGGCCGCGCCGCCTCAAGTCGGTCGCGCTGATCTACAGCACCTTCACCTGGACCACGTACGCGCGCCGGGCGACCGACGGCTCCAGCATCCCGGGCCTCATGTCCTCGGCCTACACGCGCAACATCAGCGGACGGCTGTTCTTCAACCTGGGCATGAACATCCCGCTGTCCCGGGTGCGGCCGTTCGTGCACCGCAGCCATCTGCGCGACTCCACCGTGCACCAGCACCTCGTGCGCCCGGAGCGGCACGCGGAGTCCTGGCTGCACTCCGAGGGTTACGCGTACGAGTGCATCACGGATGCCGAACTCGACGCCGACCCCGGCCTGCTGGAGCAGTTCTCGGCGCTCATGATCGTGGGCCACAACGAGTACTGGACCCAGAACATGCGCGACGGGGTCGAGAGGTACCTCGACGGCGGCGGGAACGTCATCTGCTACAGCGGCAACACGGCTTTCTGGCGCGTCGGTTACGACCAGCGGACCAAGGTGATCGAGACCCGGAAGACCACGCACCCGGGAGAGGGCACGGGGGTGGCGTGGCTGCCTCCGGACGAATGGGGCGAGCGCTGGCACACCGACGGCAGGCCCGGCGGCAAGTGGTCCTACCTGGGGCAGGCGCCGAGCGAGTTGCTCGGCCTGGAGACCCTGGGCTGGATCGACAGCGGTGACCCGACCGCGTTCGCGCCCTTCGAGGTCCGCGAGGCCGACCACTTCCTGCTGCACGAGCCGGAGCGCGTACCGCTGGAGGAGGGCGGGCTCTTCGGCACCCGTTCCCACGACGGTCCCGCGGTCAGCGGTTACGAGGTGGACGGCCTGCCGGAGATCCAGGGCATGCCCGCCCTGGATCCCAAGGGCCTGACCGTCCTCGGCCACGCCGACCACGGCCCGCGCTTCGTCGCGCACTGGGGTGCCGACACCGGGCACGGGGCCGACCTCATCTACTGGGAGCGCCCCTCGGGCGGCCGGGTCCTCAACGCGGGGGCGACCAACACCCCGGGATCCCTCGCGGTGGACCCGGGTCTCCAGGCACTCACCCGCAACGCGCTGCACCACATGGGAGTGGCGAAGGGCTGACCCCGTCCCTGTCGGCCGCGCCCTGTGCCCTCGGCGGAGGGCACAGGGCGCGGCCCGCGCGCGTCAGGGCGGGGTGTGATGCCCGGCCGGGTCCCGGGGTGCGGGATCAGTGGTTGCGGGGGAAGCCGAGGTCCACACCGGACGGGGCGTCGGCCGGGTCGGGCCAGCGGGTGGTGACGACCTTGCCGCGGGTGTAGAAGTGCACGCCGTCGTTGCCGTAGATGTGGTGGTCGCCGAAGAGGGAGTCCTTCCAGCCGCCGAAGGAGTGGTAGCCCACCGGCACCGGGATCGGGACGTTGACGCCGACCATGCCGGCCTCGATCTCCAGCTGGAAGCGCCGGGCCGCGCCGCCGTCGCGGGTGAAGATCGCGGTGCCGTTGCCGAACGGCGAGGCGTTCATGAGGGCGACGCCCTCCTCGTACGTGTCGACGCGCAGGACGCACAGGACCGGGCCGAAGATCTCGTCCCGGTACGCGTCGGAGTCCGTGGAGACGTGGTCGAGGAGGGACAGGCCGATCCAGTGGCCGTCCTCGAAGCCCTCGACCGTGTGGCCCGTCCCGTCGAGGACGACGTCGGCGCCCTGGGCGGCGGCGCCGGTGACGTAGGAGGCGACCTTGTCGCGGTGGACAGCGGTGATCAGCGGGCCCATCTCGGACATGGGGTCGTTGCCGGGGCCGATCTTGATCTTCTCGGCGCGCTCCTTGATCCGGGCCACCAGCTCGTCGGCGACGGAGCTCACGGCGACGACGGCGGAGATCGCCATGCAGCGCTCACCGGCGGAGCCGTACGCGGCCGAGACCGCGGCGTCGGCGGCGGCGTCCAGGTCGGCGTCCGGGAGGACCAGCATGTGGTTCTTCGCGCCGCCGAGCGCCTGGACGCGCTTGCCGTTCGCGGAGGCCGTGGCGTGGATGTAGCGGGCGATCGGGGTGGAGCCCACGAAGGAGACGGCAGCGACATCGGGGTGGGCAAGGAGCCCGTCGACGGCGACCTTGTCGCCGTGCAGGACGTTCAGGACGCCGTCGGGCAGGCCCGCCTCGGCGGCCAGCTCGGCCAGCAGGTTGGCGGCCGAGGGGTCCTTCTCGCTGGGCTTCAGGACGAACGTGTTCCCGCAGGCGATGGCCAGCGGGAACATCCACATCGGCACCATGGCCGGGAAGTTGAACGGGGTGATGCCCGCGACGACGCCGAGCGACTGACGGATCGAGGACACGTCGACCCGGCTGGAGACCTGGGTGGACAGCTCACCCTTGAGCTGGGTCGTGATGCCGCAGGCCAGCTCGACGATCTCCAGACCGCGGGCGACCTCGCCGAGCGCGTCGGAGTGCACCTTGCCGTGCTCGGCGGTGATCAGCGCGGCGATGTCGTCGCGGTGGGCGTCCAGCAGGGCGCGGTAGCGGAAGAGGACGGCGGTGCGGGCGGAGAGCGAGGAGGTGCCCCACGTCTCGTACGCGCTCTTCGCGGCGGCGACCGCGGCGTCGACCTCCTCGGCCGAGGCGAGCGCGACCTGGGTGGTGACAGCACCGGTCGCCGGGTCGGTGACCGGCCCGTAGTTGCCCGACGTGCCCTCGACGGTCTTGCCACCGATCCAGTGGTTGACGGTCTTCATGACGGGGTCTCCTTCAGAGGTGGCGGCGTCGGGCAGCGGTCTGCCGGTCGTACTCTTCGCGTGCCTCGACCGCCGACGGGCGGGTCGCGGTCTCGGCCACAGGAACATCCCACCACGCCTGTGCGGGAGGGGGCCCCGACACTGTGTCTGGCGTTTCGGTCTCGACGTAGACACAAGTGGGACGGTCCGCGCCGCGCGCCTCGGCGAGGGCACGGCCCAGGTCCCGTACGGACTTCGCGCGCAGCACCCGCATGCCGAGCGAGGCCGCGTTGGCCGCGAGGTCGACGGGGAGCGGGGTACCGGTGAAGCTGCCGTCGGCCGCGCGGTGCCGGTAGGCCGTACCGAAGCCTTCGCTGCCGACGGACTCGGAGAGGCCCCCGATGGAGGCGTACCCGTGGTTCTGCAGGATGACGAGTTTGATGGGCAGGCCCTGCTGCACGGCGGTGACGATCTCGGTGGGGTTCATCAGATACGTACCGTCGCCGACCAGGGCCCAGACGGGGCGGCCCGGGGCGGCGAGCTGGACGCCGAGGGCTGCCGGGATCTCGTATCCCATGCAGGAGTAGCCGTACTCGACGTGGTACTGCTGCGGGGACCTGGTCCGCCACAGCTTGTGGAGATCCCCGGGGAGTGAACCCGCCGCGTTGATCAGGATGTCTTCCTCGGTGACGAGGGCGTCGAGCAGCCCGAGGACCTGGGCCTGGGTGGGGCGGGCGTCCGGGTCTGCGGCGGTGAAGGCCGCGTCGACGCGCTGCTCCCAGCGGTCCTTGGCCTCGGTGTACTCGGTCTCGTACGCGGCGTCGACGTGGTAACCACGTGCCGTGAGGGCGGCACCGAGCTCTTCGAGGGAGGTACGGGCGTCCGCGACGAGCGGGAGGGCGGCGAGCTTGTGGGCGTCGAAGCCGGTGATGTTGAGGTTGAGGAAGCGGACCCCCGGGTCGGCGAAGAGGGTGCCGGAGGCGGTGGTGAAGTCCGTGTAGCGGGTGCCGATTCCGATCACCAGGTCCGCGCCGCGGGCCAGGTCGTCGGCGGTCGCGGTGCCGGTGTGGCCGATGCCGCCCACGTCGGCGGGGTGGTCGTGGCGCAGGGAGCCCTTGCCGGCCTGGGTGGACGCGACGGGGATCCTGGTGGCTGCGGCGAAGGCGGCGAGGGTCTCCTCGGCCGCACTGTGGTGGACGCCGCCGCCCGCGACGATCAGGGGGCGGCGCGCGGTGCGGACGGCCCGGACCGCCTGTTCGAGTTCGGACACGTCGGGGGCGGGCCTGCGCACGTGCCAGACACGCTCGGCGAAGAACTCCGTCGGCCAGTCGTACGCCTCGGCCTGCACGTCCTGCGGCAGTGCCAGCGTGACGGCGCCGGTACCTGCCGGGTCGGCGAGGGTCCGCATAGCCTGAAGGGCGGCCGGGATCAGCGCCTCGGGGCGGGTGATCCGGTCGAAGTAGCGGGAGACGGGGCGCAGACAGTCGTTGACCGAGACATCGCCCGCGTGCGGCACTTCGAGCTGCTGGAGCACGGGGTCGGCGGGGCGGGTCGCGAAGGTGTCGCCGGGCAGCAGCAGGACCGGGAGGTGGTTGACGGTGGCGAGGGCCGCACCGGTGACGAGGTTCGTGGCGCCGGGGCCGATGGAGGTGGTGACGGCGTGCGCGGAGAGCCTGCCCGACTGGCGGGCGTATCCGACGGCGGCGTGCACCATGGCCTGTTCGCTGCGGCCCTGGAAGTAGGGCATCGCTGGGCCGGACTCGACGAGTGCCTGGCCGATGCCCGCGACATTGCCGTGGCCGAAGATGCCCCAGGTGGCGCTGATCAGCCGTTGGCGGCGGCCGTCGCGCTCGGTGTACTGGCGGGCCAGGAAGGCGACCAGGGCCTGGGCGGTGGTGAGCCTGCGGGTGGCGCGTGGCATGGTCAACGGCTTGCCTCCGGACCGTGGAGCGGGAGTCGTGGATCGACGGGCTGGGCCGGCCAGGTCTCGCGGATCCAGCTGTGGCCGGGGTGATCGCGGATCAGCCACTCGCGCTGCTCCCCCGGGCCCGCCATCACGTTCAGGTAGTAGAGGGTGCGGCCGGGCGGGGCGATGGATGGGCCGTGCCAGCCGTCGGGAATGAGGACGGCGTCACCGGTGGCGACCTCGGCGAGGACGTCCGTACCGCCTGCACGGGACGGCGACACCCGGTGGTAGCCGAGGCCGTTGCCCTCGACCTCGAAGTAGTAGATCTCCTCGAGTTCGGACTCGACGCCGGGATGGTGCTCGTCGTGCTTGTGGGGCGGGTACGAGGACCAGTTGCCGCCGGGGGTCAGGACCTCGACGGCGATGAGGCGGTCGCACTCGAACGTGTCCGCGGCGGCGAAGTTGTTGACCTGGCGCGAGCAGTTCCCGGCGCCGCGGAGCTCGACCGGTACCTCCGGCGCGGGGCCGTAGCGAGCGGGGAGTCGTCGCTCGCACTTCGCTCCTGCCAGGGCGAAGCGGCCACCTGCGCCGGAGGCGATCTGTGCGCGGGCGTCACGCGGTAGATAGGCGAAATCGGTTACCGAACTGAACACGCTTTCCCTGCCCGCGAGTTCAAATACGTCATCCGCCGTGTGCACCGTACAGCCACCGGCCAACGGCAGAACGACCCACTCGCTCTCCCCGGTTACCAAGGTATGAACACCACCGGGCTCGAGCTCCAGTACACGCAGGCTCGACCGGTCCCATCCGGCGCGCTTCGGGTCGATATGGAGGGCGTAGGGGCCGCTCGCGGCACGGCCGGCCCGGAGGTGGTATCGCTGTTGCTCGTCGCGCGTCGTCATGCTCCATCCCTACCCGTCCCTCACAGAAGTCCCACCGCAGTGTCGACCGCACCTGCCACATCCCCGTCGGCCGGATAGAGCAGCGAGCGCCCGACGACCAGGCCCTGGACGGTCGGCAGTCGCAGCGCTCCGCGCCATTTCTCGTACGCCCCGTCCAGATCTCCCTTGACCTCGCCGCCGAGCAGGACGGCCGGGAGGGTCGAGGTCTCCATCACCTGGGCCATGTCGTCGGGATTCTCGGTGACGGGGACCTTGAGCCAGGTGTACGCGGAGGTGCCGCCCAGCCCCGACGCGATGGCGATGGAGGTGGTGACGGCCGCTGCTCCCAGGTCGGTGCGGAGCCTGCCGTCGGTGCGGTGGCAGAGGAACGGCTCGATGAAGACGGGCAGCCGGTGGGCCGCCATCGCGTCGACGGTGCGGGCGGCGGTATGGAGGGTGTCCAGGGAGCCGGGGTCGCCGTAGTCGATTCTCAGCAGCAGCTTGCCCGCGTCGAAGCCGTACCGGGCGAGGTCGATGGGGCGGTGACCGGTGAAGCGGTCGTCGAGCTCGAAGGCGGCTCCCGCGAGCCCGCCGCGGTTCATGGAGCCGATGACGACCCTGTCCTCCAGGGCGCCGAGCAGCAGAAGGTCGTCGAGGACGTCGGCGCCGGCGAGGACTCCGTCGACGCCTGGGCGCGAGAGGGCGAGGCAGAGCCGTTCGAGGAGGTCGAAGCGGTTGGCCATGGCGAGTTCGTCTTCGCCGACGGCCAGGGCACCGCGGGCCGGATGATCCGCTGCGATGATCATCAGGCGTCCTGTGGCGCCGACGAGGGGGCGCCTGCCGCGCCGGGCGGCTGCCTCGGCCACGGCCTCGGGGTGGTGCGTGCGCAGCCGGACGAGATCGGCGACGGAGGCGGCGGCGGGCGGCGTCACGGGGCGACTCCGGCGTCTCCGGCGTCTCTGGCGTCTCCGGTGACTCCGGCGGCTCCGGTGACTCCGGCGGCTCCGGTCTCTGTGGTTGCTCCCGGTGCTCCCGGCTCGGTGACGGCGCCGGCGGCGAGGGCCTGTTCGACCTCGTACGGGAAGGGCATCGCGGACGAACAGGCAAGGCGGGACGCGACGATGGCCCCTGCGGCGTTCGCGTAGCGCATGATGCGTTCCGTCTCCCATCCGGCGAGCAGCCCGTGGCAGAGGGCGCCGCCGAACGCGTCCCCGGCCCCCAGTCCGTTGACGACGTCCACGGGGAGCGGCGGGATCTCGGCGGTGGTGCCGTCGCGGTGGACGGCGAGGACACCCGCGGGGCCCTGTTTGACGACGGCGAGTTCGACCCCGGCGGCCAGCAGGGCACGGGCCGCCGCGTGCGGTTCACGTTCGCCGGTGGCGATCTCGCACTCGTCGAGGTTGCCGACGGCGACCGTGGCATGGGCGAGTGCTTCGCGGTAGCGGGCGGGGGCGGCGGAGCTGTGGCCATCTGCCGGGGACCCGTCCCAGAACATGGGGCGCCAGTCGAGGTCGAAGACCGTGGCACGCGGGGTCCTTGCCGTCCGTGCCGCGCTCCGGGCGCGGAGTGCGGTGAGGGTCGCGGTGCGGCTGGGTTCGGCGCACAGTCCCGTGCCGGTCATCCAGAAGACCCGCGCGGCACGCACCGCGTCGAGGTCGAGATCCTCCGCATGGATCTCCAGGTCGGGTGCCTTGGGCTGCCGGTAGAAGTAGAGCGGGAAGTCGTCCGGCGGGAAGATCTCGCAGAAGGTGACCGGGGTCGGGTACTCCGCGACGGGGGTCACCCACCGGTCGTCCACGCCGAATTCTCCGAGCGCCTGGTGGAGATAGTCGCCGAAGGCGTCCTTACCGGTCCTGGTGACCACGGCCGTCCGCCTGCCCAGGCGGGCGGCGGCCACGGCGACATTGGTCGGCGAGCCACCGAGGAACTTTCCGAAGGTCTCGACCCTGGCCAGCGGTACGCCGGTCTGCAGAGGGTAGATGTCCACCCCGATCCGCCCCATGGTGATCACGTCGTACGGCTCAGGCATACGCATCCCTTCGGCTGCCCCCAGGTCTAACCCGCACCCGGGACACTGTCAACACTTTGTCCGGACATTCGGACGAACTCTTGACACTCCCCCTCCGAGGGCTGAATGGTGGGCGATATGACCTCCTTCGTACCGGCTCCGGCTCGTATCCACATCGGCTCGGCACCCGATTCATGGGGGGTGTGGTTCCCCGACGATCCGCAGCAGGTCCCCTGGGAACGATTCCTCGACGAGGTCTCCGAAGCGGGCTACGAGTGGATCGAGCTCGGCCCGTACGGCTACTTGCCGACCGACCCGGCCCGCCTCACGGACGAGACCGCCCACCGCGGCCTCACCGTCTCCGCAGGAACCGTCTTCACCGGATTGCACCACGGCCCGGACGTCTGGGACCGGACCTGGGCGCATGTCGCCGGCATCGCGGCACTCACCCGGGCCATGGGCGCCGAACACCTGGTGGTCATCCCGTCGTTCTGGCGGGACGACAAGAGCGGCGACGTGCTGGAGGACCGCACGCTCACGACGGCACAGTGGCGCGATCTCACCACCCAGACGGAGCGGCTGGGGCGCGAGGTGCGGGACCGCTACGGACTGCAGATCGTCGTGCACCCGCACGCCGATACGCACATCGACAGCGAGGAGAACGTCAACCGCTTCCTCGATGCCACCGACCCCGACCTGGTCTCGCTCTGCCTCGACACCGGCCACTACGCGTACTGCGGCGGGAACAGCGTCAGGCTCATCGAGACCTACGGCGAACGGATCGGCTACCTGCACCTCAAGCAGATCGATCCCGCGATCCTCGCCGATGTCGTGGCGAACGAGGTGCCGTTCGGCCCTGCCGTGGCGCGCGGTGTGATGTGCGAGCCGCCGGGCGGGGTGCCCGCGCTGGAACCCGTACTGGACGCCGCACGCGCCCTGGGCACCGACCTGTTCGCGATCGTCGAGCAGGACATGTATCCGTGTCCGCCCGACAAACCCCTGCCCATCGCCCGCCGTACCCGCGACTACCTCCGCAGCTGCGGACCCGCCCGTCCCTCCTCCTGACTCCCTTGACCTCCCTCCGTCACAGCAGTCACTTCTTCGTCACATATATCTCCGTTCCGCAGGGTTTGCGTCACAGGCGCGCGACGCCCCCTGCCCAGCCCGCCGGCCCGTCGTTGGGCGGGACAGAAGCTGAGTGATCGCCGGCGTGCGCACCGAGGCTCCCCCGACGGCCCCCGCCGCCGCCGCGGTGCGTAGTACGGAGGTACAGAGAGGTGTCAGCCATGACGGACAGAAGACTCTGGTCGTACAAGGACATTGCCGCGCACATCCGGGTCCAGCCGGACACCATCCGCTCGTACCGCAAGCACGGACTCCTTCCCCCGCCCGACGATGTCCAGCACGGAAAGCCCTACTGGTACGTGGACACCGTCCTCGCCTGGATCGCCTCCCGCCCCAGCAACCGGGGCCGCTGAGAAGTCACGCCTCCTTTGCCGGGTCGATGATCGTCACGCCCGCCCCCGGTGCCCCGCCCATGGCGGCGAGCGCCGCCGGGGCGGCGTCCAAGGAGATGGTGGAGGTCACCAGCAGATCGGGGCGCAGAGTGCCTGCCCTGACCATGTCCATCATGGGCGGGTAGTCGTGCGCGGCCATGCCGTGGCTGCCGAGAATTTCCAGCTCCAGGCCGATGACCCGCGCCATGGGCACGACCGGGTCACCGGCTGCCGGCGGCAGCAGCCCGACCTGGACGTGGCGGCCCTGCCGGCGCAGGCTCCGCACCGAGGCGGCACAGGTGACGGGGGAGCCCAGCGCATCGAGCGACAGATGTGCACCGCCGCCGGTCAGTTCGCGTACCGCCTCGTCCGCACCGGCGGGGTACGCGGAGGCGTCCACGCACTCCGCCGCACCGAAGGCCCGCGCCAGTTCGAGGGCGTGCGGTGAGACATCGACGGCCACGACCCGGGCTCCGCACGCCACCGCGATCATCACGGCCGACAGTCCGACCCCGCCGCAACCGTGCACGGCGACCCACTCTCCCGGTGCGACCCGGCCCTGACCGGCCACGGCCCGGAACGCCGTGGCGAACCGGCATCCGAGCCCCGCCGCCGTACCGAACGGCATGCCCTCGGGCACGGCGACCAGATTGACGTCGGCCTGCTCCAGCGCCACGTACTCGGCGAACGATCCCCAGTGGGTGAAGCCCGGCTGGGTCTGCCTCTCGCAGACCTGCTGGGCGCCGGCCGCGCAGGCGGGGCAGTGGCCGCAGGCGCAGACGAAGGGGACGGTGACCCGGTCGCCGGGGCGCCAGTTGTGCACGCCGGAGCCCACCGCCTCGATCACCCCGGCCAGTTCATGGCCGGGTACATGGGGAAGGGCGATGTCCGGGTCATGGCCCATCCAGCCGTGCCAGTCGCTTCGGCACAGCCCGGTGGCTCCGACCCGGACCACGACTCCCCCGACCGAAGGGGCGGGATCCGGTAGGTCCTGGACACGGGCCTCCCGCCCGAACTCCTCGAACACCACTGCCCGCATCGGCCCCGCCGCCCTTCGCTCTAAATCCGGCCCGTCACATCCGGTCTGCTGGATCCGGTCTGCTGGATCCGGGCGAATCTACGCTTCGGCGGTGACCTTGTCCCGCTCCTGACCTCCCGCCCCGGGTGTCTCCGGTATCCCGGGTGTCCTTGGCATCCCGGGTATCTCCTCGGCGTCCCTGTCCTCGCA
Source organism: Streptomyces sp. NPDC060035 (assembly GCF_042736635.1). Lineage (NCBI taxonomy): Bacteria > Bacillati > Actinomycetota > Actinomycetes > Kitasatosporales > Streptomycetaceae > Streptomyces > Streptomyces sp. NPDC060035. The sequence goes on from NZ_JBHWVO010000003.1 coordinate 137,253, forward strand.
ACGGGTCTGCGCAGGCTCCCCCTCGCTCAGCCCGAACCGCTGATGGAAGGCGCGCAGCGGCGCGGGGGCCCACCAGGTGACCCGGCCCATCAGCTTCATGACCGCGGGCACGAGCAGGCTGCGCACCACCATGGCGTCCATCAGCACGGCCAGCGCGATACCGAGCCCGAGCATCTTGGTGTTGGTCACCCGCGAGGTGCCGATAGCCACCATCACCACCGCCAGGATCACGGCGGCCGCGGTGATCAGCCCGCCGGTGTGCCGCAGTCCGAACGCCACCGAGTGCTCGTGGTCACCGGTGCGGTCGTACTCCTCCTTGATCCGGGAGAGCAGGAACACGCCGTAGTCCATGGAGAGACCGAAGGCGACGCAGAACATCAGCACGGGCAAGGTCGTCTCTATGTCACCCGTGCTGGTGAAGGAGAGCACCCCGGACAGATTCCCGTCCTGGAAGACCCAGACCACCGCTCCGAACATCGCGGTCAGGCTCAGTGCGTTGAGCACCACCGCCTGGATCGGTATCAGCACGCTGCCGGTGAGCAGGAAGACCAGCAGCAGCGTCACCACGGCGATGATCCCCACCGCCCAGGGCATCCGGTCGGCGATGGCGTCCTTGGAGTCGACCAGGACGGCTGCCGTGCCGGTCACCGAGGTGTCGAACGGTGCGGGCACGGCCCGGAGATCCTGGACGACTTGCTGGGCCCCCTGCCCTACGGACTCCCCCTCGGGCAGCACACCGAAGTACGCGGCCCCGTCAGCCGTGACCGGGCCGTCCACCCGCTGCACTCCGGGAAGCGCAGCGATCCTGGTGCGGAAGTCGGCGTACTGGGCGGGGGTCGCCGTGCCTTCGGCGAGCACTTCGAGGCCGCCGCCCGGACTGCCGGGGAAGCCGTCCCGTATGTGCTCCTGGACGACGCGGGACTCGGCGGTCGCGGGCAGCTGGCGGTCGTCCGCCGTGCCGAACTTCACCCCGAGGAACGGCAGCCCCAGGAGTACGAGCCCGACCGTGGTGACGACGGCGAAGACCGGCGCCCTGCGCATCACCAGCACCGCGAAGCGGGCCCACCCCGTGCCCGAGCCGTCGGACACGCCGCCCGCACCGTCTGCCGCATCCGCCCCGGCAGGCTTGCCCCCGGCGCGGCGCCGAAGCAGCCGCCGAAGGTCCAGGGAGTTGACCCGAGGCCCGAGCAGCATCAGCGCAGCCGGCAGCAGAATCAGGGCCGCGGCTGCAGCCAGCAGCACCACGGCGATGCCCGCGTAGGCGAAGGAACGCAGGAAGTACTGCGGGAAGACCATCATCGCCGCCAGCGACACCGCCACCGTCAGCGCGGAGAAGAGCACCGTGCGTCCCGCGGTGCGCAGTGTGGCTCCGATGGCCGTACGGGTGTCCGCCCCTGCAGCCAGCTCCTCGCGGAACCTGCGCACGATGAACAGGGCGTAGTCGATGGCGAGTCCGAGGCCGAGAGCCGTGGTGAGGTTCTGGGCGAAGACCGAGACGTCGGTGAACTCGGTGATGCCTCGCAGCACCGCGTTGGTTCCCAGGATCGCGACGATGCCGACGGCGAGCGGCAGCAGGGCGGCGATCGCACTGCCGAAGACCATGACCAGCAGCACCAGCGTCACCGGAAGAGCGATGAGCTCGGCCCGCAGCAGGTCCTCCTGGATGATCGTCTGCATTTCGTGCCGTACGGCGACGGGTCCGCCGACGGAGACCTCCACCGGGCCGTGCACACCCCGGAAAGCGGGGGCTATGCGGTCGAGGATCTCACCGGCCGCCTTCTCGTCACCCTCGATCCGCGCGGCGACGATCGCTTCGTGGCCGTCCTCGGAGCGCAGGGCGGGGGACCCGCTCTGCCAGTACGAGCCGACGCCGGTGATCCCCTTCTCACCGGCCAGCCGCTCGGTGAGCCGGGCCGCCTCCGCGGCCACCGCCGGGTCATCGACGGAGGCGCTCCCGCTGTCGACGAGCAGCATCAGGTTGGGCTGCGAAGCGGGGAACTCACGCTCGAGCACCTTGGTCGTATAGGTCGACTCGGCATCGGGATCCTCCCAGCCTCCGCTGCCCATCCGGTCGGCCACTCCACTTCCCGCGAACACGGCGAGCGCCGTGATGACCAGGGCGGCCAGCAGCGCAAGCCGTGGCCGCGCGGTGACGAAGCGCGTCCAGCCCCCGACGCGCTCCGGGCTGTTGACTTCGGACATGGTGCGGTGTCCCCTTCACCCAGACCCGGGCCGCACAGGGCAGCATGGGTCAGCCATTGCCACTTACACTGGCAAACACGAGTCATCGCTCGCGTTTCCCAAGAATGCGAGCGACTTCTCGCGTTTGTCAACCGCGTCTGGAAAGCTGGGGATTGACCGTGTCGGAGGCCAGGGCCGAAGAGGCCACCTCGCCCGCCCGGAGCGCCAAGGAAGCCGGGGCCGCCCGGCCGCGCCGCCGCCAGGCACGCGGCGAGGCCCGCATCGCCCAGCTGCTCGATGCCGCCGCGAGCGTCTTCTGCACCAGCGGCTACAACGGCGCCAGCACCAACGCCATCGCCCGCGAGGCCGGCGTCTCCCCCGGCACGCTCTACCAGTTCTTCCCCAACAAGGAGGCCATCGCCGTCGAGCTCGGCGAGCGGCTCATGCACCGCTGGCGGGAGACGTACGGCGCCGCGTTCGTCCCCAGCCACATGGAGCTCCCCCTCGACCGGATGCTGGAAGCGATCCTCGACCCCCTGATCGCCTTCAACTGCGAGAACCCGGCCTTCGCGGTCCTCACCCACGGCTCCGAGATCCCCGGCGTGATCACCCAGGAACACGACATCCTGCACGCCACGATGACCACCAGGACCGAGCAGCTCATCGGCGCCTACCTCCCGGAGCTCCCGGCCGGCCAGGTCACCCGTATCGCCGCCATGTCCTTCGTCCTCTTCAAGGCCGGACTTGACCTGGTCATGTCCCACGAAGGAGACGAACGGGAGGCGTACATCAGGGAGTTGAAGACAGTGATGTACCGCTACCTGGAACCGCTGGTCTGCGAGGGGCCCATCGGGGTGGCGACACAGGAAAATGATACCCCCTAGGGGTATAGTGTGCGATGGGTGGGGCGAACCGGCTTCCGGTGTTGCCTCACGCCACGTCCATGTGTGCTTGCGAAGAGGAGAACGTCATGACCGCCGAGACCGAGACCCCCCGGACCGCCGGCTCCTGCTGCTCGTCCACCGGCTCCTGCCACGACGGGACGGCCGATGTCCAGGTGGGCGGCGTCACCACCGTGTACGAGGTGAAGGGCATGACCTGCGGACACTGCGAAGGAGCCGTCTCCGAGGAGATCTCCGGGATCGAGGGGGTCAGCTCGGTGGAGGCCGAGGCCTCCACGGGCCGGGTGACCATCGTCTCCAGGGCCCCGCTGACCGAGGACGCCGTGCGCGCCGCGGTCGACGAGGCGGGCTACGAGCTCGTGGGCCCGGCCTGAGCCGGCCCGGCCCGATACGGCCTGCGGCACTCTCGGAACAGGTCCTCCAGCGGACCCGCACCGACGCACCGTCTTCCCCTCGGGCCGATTCCCTCACCAGATGCGGCAGATACTGGTAGGGAGCGGCCCGACCTGCTTTACCCAGGAGTCCGGACATGGCCAGCACCACAGCAGCCGCGGCCCCGGCGGCGGAGACCTCCGAGGCCGAGCTCACGATCGGCGGGATGACCTGCGCCTCCTGCGCGGCCCGCGTCGAGAAGAAGCTCAACCGGATGGACGGTGTCACCGCCACCGTCAACTACGCGACGGAGAGGGCCCGCGTCTCCTTCGGTTCCGCAACCGCGCTCGACGACCTCGTCGCCACCGTCGAGAAGACGGGCTACACGGCTCAGCCCGTACCCCGCCCGGCCCCCGTGCCTCCAGCAGCCCCCGGCTCCCGTGGCGGGAAACCCGCACAGGACGGGGAAGCCGCCGAAGACGGGGGACCCACGGCAACCGCGCAAGGCGGGGAGGCCGGCGCAGCGGACCGGGACAGCGAAGGTGCCCAGGACGCAGCCGACCGTACGGCCGCCGACGCCCTCGCCGCACTCCGTCAGCGCCTGCTGGTATCGGTGACACTCGCCGTACCGGTCGTCCTGATGGCCATGGTTCCCGCCCTGCAGTTCGACAACTGGCAGTGGCTCTCCCTCACCCTCGCCGCCCCGGTCGTCGTCTGGGGCGGGCTGCCCTTCCACCGCGCCACCTGGACCAACCTGCGGCACGGTGCGGCGACCATGGACACCCTGGTGTCGGTCGGCACCCTCGCGGCGTTCGGCTGGTCGGTGTGGGCACTGTTCCTCGGTGACGCGGGCATGCCGGACATGCGGCACGGGTTCGATGCCACCGTCTCCCGCTCCGATCCCGCCTCCACGATCTATCTGGAGGTGGCGTCCGGAGTCATCGGGTTCATCCTGCTGGGCCGCTACCTGGAGGCGCGGTCCAAGCGGTCGGCGGGTTCCGCCCTGCGTGCGCTGATGCATCTGGGCGCGAAGGACGTGACTGTCCTGCGCGGCGGTACGGAGGTACGCATCCCGGTCGGCCGGCTCGCCGTGGGCGACCGTTTCGTCGTCCGTCCCGGCGAGAAGATCGCCACGGACGGCACCGTCGTCGAAGGGTTCTCCGCCGTCGACGCCTCGATGCTCACCGGTGAGTCCGTGCCGGTGGACACCACCACGGGCGATTCCGTGGCCGGAGCCACGCTCAATGTGTCCGGACGGCTGGTCGTCGAAGCCACCCGCGTCGGCGCCGACACCCAGCTGGCCCGGATCGCCAGGCTCGTCGAGGACGCCCAGAACGGCAAGGCGGCGGCCCAGCGTCTCGCCGACCGGATCTCGGCGGTCTTCGTCCCCGTCGTCCTGCTGATCGCCCTGGGCACCCTGGTCGCCTGGCTGCTCGCCACCGACGACATCACGGCGTCGTTCACCGCGGCCGTCGCCGTCCTGATCATCGCCTGCCCCTGCGCCCTGGGGCTCGCCACACCCACCGCCCTCATGGTCGGCACCGGACGCGGCGCCCAGCTCGGCATCCTCATCAAGGGCCCCGAGGTTCTGGAGACCACCCGCCGCGTCGACACGATCGTCCTCGACAAGACCGGCACGGTCACCACCGGCCGGATGACCCTCGGGCGCGTCCGCACCGCCGCCGGTACGACCGGGACCGACGTCCTCCGCCTGGCGGGCGCCCTCGAGCACGCCTCCGAACACCCCATCGCCCAGGCCATCGCCACCGGAGCGGCCGACCGCACCGCAGCTCCTCTCCCCTCCCCCACGTCGTTCACCAACGTCCCCGGCCTCGGGGTACGCGGCACCGTCGAAGGACATCAGGTGCTGGCGGGCCGTCCGAAGCTGCTCACCGACGCCGGGATCGCGCTCACGCCGCCGCTGGCCGCCGCCATGGCGGACGCCGCGAGCCAGGGCCGTACGGCCGTCGCCGTCGCCTGGGACGGCGAGGCGCGGGGCGTGCTGGAGGTTGCCGACGCGGTGAAGGAGAGCAGTGCCGCGGCCGTCGCGGAGCTGCGCGCCCTGGGCCTCAGGCCGATTCTGCTGACCGGTGACAACCGCGCCGTCGCTGACGCGGTGGCACGCGCGGTCGGGATCGACGAGGTCCATGCGGAGGTCATGCCGCAGGACAAGGTGGAGGTCGTCCGGCGCCTCCAGGCCGAGGGGTGTTCCGTCGCCATGGTCGGTGACGGGGTCAACGACGCCGCGGCGCTCGCCGTCGCCGATCTGGGCCTGTCGATGGGCACCGGGACGGATGCGGCGATCGAGGCGGGCGACCTCACACTCGTTCGTGGAGATCTCAAGGTGGCCGCTGACGCAATCCGGCTGTCACGGCGTACGCTGTCGACCATCAGAAGCAACCTCTTCTGGGCCTTCGGCTACAACGTGGCCGCACTGCCTTTGGCTGCGTTCGGGCTGCTCAGCCCCATGATCGCGGGTGCGGCGATGGCGTTTTCGTCGGTCTTCGTCGTGACGAACAGTCTGCGGTTGCGCTCCTTCACGTAATTTCCACAAAGAGACTTAGATCACACCGATTCGAGGGTAACCATCTGATGGGTTGGTGAGTCTAAGAGTGCGATGCCAAGGATGTCTTGGGGGACGTCCACTGGAGTGTCTTGGGGGACGCTCCTGGCACGCGTTGGCCGGGGCACGTGCACCGGGGAGCTTTGAGCGGCCCTCCCGTGCGTACGTACCCCGGCAGACCGCACAGCAGGACCGAACTGAATACGCACCACCAGCACAACAACGGGAGCCTCGGCTCCCTGCAGACGCCCGGCCGGATCCCGTGGGGGGAATCCGCTCCGGGATATGGGAAGCGCCCTGTCCGTCGACCCGTGGGGGGATCGACGGCGGGGCGTTTCTCGCACCCTGACATCGCCTTGGCGCACTCTCGCTCCACGACAACCTCATGACGCAGGGCGCCGCAGAGCCCCGGAACGCCGAATCGCCCCGGACACCGCGCTCTGATCAGCGAGCGCGGTACGCGGGGCGAAGGCAGTCGGCCGAAGCGGCCGGGTACTACAGCAGTTCGTGCGGGAGCAGGCTTCAGCGGCCCTCGACCGGGACGAAGTCGCGCAGGACCTCGCCGGTGTAGATCTGGCGCGGGCGGCCGATACGGGATCCCGGCTCCTTGATCATCTCGTGCCACTGGGCGATCCAGCCGGGGAGCCGGCCGATCGCGAAGAGCACGGTGAACATCTCGCTCGGGAAGCCCATGGCCCGGTAGATCAGACCCGTGTAGAAGTCCACGTTGGGGTAGAGGTTGCGCGAGACGAAGTACTCGTCGGAGAGCGCGTGCTCCTCCAGCTTGAGCGCGATGTCGAGCAGCTCGTCGGACTTGCCGAGCGACGAGAGCACGTCGTGCGCCGCGGCCTTGATGATCGTGGCGCGCGGGTCGAAGGACTTGTAGACCCGGTGGCCGAAGCCCATCAGCCGGACGCCGTCCTCCTTGTTCTTCACCTTGCGGATGAAGGAGTCGACGTCGCCGCCGTTGGCCTGGATGCCCTCGAGCATCTCCAGCACCGACTGGTTGGCGCCACCGTGCAGCGGGCCCCACAGGGCCGAGATGCCGGCGGAGATCGAGGCGAACATGTTCGCCTGCGAGGAGCCGACCAGACGCACGGTGGAGGTCGAACAGTTCTGCTCGTGGTCCGCGTGCAGGATGAGCAGCTTCTCCAGCGCCGAGACGACGACCGGGTCCGGCACGTACTCCTGGGCAGGGACCGAGAAGGTCATGCGCAGGAAGTTCTCGACGTAGCCGAGGTCGTTGCGCGGGTAGACGAACGGGTGACCGATCGACTTCTTGTACGCGTACGCCGCGATCGTCGGGAGCTTGGCCAGCAGCCGGATCGTCGAGAGGTGACGCTGCTCCTCGTCGAACGGGTTGTGGCTGTCCTGGTAGAACGTGGACAGCGCGCTGACGACCGAGGACAGCATGGCCATCGGGTGGGCGTCGCGCGGGAAGCCGTCGAAGAACCGCTTGACGTCCTCGTGCAGCAGCGTGTGCTGGGTGATCTCGTTCTTGAAGTCCGACAGCTCGTCGACCTTGGGAAGCTCACCGTTGATCAGCGTGTAGGCGACCTCGATGAACGTCGAGCTCTCCGCGAGCTGCTCGATCGGGTACCCGCGATACCGCAGGATGCCCTGCTCGCCGTCGAGATAGGTGATGGCGGATTTATACGCGGCCGTGTTGCCGTATCCGCTGTCCAACGTGACCAGGCCCGTATTGGCCCGGAGCTTCCCGATGTCGAAGCCCTTGTCGCCGACGGTGCTGTCGATCACCGGGTAGGTGTACTCGTCATCGCCGTACCGCAGTACTACAGAGTTGTCGCTCACGTCATCCCTCACCGACGTAGTGCCTCTTCTTCGAGGTGCCCTGACTGTCTCCACCCTCCCCCATTTGGCTCAGGAGAGTGCACTCGGGGTCGTCCATTGGACCTACTGACGGCACTGAGTGCCGCCAACTTACTCATCCTGCCCCCTGTCATCCGGTTCCGGAAGGCCTCCGTGATGTTTCCCACCGTTTTGATCGATCATTTTTCGGCGAAGTCTTCGACCAGCACCCCACGGAGCCGGAAATCCAGCCCCGTACAGCGCCTGCCAGCGGAAACCGTGCGGACCGCCTGGCCGATGGCCTTGCGTGAACCGACCAGTACGACAAGCTTCTTGGCCCGTGTCACCGCCGTGTACAGCAGATTCCTCTGAAGCATCATCCAGGCACTGGTGGTCACAGGGATGACGACCGCCGGGTACTCGCTGCCCTGGGATCGGTGGATCGTCATCGCGTAGGCGTGGGCGAGCTCGTCCAGCTCGTCGAAATCGTACGGAATCTCCTCGTCCTCGTCCGTGAGGACCGTCAGCTTCTGCTCGTCGATGTCGAGGGCGGTGACGACGCCGACCGTGCCGTTGAAGACGCCGTTCTCCCCCTTCTCGTAGTTGTTGCGGATCTGGGTGACCTTGTCACCGACCCGGAAGACCCGGCCGCCGGACCGCTTTTCGGGCAGATCGGGGCGGCCGGGCGTGATGGCCTGCTGGAGCAGCCCGTTGAGATGACCGGCACCCGCCGGCCCGCGGTGCATCGGGGCGAGAACCTGCACGTCACGGCGGGGATTCAGGCCGAACTTGGCGGGGATACGGCGGGCCGCGACGTCCACGGCCAGCACCCCGGCGTCCTCCGTCTCGTCCTCCACGAAGAGGAAGAAATCGCTCAGCCCCTGGGTCAGCGGCGGCACCCCCGAATTGATCCGGTGGGCGTTGGTGACGACGCCGGACTGCTGGGCCTGACGGAAGATCGTGGTCAGGCGGACGGCCGGCACCGGGCCGCCCTCGGCGAGCAGATCCCGCAGGACCTCCCCCGCGCCGACCGAGGGCAGTTGGTCGACATCGCCCACCAGCAGGAGATGGGCACCGGGTGCCACCGCCTTGACGAGTTTGTTGGCAAGCAGCAGATCGAGCATCGAGGCCTCGTCGACGACCACCAGATCGGCGTCCAGCGGACGGTCACGGTCGTACGCGGCGTCTCCCCCGGGCTTCAGCTCCAGCAGCCGGTGCACGGTGGACGCCTCGGCGCCGGTGAGCTCCGAGAGCCGCTTCGCCGCCCGTCCGGTGGGCGCTGCCAGCACCACCTTCGCGTTCTTGGCACGGGCCAGCTCGACGACGGACCGGACCGTGAACGACTTGCCGCAGCCGGGGCCGCCGGTGAGGACGGCCACCTTCCGGCTGAGCGCGAGCCGGACGGCCGCCTCCTGCTCGGGGGCCAGAGTGGCCCCCGTGCGCTGCGCGAGCCAGGCCAGCGCCTTCTCCCAGTCCACGTCCTGGAAGGCCGGCATCCGGTCCTCCGGCGTACGCAGCAGGCGCTGCACCTGGGCGGCGAGGGAGATCTCGGCGCGGTGGAAGGGCACCAGGTATACAGCGGTGACGGGCAGCCCGTCCTCGGGGCCCGGCACCTTCTCCCGCACGACACCCTCCGGGTCCTCGGCGAGCTCGGCGAGACAGTCGATGACGAGCCCGGTGTCCACCTGGAGGAGCTTCACCCCGTCCGCGATGAGCCGCTCCTCGGGCAGGAAGCAGTGCCCCTGGTCGGTGGACTGCGACAGCGCGTACTGGAGCCCGGCCTTGACCCGCTCCGGACTGTCGTGCGGAATACCGACGGCCTGGGCGATGCGGTCGGCGGTGAGGAACCCGATGCCCCAGACGTCGGCGGCCAGCCGGTAGGGCTGGTTCTTCACGACGGAGATCGAGGCGTCCGCGTACTTCTTGTAGATACGGACGGCGATGGAGGTCGAGACGCCCACGGTCTGCAGGAAGACCATGACCTCCTTGATCGCCTTCTGCTCCTCCCAGGCCGCGGCGATCATCTTCGTCCGCTTCGGGCCGAGGCCGGGCACCTCGACGAGCCGCTCGGGCTGCTGCTCGATGATGTCCAGGGTGTCGACGCCGAAGTGGGTGGTGATGCGGTCGGCCATCACCGGTCCGATGCCCTTGATCAAACCGGAGCCGAGGTAGCGGCGGATGCCCTGGATCGTGGCGGGGAGGATCGTCGTGTAGTTCTCGACGGTGAACTGCTTACCGAACTGCGGATGGGATCCCCAACGGCCCTCCATACGCAGCGACTCGCCGGGTTGCGCACCGAGCAGCGAACCGACGACGGTGAGCAGATCGTTGGCACCGCGTCCGGTATCGACGCGCGCGACCGTGTACCCGTTCTCCTCGTTGGCGTACGTGATCCTCTCCAGGACCCCTTCGAGTACGGCCGTGTTGGACATGCGACGACGTTACCGGTCGGCGCCGACAGCCGGACGGGTCGCCCTTCCTCGGGGGCGGCCGGAGCGGTGGTTAACCGTTCGTGCGGACGTCGCCCGGTGGCCGATGATGTGCACATGGCACTGACCGACACCCTGGCGCGCGTGGACGCCGACCTCGCCGCCGGCCGCATACCCATGGCCCGCATGCGGCTTCGCGGGCTGATCCAGGCCTACCCCACGAGTGCGGAGGTGCGCCGGCGTCTGGCGGAGACCTACCGCCTGTACGGCGAACCGGAGCAGGCGGGACGGTGGATGTACCTGGAGGAGGACCGGGATCCGGCGGAGACGGCCGCTTTCGAGGACCGGTACCACCTGCCTGTCCGCCGCATGCATGCACTGGCCTGGCGGGGGCACGAATCACTGGCCGGATCCGCTTTCGCCGAAGCGCAGTTGGCCGCTGTCCGCACCGCCTGCTCCCAGTCGCTGGGCCGCGCCGTCGACTGGGACACGGACACGTTCACCGGCAGGGAGGAACCGGAGACGGGCACCGTGCGCCATGTCGCGGGGTGTGTGGCGGCGGTCGTCCTGGTGGCTGTTTTCCTGGCGATCTGGGTGAACGGGCTGATCGACCTCTTCGACTGAGTCCGGGACGCCGGTCCGCCCACAGCTGTCGAGCATCCCTGGCGACAACGGCACCTCGTCAGGAAGCAACCGCCCTTGTCAGGACCCTCGCCGAGGAGCTCGAGCATGCACACCGGATTCCGGGGACGAACAGCCTTCCCCAGCGCCGTCGCGAGCGGGCGTACAACCGCATGACCGGTCCCGTGGTCGACGAGTTCGGCCATCCACGTCTCGCAGCGGTCTACGATCCGCTCGACCCCGACCGCAGCGACCTCGACGCGTACCTTCGGATGGCCGAGGAGTTCGGGGCGCGCCAGGTGCTGGACATCGGCTGCGGAACGGGCGTGTTCGCCCTGCTGCTGGCCGGTCGCGGGATCGAGGTCGTCGGCGTCGACCCCGCACGCGCCTCCCTCGATGTGGCGCGGGCCAAGCCCGGCGGCGAGCGGGTGCGCTGGATCTGTGGTGACGCGTCGGCGCTGCCCCCGCTGCGGGTCGACCTCGTGACGATGACCGCGAACGTCGCCCAGCAGATCGTCGGTCCGCAGGCGTGGCGGACGACCCTGCGGAAAGCCTACGAAGCGCTGCGACCCGGCGGGCGCCTGGTCTTCGAGACCCGGGATCCGGCCCGGCGGGCCTGGGAGGAATGGAACCGCGAGACCTCGTACGGGGTGACGGAGATCCCGGGTGTCGGCGCGGTCGAGAGCTGGGTCGAGCTCATCGAGGTGAAGGGGCCGCTGGTGACGTTCCGTTGGACCTATGTGTTCGCCGCGGACGGTCAGGTACTGACGTCGGATTCGACGTTGCGCTTCCGTGAGCGTCAGGAGGTCGGGGTGGAGCTGGCCGCGCAGGGGTTCGCGGTGGAGGACGTCCGAGAGGCGCCCGACCGGCCGGGCAGGGAATTCGTCTTCCTCGCACGGCGTCCGGAGGCCGTGCGGACCTGAGGCTCCCCCGGGGCACCGGCCGCCGCGTAAGGGTCCAGCTCGTCGTCGCCTCTGACCCGCGGACACCGTGCCGGTCTCGTGGAGGAGCGCGTCGATGCGCCTGCAGGTCGCCGATGAATCGCTCGTACGGGACTCCGGCGGTGGGCTCCGCCGCGGCGCAGACGTTCCAGGAAAGCGGAATGGGGTCCGGCCGCCAGGCCGGACCCCCCTCGCTGTCCCCCTCCGTCGGGTCTTCCCGATCCCCCCGGACCCCTCCCCGGAAGTCCCGACGCTGAGTACGACAGGGGAGGGTACGGAAAGGTTGTACGCCTTGACGTTCTCTTTACCGATGGCTACCGAGAAGGCTCTCAGCAGGCATGTTCCAGGTAGCGGGACGCGACCTCGGCCAGCACCTCGGCGCCGTCCCGCGCCCACAGGTCCTCGTTGAAGATCTCGACCTCGATCGGCCCGTCGAAGCCGGTGGCCTCGACCTGCTGACGTATGGCCCGGAAGTCCACGCACCCGTCGCCCAGTTGGCCCCGGCCCACCAGGACGCCCGCCGGAAGCGGAGTGATCCAGTCGGCCAGCTGGAAGGAGTGGATCCGGCCGCCCGCGCCCGCCCGGGCGATCTGTGCGGGCGCCTGGTCGTCCCACCAGATGTGGTACGTGTCGACGACCACGCCGACCTGCTCGGCCGGGAAGCGTTCCGCGAGGTCGAGGGCCTGGGACAGGGTGGAGACGACGCAGCGGTCCGAGGCGAACATCGGGTGCAGCGGCTCGATCGCCAGCCGTACGCCCCGCTCCTGCGCGTACGGGCCCAACTCGCCCAGCGCGTCGGCGATCCGCTCCCGGGCGGCGTACAGGTCCTTCTCTCCGGACGGGAGTCCGCCGGAGACCAGGACCAGGGTGTCGGTGGACAGGGCCGCGGCCTCGTCGACCGCCGCCCGGTTGTCGTCCAGGGCGCGGGCCCGCTCGGCGGGGTCGACCGCGGTGAGGAAGCCGCCCCGGCAGAGGCTGGTGACGGTGAGGCCCGCGTCCTTCACCAACTGTGCGGCGCGCTCGACTCCGTACTCCTGTACGGGGGCCCGCCACAGGCCGACCTGTCCGATGCCCGCCTTGACGCAGCCCTCGGTGAGCTCGGGCAGGGACCACTGCTTGATGGTCTCCTGGTTGATGGAGAGGCGGGAAAGGGCGGCGCTCATCGTGCTCCTCCGTGGACGGCCAGCACGGCGCGCATCCGGGTTTCGGCCAGCTCCGGGTCGGGGAACAGGCCGAGGCGGTCGGCGAGTTCGTACGCCGTCGCCAGGTGCGGCAGCGAGCGTGCGGACTGCAGGCCGCCGACCATCGTGAAGTGGTCCTGGTGGCCCGCCAGCCAGGCGAGGAAGACCACGCCCGTCTTGTAGTAGCGGGTCGGGGCCTCGAAGAGGTGGCGGGACAGCTCGACCGTCGGGTCGAGGAGGGCGCGGAAGCCCTCGACGTCCCCGGTGTCCAGGACCCGTACCGCATGGGCGGCCAGAGGGCCCAGCGGGTCGAAGATTCCGAGCAGGGCGTGGCTGAAGCCCCGGTCGTCCCCGGCGATCAGCTCGGGGTAGTTGAAGTCGTCGCCGGTGTAGCAGCGCACCCCGCTGGGAAGACGGCGCCGGACGTCGATCTCGCGCTCGGCGTCCAAGAGCGAGATCTTGATGCCGTCGACCTTGTCCGGGTGTTCCGCGATGACCTTCAGGAAGGTGTCCGTGGCCGCGTCGAGGTCCGGGGAGCCCCAGTAGCCCTCCAGCGCGGGGTCGAACATCGGGCCCAGCCAGTGCAGGACGACCGGTTCCGTGGCCTGGCGCAGGAGATGGGCGTACGTCTCCAGGTAGTCCTCGGGGCCCTTCGCCGCGGCGGCGAGGGCGCGGGAGGCCATCAGGATGGCCTGGGCGCCGCTCTCCTCGACGAGGGCCAGTTGCTCCTCGTACGCCGCACGCACCTCTGCGAGCGGCGCCGGGCCGGTGAGCTGGTCGGTGCCGACACCGCAGGCGATCCTGCCGCCGACCGACTTCGCCTCGGCGGAGGACCGGCGGATCAGTTCCGCGGCGCCCGCCCAGTCCAGGCCCATGCCGCGCTGCGCGGTGTCCATCGCTTCGGCGACACCCAGGCCGTGCGACCAGAGGTGGCGGCGGAAGGCGAGGGTGGCGTCCCAGTCGACGACGGCGGGAGCGTCGGGGCTGACGTCGGCGTACGGGTCGGCGACGACGTGGGCGGCCGAGAAGACCGTACGGGAGGCCAGCGCCGCGCCGCCCGGTGCGAGGTCGAGCGGGGTGGTGCGCGGCTCGTACGGGCCCTGCGGGAGGTGGATGGTCACAGGTTCAGCTCCGGCACGTCGAAGCGGCGGCCCTCGGCGGACGACTTGAGGCCGAGCTCCGCGAGCTGGACACCGCGGGCGCCGGCCATCAGGTCCCAGGTGTAGGGCTCGTCCAGGACGATGTGGCGCAGGAAGAGCTCCCACTGCGCCTTGAAGCCGTTGTCGAAGACGGCGTTGTCGGGGACTTCCTGCCACTGGTCGCGGAACGGCTCGGTGACCGGCAGGTCCGGGTTCCAGACCGGCTTCGGGGTGGCCGAGCGGTGCTGGACGCGGCAGTTGCGCAGTCCGGCGACGGCGGAGCCGTGGGTGCCGTCGACCTGGAATTCGACGAGCTCGTCGCGGTTGACGCGGACCGCCCAGGACGAGTTGATCTGGGCGACGGCGCCGCTCGCCAGCTGGAAGGTGCCGTACGCGGCGTCGTCCGCGGTGGCGACGTAGGGCTTGCCCTGCTCGTCCCAGCGCTGCGGAATATGCGTCTGCACGTGCGCCGATACGCTCGTGACCTGGCCGAACAGCTCGTGCAGCACGTACTCCCAGTGCGGGAACATGTCGACGACGATGCCGCCGCCGTCCTCCGCACGGTAGTTCCAGGACGGCCGCTGGGCATCCTGCCAGTCGCCCTCGAAGACCCAGTAGCCGAACTCGCCGCGCACGGAGAGGATCTCGCCGAAGAAACCGCCGTCGATGAGGCGCTTCAGCTTCAGCAGGCCCGGAAGGAAGATCTTGTCCTGGACGACGCCGTGCTTGATCCCGGCGTCGCGGGCGAGGCGGGCCAGATCCAGGGCGCCCTCGACGTCCGTGGCGGTGGGCTTCTCGGTGTAGATGTGCTTGCCTGCGGCAATCGCCTTCTTGATCGCCTCGACACGGGCCGAGGTGACCTGGGCGTCGAAGTAGATGTCGATCGATTCGTCGGCGAGAACCGCGTCCAGGTCGGTCGACCACTCGGTCAGACCGTGCTGTGCGGCAAGCGCCTCCAGCGCGTGGGCGCGTCGGCCGACGAGGACGGGCTCGGGCCACAGCACCTCGCCGTCGCCGAGGTCGAGGCCGCCCTGCTCGCGGATCGCGAGGATCGAGCGCACCAGGTGCTGCCGGTATCCCATGCGCCCCGTGACGCCGTTCATGGCGATGCGCACTGTCCTGCGTGTCACGAAGTTCCCTCCATAAAGCCGTAGCAAGCGCTTTCTATTTGGTATGACGCTAGCCTGCCGACAGCGGCCCGGACAAGAGGGGCCGCGCCACAACTCCTCGGAGGAGAGCGATGACAGTCACCCTGGCGGACGTGGCGGCTCGCGCCCGGGTGTCCCCGGCCACCGTGTCCCGCGTACTGAACGGCAACTACCCGGTGGCCGCATCCACCCGGGAACGGGTCCTGCGTGCGGTCGACGACCTCGACTACGTGCTGAACGGCCCTGCCAGCTCGCTCGCGGCCTCGACGTCCGACCTGGTCGGGATCCTGGTCAACGACATCGCCGACCCCTTCTTCGGGATCATGGCGGGGGCCGCACAGACCGAGATCGGCGGACCCGGTGACGGATCGGGCCGCGCGGGCGGCGAGAAGCTCGCCGTCGTCTGCAACACCGGCGGCTCCCCCGAGCGTGAACTCACCTACCTCACCCTGCTCCAGCGCCAGCGCGCCGCAGCCGTCGTCCTGACCGGTGGCGCCCTGGAGGACCCGGCCCACCAGGCCGCGATGTCCGCGAAGCTGGCGAAACTCGCGGACGCCGGTACCCGCATCGTGTTCTGCGGACGGCCCCCGCTGCCGGACACCGACGCGGTCGTGGCCGCACTCGCCTTCGACAACCGGGGCGGCGGGCGGCGGCTCACCGAGCACCTCGTCTCGCTCGGCCACCGGCACATCGCGTATGTCGCAGGGCCACTGGAGCGCACCACGACACGGCACCGCCTGGAGGGCCACCGTGCGGCGATGAAGGCGGCGGGGCTGTACGGGGACGAGGAGCGGCTCACCGTCCACGGCCCGTACGACCGGCAGTCCGGCTACGAAGCCACACTCGAACTCCTACGCAGAGAACCGGATGTGACGGCGGTCGTCGCCGCCAACGACACGGTGGCACTGGGTGCCGGTGCGGCGATCCGGGACCGTGGGCTCCGCATCCCCGAGGACGTCTCGGTGGCGGGCTTCGACGATCTGCCGTTCTCGGTGGACGCGGTACCGGCCCTGACGACCGTAAGGCTGCCGCTGTTCGAGGCCGGGGCGCGGGCCGGCCGGCTGGCCATGGGCAAGGAGAAGCCGCCGGCCGGGGGCATAGCGACGATCTCGGCGGAACTGATGGTCCGCGGCTCGACGGCGCCGCCGCGGGTGGGGTGAGGGTTCCCTTACGGAAACGGGGGTACCGATCAGGCCGCACCGACGAAAGGACACACCGTGAAGCTCGCATTCTCGACCCTCGGAGTTCCCGGGATGCCCGTGGCCGAGGTGGTACGGCTCGCCGCCGGGCACGGATACCAGGGGGTGGAGCTGCGCACCCACCCCGAGGAGCCCGTGCACCCTGGACTCACACCGCTCGAACGGGCCGCCGTGGTCGAGGAGTTCAAGAGCGGCGGAGTCGAGATCCTGACCCTCGCCGGGTACGTACGGGTCGCCGCCGAGGGTGACGACGAGCGCGTACTGGCGGAGCTCGCCGAGCTGGTGGAGCTGGCCCGTGATCTGGGGGCGGAGAACGTCCGCGTGTTCCCCGGCGGCGGTGGCCAGGATCCCGCCGAGGCCGACGCGACCGCCGCCCGGCGGCTGGGCGCCGCGGCTCCGTACGCCGCCGACATGGGCGTACGCATCCTCCTGGAGACGCATGACTCGCACCGCGCCGGGGCCGACGTGGCCCGTGTGGTGGGGACCGTCGGGCACGGGCAGATCGGCGCGCTCTGGGACATCATGCACACCTGGCTGGCGGGCGAGGAGCCGGTGGCCAGCCATGCGGTGCTTGCCCCGCACCTGGGATACGTGCAGGTGAAGGACATCGCGTCGGCCGAGGACACCGAGCCGTTGGCCCTCGGGGACGGGGTGCTGCCGTTGAGAGCGTGCCTGGACACGCTGGACGCCGACAGCTGGGTCTGCTGGGAGTACGAGAAGCGCTGGCACCCCGACGCACCGGAGCTGCCGGGGCTGCTGGCCGGTGCGCGGGAGTACCTGCTGCGGCTGGGCGCACCGAAGCAGTAGCCCTCAGGCCCGCGCCGTCAGGGCGTCCGGTGTCTGCGGAGCGTCCGGTGTCTGCGGAGCGTCCGGTGCCTCCGGTGCCTGCGGAGCGTCCGGTGCCTGCGGAGCGTTCGCGCGCCGCCCGGCCAGGGACGTCAGTGCCACTCCGCCGACCAGCAGCGCCGCCGCACACCACCGCAGCGAACTCACCGACTCGTCGAGGAACAGCGCGGCCGAGGACATACCGAAGACCGGCACGAGCAGGGTGAACGGGGCCACGGACGAGGCCGGGTGGTGGCGGAGGAGGAAGCCCCAGGCCCCGAAGCCGAAGATCGTGGTGATCCAGGCGACGTACACGATGATTCCGACGCCGCTCCAGTCGAGCGCGGCCAACGCCTCCGCGTCGCGGTCCGGGCCCTCGAAGAGCAGGGACAGCCCGAGCAGCGGCAGTACCGGCACGGTCGACACCCACACCATGAAGTTGAGGGAGTCGGACGGGGCGGCCTTGCGGGTGAGGACGTTCGACACGCCCCAGCAGGCCGCCGCCGCGACGACCAGGACGAAGGCGAGCACGGGGCCGCCCGCCCCCTCGTCGACAGCGGCGACCCCGATGCCCGCGAGGGCCACACCCATCCCCAGCACCCGTACTCCGCCCGGCCGTTCGCCGAGCGCCAGGGCCGCGAACAGGGCGGTGAAGACGGCCTGGACCTGGAGGACGAGGGAGGAGAGCCCGGCGGGCATCCCGCGGTCCATGCCGATGAAGAGCAGCCCGAACTTGGCCACCCCGAGGACGAGACCCACGCCGATGATCCACTTCCATGCGACGGTGGGCCGGCCGACGAGGAACACGGCGGGCAGCGCGGCGACGAGGAAGCGCAGGGCGGAGAAGAGCAGCGGCGGGAAGTGGGCGAGGCCGACCTCGATGACGACGAAGTTCACACCCCAGACGGCGGCGACCAGCGCGGCCAGGGCGATGTGGAGAGGACGCATGCACCGATGATCGGATGCGGGGATTGTGTAGCACCAGCGCGAATCTCTTCATGGTTGGATTAAGCGCTGCTCATGCTTCCGCCCTCCCGGGAGGTTCCCGTGCTCGATCTGTCCCGGCTGCGCGCCCTGCACGCCATCTCCGTCCACGGCTCCGTCGCGGGCGCGGCCGCCGCGCTCGGCTACACGGCCTCGGCGGTTTCCCAGCAGATCACCAAGCTGGAGCGGGAGACGAGGACGACCCTTCTCGAGCGGCGCGGGCGCGGCGTGGCGCTCACCGAGGACGCACTCCATCTCGCCGCCACGGCGCAGCAGTTGCTGGCCATCGTGGAGCAGGCCGAGACGACGCTGGAGGAGCGCAGGGGGCTGCCGACGGGGCGGCTGTCGATCGGCGCGTTCGCGTCCGCTGCGCGGGGGCTGCTGCCCGGCGTGCTGGCGCAGCTGCAGCGGGAGCACCCCTCACTGGACGCGCGGCTGACCGAGGTCGATCCGCACCTCTCGGTCGACCTGGTGGCGAAGGGCGTGATCGATCTCGCGGTCGCACACGACTGGGACATCGCACCGCTGCCCGCGCCGGAAGGGGTGGCGCAGGCAGTGATCGGTGACGACCGGTGCGATCTGCTGGTGCCGGAGGGCCACGCGCTCACCGGTCGGTCGGCGGTGCGGCGCGAGGAGCTGGCCAAGGAGCGGTGGGTGTGCCAGCCACCCGGCACGGTGTGCCACGACTGGCTCGTACGGACGTTGCGGACGGCGGGGTACGAGCCGGACATCCGGCACCGGGCGGAGGAGAACCACACCCAGCTGGCCCTGGTCGCCGCGGGGCTCGGCGTGGCGATGATTCCGCGGCTGGGACGGGGGCCGCTGCCTCCGGGCGTGGTGGAGGTGCGACTGGATCCCGTACCGGTGCGGCGGTTGTACGCGCTGTGGCGTACGGAGGCCGCGCGGCGGCCGGCGATCACCGCGGCGGTGGCTGCACTTCAGGGGCGCGGCGCGGGGGCGGGACTGACGTAGCCGTCTCCCCTGAGGGCGAGACCGACGCAGCCGATTCCCCGGAGGGCGAGACCGACGTAGTCGACTCCCCCGGAGGGCGGACTGCGCAGGCGGCGCGGGAACCGACGTGGCGGCCTGCGAGGAGGCCGACGCGAAAGGGTGCTCGGTTCCTCCGGGGCAACCCGCGCCCCGCCGCACGGCACAGGTGGGGCCATGTCCGGGCATGTCCACCCCTCTTCCCGCGTGTCACTCCCTTTATCGGGCGGTCCTCTTGACTGGTAGTTACTTTCCATATATCCGTACCTTCTTGGAAGTTTCTTTCAGTACCGGAAGGAGCTCACGTGCACCACCGCACCTCCAGACGCACCCTCCTCACTGCCACCGCGGCCACCGTCGCCGCGGCAGCGACCGGCGTCGCCGCCGCTCCCGGGGCCGCCCAGGCATCCACGGGCACCTCCACGGACAGCCGCCTCAAGCGGCTCATCGCCCGGATGAGCCTGGAGGAGAAGGTCGGCCAGCTGTTCGTGATGCGGGTGTACGGGCACTCCGCCACCGCACCCGACCAGGCGGACATCGACGCCAACCTCACCGAGATCGGCGTGCGCACCGCAGCCGAGCTGATCTCCACGTACCACGTCGGCGGCATCATCTACTTCGCCTGGGCGCACAACACCCGCGACCCGCACCAGATCGCCGATCTGTCCAACGGCATCCAGCGCGCCGGGCTCGCCGGGCCCACCCCCCTGCCGCTCCTCGTCTCCACGGACCAGGAGCACGGGATCGTCTGTCGCGTCGGTGAGCCCGCCACGCTGATGCCGGGCGCGATGGCACTGGGCGCGGGCGGTTCACGCTCCGACGCGCGCACGGCCGGCCGGATCGCCGGGGCCGAACTGGCCGCGCTCGGCATCAACCAGAACTACGCGCCGGACGCGGACGTCAACGTCAACCCGGCCAACCCGGTCATCGGCGTACGCTCCTTCGGCTCCGACCCGGAGTCGGTGGCCGGCCTGGTCGCCGCGCAGGTGAAGGGCTATCAGAGCTCCGGAATCGCCTCCACGGCCAAGCACTTCCCCGGCCACGGCGACACCAGCACCGACAGCCACACGGGTCTGCCCTACATCCACCACACCCGCGAGCAGTGGGCGGAGCTCGACGCCCCGCCGTTCCGGGCTGCCGTCGCCGCGGGCATCGACTCGATCATGACGGCCCACATCGTGGTGCCCGCCCTGGACCCCTCGGAGGATCCGGCCACCCTGTCCCGGCCGATCCTCACCGGCATCCTGCGCGAGGAGCTCGGCTACGACGGTGTCGTGGTCACCGACTCCCTCGGCATGGAGGGCGTACGCACGAAGTACGGCGACGAGCGCGTTCCCGTGCTCGCCCTGCAGGCAGGCGTCGACCAGCTGCTGAACCCGCCGAATCTCTCCGTGTCCTGGAATGCCGTCCTGGCCGCCGTGAGGAGCGGCGAGATCAGCGAGGCCCGCATCGAGGAATCGATCCTGCGCATCCTGCGGCTGAAGTCGAAGCTGGGCCTGTTCCGGGATCCCTACGTCACCCACCGGGGCGTGGACCGCACCGTGGGCATCCGCACCCATCTCGCCACCGCCGACCGGATCGCCGAACACACGACCACGCTGCTCGCCAACACCGGTTCGCTGCTGCCGCTCTCCCGCCGCTCCCACCGGAACCTCCTCGTGGTCGGCGCCGATCCCGCCTCCCCGTCGGGCACCACGGGACCGCCGACCACGACCCTCGCCGGGGCGTTCAACGAGCTGGGGTACACGGCAACCGCCCTGTCCACCGGCACGGCGCCCGCCCAGGCGAAGATCGCCGAAGCGGTGGCCGCCGCACAGGGCAAGGACGCGGTGGTCGTGGGGACGTACAACGTCACCGCGACCAGTTCCCAGCGCACTCTTGTCAGCGCCCTCGCGGCGACCGGGGTCCCGGTGATCACCGTCGCGATCCGCAACCCGTACGACATCGCCCAGCTGGCCGGCACCGGTTACACGGCAAGCCTCGCCGCGTACTCCTGGACGGACGTCGAACTCCGGGCCGCCGCCCGTGTGATCGCGGGGCGGGCCGAGCCGAGGGGCAGACTGCCGGTCCCCGTACAGCGTGCGGACGTCCCCGCGCAGGCGCTGTACCCGGTCGGCTACGGACTGTCGTACCAGGCGTACGCCGCACCCTAGGCGTACCGACACCGAAGTGCGCAAAGCCCCCCGCACGCCTGGCGTGTGCCCGCTCCGGCGGGTCACGCTGGGTGTACGTCTTCACGGACGTATCGGGGGGGGCAGTCATGTGCGAGAAACGTGTTCCGAGGGTACTGCGCTTCCTGCTGCCCGCACTGGCGGCACTGTTCCTGAGCGCCTGCCAACAGCCCCTGGGCAGCGCCTCGCAGCCCGGGGCCGGCGGGCTGCGGGACAGTACCGCGCCGTCGGGCTACGGGGTGGTGTTCCTGGGGCCCGCCGACTGCAGTTCGCGCGGGGACGTGGTCCGCGAGGTGTCGTGCCGCAGCGAGAAGGCGGCGGCGCGGGTGCTGGCCCGGTACACCGGTGCGCCCTCGGAGGGTCCGGCCTGCCCGCCCTCGACCGATTTCGTGCTGCACATCTCGCAGAGCAGCCCCTCCCATGAGGCCACCGTGCCCGGCGGGTACGCGTGCATGCGCACTCTGGAGTCTCCGCATCCGGGCGATCCCGGGCAGGGAGGCGGCCCGCTGACCGTTGTCGGGGACTGCGTCTACAACTCGCGCAAGGGCGAGGTCAGGGAGACGGCCTGCGACGGATCGGGTGAGCAGCCACCGGAGTTCGAGGTCGGATCCGCTGTGAAGCGGCGCGGCCTGTGCCCGGACACGACGGATCTCTTCGTACAGCTGGGCGGGGACACGCCGGTGGGCTGCGCGCGCCGGGTGTGACCAACACCCGGTGCGCACAGCCCACTTCGGCATATCGGCCCGACTACGGCCGCAGTCCCTGGTTCCGCTCGAGCTCAACGTCCCGCTTGTCCAGACGCGCGTCGAACTTCGCGAGCGGCTTCGCCTTCGCCGGATCGGCCTCGACGGCCGCCGGGGCCACTCCGGCCCAGCGCAGGATGGCCGCGGTCGCATTCGCCTTCTCGTCCGCGACGAGACCTGCGACCTTGGAGCCGTGGTTGCCGCCCGGCACGGTGTAGACGTAGCTGTCACGGGCGCCCCTGCCGAGGCGGAAGGGCTCGGCACCCCACGGGTCGTTCTCCCCGTAGACGTACAGCATGTGCCGGGCGTTGTGGCGGACCCAGCTGTCCACGTCACGCATCGCCGAGGGCTGGAACTTCATCGGGATGTCACGCGGTACGAAGTTGCGCGGCGGCTGGTAGCCGTACCGGCTCAGGTTGCCGAGCCACGGCTGCTTGATGTCGGGCGATCCGAGCTGCGTGCCCGCCTGGTAGTAGTACGGCGTGTACGTCCCCAGGCCCTGGTCGGCGTAGGCGGAGAAGCCGGAGATGCCGTCGATCGAGTCCCAGATCTCCTCGTCGGTGGCCTTGGCGGCGTCGGCGGGGATGGCCTCGCAGTCGGCGAGCAGGCTGTACTGCCAGAACGCCCAGACGTAGTCCATGACGACGGCTTCGTACGCCTTGTCGAGCGAGCCCACGGTGTTGAAGGTGTAGCCGCCCTCGGCGGCGTACGCCTCGTACTTCTTCTCGAGCGGCTCGCGGCGGACGAGGGCCTCGCGCTGGACACCGGAGAGCCGGTCGCGGCACTCCTTGGTGCCGACGGCGGCGAAGAAGCGGTCGTACGCCGAGTCCTCGTTGTTGACCACGTCGTTGGGCGCGACATAGGCGACGACGCCGTCCATGTCCTTCGGGTAGAAGCGCTCGAAGTAGGTGGCGGTCATGCCGCCCTTGGAACCGCCGGTGGTCAGCCAGTTCTCGGAGTAGATCTTCTTCAGCGCGGTGAAGACGCGGTGCTGGTCACTGGCGGCCTGCCAGATGTCGAGCTTCGACCAGTCCGCGGGCGCCGGGCGGGACGGGGTGAAGAATCGGTACTCCAGCGACACCTGGTTGCCGTCGATGATCTGTGTCGGCTCGCTGCGGCTCGGGTTGGTGGAGACGTTGTAGCCGCTGGTGAAGAAGACCGTCGGGCGGCTCGTGTCCTTGTGCAGCAGGGTGATGCGCTGCTGGAAGGTGCCCTTGGACGGCCTCTTGTGGTCGATCGGCTGGGTGTAGTTGAGGACGAAGAAGCGGTAGCCGGGGTACGGCTTCTCCTCGATCAGACTCATGCCCGGGATGGCCAGGATGCGGTCCTTGATGTCCTCGCTGCTGCTCTCGCTGTTGCTGCTGGAGCCGCTGCTCTGCTTGGTGGTCGGTTCCGCGGCTGTGGCCGCACCGGCCGAGGCCCCCGTCGCACTCACTGTGCCTATGAGCACCGCGAGCGACAGAAACCCTCTGAGCGCCTTGCGCATGCACCCTCCCCTTGATTCACGACAGACGCCGCGAACCTAGCCGGGGTAACACCTGCAACGCCAGACCCAGTTGTACGTCAGCACAGGATCCATCCCGTGGAGGCCGATTTGCCCGAGATGGAGCCGGACGCACGGACGCAGCGGTTGAGCGAATGGACCGTGACCGGACCGGCCAGCTTCGTGAAACTGCCGCTGTCGACGGCCGCCCGGCCCCCGCGCGGCTGCAGCGACACGCGCATGGCGCGGCGCGCACCCGGCTTCTTGGCGACGGTGACGGCGCACGCGTAGGCGCGGCTCTCGTAGACCAGCAGTGAGCCGGTCGAAAACGTCACCGTCTTGACCAGCCGTCCGGAACAGGCCGACGCGGCATGCGCCGGGGACGCACCCGAGGTGCCGAGCACCAGCGCCACGGCTCCGAGCAGCGGCAGGACGAACAGCCCCGCCCCCAGGCGCCTCCTGGCGGGCCCTCTCGACGGTCTCGACGACCTCAGCGGTCCCACCACCCCGTCCACCCCACCTGTTCCATCGAACATTCCGGGCCTCGCCCGACACACGTACGTATGTGCGTACGACGCCGGGGCGGGCCGAAAGGTTCCGGGGAGCAGTGCGGTGGCGACGGCGTCACACACCCGCCGGCGTGTCCTCCCCTATGCCCTCGCCTATGAAAGTGCGCCACAGCCGGGCGTACTTCCCGTCCCTGGCGAGCAGTTCGTCATGCGTGCCGTCCTCGGCGACCCTGCCGTGGTCCATCACCACGACCCGGTCGGCGCGGGCGGCCGTCGTCAGCCGGTGGGCGACCACGAGCGTGGTGCGGCGGCCGGTGAGCCGGTCGGTGGCCTGGTTGACCAGCGCCTCGCTGGCGAGGTCCAGGGAGGCGGTCGCCTCGTCGAGGAGCAGGATGTCGGGGTCGACCAGCTCGGCGCGGGCCAGGGCGATCAGCTGACGCTGGCCGGCCGAGAGGTTGCGGCCGCGCTCGGCGACCTCGTGCAGATAGCCGTCCTCCAGGGTGGCGATCATGTCGTGCGCGCCGACTCCCCTGGCCGCCGCCTCCACCTGCGCGTCGGTGGCGTCGGGCAGGCCGTAGGCGATGGCGTCGCGGACCGTACCGGCGAAGAGGTAGGCCTCCTGCGGTACGACTCCGAGCCGGTGCCGGTACGCGGTCATGTCCAGCGCCCGCAGATCCGTGCCGTCCGCCGTGACCCGGCCGCTCGTCGGGTCGTAGAAGCGGGCGACGAGCTTGACGAGCGTGGACTTCCCCGCTCCGGTCTCGCCGACGAACGCGACCGTCTGACCGGCCGGGATCCGCAGATCGATGCCCGTGAGGGCCTCCTCCTTCTCACCGCCGGGGGCGCCGTAGGTGAAGGAGACGTCCTCGAAGGCGATCTCGCCGCGCAGCGAGGAGACGTCCCGCGGTGCGTCGTGGTCGGCCGTGGAGGTGGGCTCCTGGAGGAGTTCCTGGATCCGCCCGAGGGAGACCGTGGCCTGCTGATAGCCGTCGAAGACCTGGGACAGCTGCTGCACGGGGGCGAAGAACAGGTCGATGTAGAGGAGGTAGGCGACCAGCGCGCCCGTGGTCAGCGTGGCGTTGTCGACGCGGCCCGCGCCGACGATCAGCACGGCGGCCGCCGCGACCGAGGCGAGGAGCTGCACGAACGGGAAGTACACGGAGATCAGCCACTGCCCACGCACCCGGGCCTGGCGGTAGTGGTCGCTGCGGGCCGCGAACCGCTCGGCGCCGTCCTGCTCGCGCCGGAAGGCCTGCACGATCCGCAGGCCGGAGACGGACTCCTGGAGGTCGGCGTTGACGACGCTGATGCGGGTCCGGGCGAGCTCGTACGCCTTGACGCTCTTGCGGCGGAAGAAGAACGTACCGACGATCAGCAACGGCAGCGTCGCGAAGACGACCAGGGCCAGCTGGATGTCGAGGACGAGCAGCACGACCGTGATGCCGAAGAAGGTGACGACGGAGACGAAGGCCGTGACCAGACCGGTCTGGAGGAAGGTGGACAGCGCGTCCACGTCCGTCGTCATCCGGGTCATGATCCGGCCGGTCAGCTCGCGCTCGTAGTAGTCGAGGCCGAGCCGCTGGAGCTGCGCGAAGATCTTGAGACGCAGGGAGTACAGGACGCGTTCGCCCGTGCGGCCCGTCATCCTGGTCTCGCCGATCTGGGCCACCCACTGCACGAGGACGGCCAGCAGACCGAGCCCCGCCGCCGCCCAGACCGCGCCGAGCGCCATCTTGGTGACGCCGTCGTCGATGCCGTGCCGGATCAGGACGGGCAGGAGCAGGCCCATGCCCGCGTCGACGGCGACCAGCGCCAGGCTCACGAGCAGCGGGAGCCCGAAGCCACGCAGGAGCCTGCGCAGTCCGTACGACTCCTCCGGACGGACGGCGCTCGCCTCGTCGATGCCCGGGGTGTCGGTGGCGGGCGGCAGCGCGTCGACCTGGGCGAGGAGCTCGGGGGTTGCGGGCATGCCGGCCGCCGCCGTGTCGCGCTGCTCCTCCTTGCGGATCCACAGCTCGGGGGTGATGCCGCGCTCGGCGTCGAACTCGGCCTCCAGCTCCTCCTGGAGCGCGCGGTCGTCGTCCTCGGGCACCCCGGCCATGACCGGCTGGTGGCCGGGTGACGTACCGCCCAGCTCGTCGGGGTCGGTGAGGAGCCGCCGGTAGAGCGCGGAGCGCTGCTCCAGCTCCGCGTGCGTGCCGATGTCGGCGAGCCGCCCCTGGTCGAGGACGGCGATGCGGTCGGCGAGGCCGAGGGTGGAGCGGCGGTGCGCTATCAGCAAGGTCGTGCGACCGGCCATGACCTGTGCCAGGGCCTCGTGGATCTCGTGCTCCACCCGGGCGTCGACGGCTGAGGTGGCGTCGTCGAGGAGGAGCAGCCGGGGGTCGGTGAGGATGGCGCGGGCGAGCGCGACGCGCTGGCGCTGGCCGCCGGAGAGGGTGAGCCCGTGCTCGCCGACCGTGGTGTCGTACCCCTCGGGCAGCGCGGAGATGAAGCCGTGGGCCTGGGCGGCGCGGGCGGCCTGCTCGATCTGCTCCCGGGTGGCCCCCGGGAATCCGTACGCGATGTTGGCGCGGATCGTGTCGGAGAAGAGGAAGCTGTCCTCCGGTACGAGCCCGATGGCGGCCCGGAGCGAGCTCTGGGTCAGCTCGCGGACGTCGTGACCGCCGACGAGGACGGCGCCGTGCGTCACGTCGTAGAAGCGGGGCAGCAGGAGCGAGACGGTGGACTTGCCGCTGCCGGAGGCACCGACGACGGCGACGGTCTCGCCGGGCTCGATGGTGAGGGAGAAGCCGTCGAGTACGGGGCGCTCCTCGTCGTAGCCGAAGCGCACGTCGTCGAACTCGACGCGGGCGGGGGCGTCGGCCGGGAGCTCCTTCGTACCGTCCTGCATGGACGGCTCGGTGTCGATCAGCTCCAGGACGCGCTCCACACCTGCCCGTGCCTGCTGGCCGACGGTCAGCACCATGGCGAGCATCCGGACGGGGCCGACGAGCTGGGCGAGGTAGGTGGAGAAGGCGACGAACGTACCGAGGGTGATCTCGCCGCGGGTCGCGAGCCAGCCGCCGAGCGCCAGCATGGCGACCTGGCCGAACGCGGGGACGGCCTGGAGGGCGGGGGTGTAGCGGGAGTTCAGCCTGATGGTGCGCAGCCGGCCCGCGAAGAGCTTGCGGCCGACCTCGCGGAGCTTGCCCGTCTCCTGCTCCTCCTGCCCGAACCCCTTGACGACCCGGACCCCGGACACGGCCCCGTCCACCACTCCGGCGACGGCGGCGGCCTGGCTCTGCGCGTACCAGGTGGCGGGGAAGAGGCGGGCGCGGGAGCGGCGGGCGATGAACCAGAGGGCGGGGGCGACGGCGAGGGCGATGAGGGTCAGGGGCAGCGAGAGCCACGCCATGATCACCAGGGAGATGACGAAGAGCAGGATGTTCCCGATGGTCATCGGGAGCATGAACAGGAGCCCCTGGATCAGCTGCAGGTCGCTGGTGGCACGCCCGACGACCTGTCCGGTCGACAGCTCGTCCTGCCGTTTCCCGTCGAGCCGGGTGAGGGTCGTGTACATCTCGGTACGCAGATCGTGCTGTACGTCGAGGGCGAGCCGGCCGCCGTAGTAGCGGCGGACGAAGGTGGCGATGTAGACGAGGACGGCCGCTCCGACAAGCAGGCCGGTCCAGACGCCCAGGGAACGGGTGTGGTCGCCGACGACATCGTCGATGATCACCTTGGTGATGAGCGGGACGAGGGCCATCACGGCCATACCGGCGAGCGACGACCCGAGCGCGAGCAGGACGTTGCGCCGGTAGCGCCACGCGTATCCCGTCAGCCGCCGGCCCCACCCCTGTTGCTCGGCGTCCTGTTCCTTCGCGCCCTGCACCTTCGCGCCCGCCACCCCGTGCCTCCAGTTCGCCCCGCTGACCCACCTGACCTACCGCACGTCACCAACGCGGTCAGCTGCGGATTTCATCCCGCTGCAACAATTCTCGGCCCATGGTCGGAGACGGGACTCGGGTGGTCCTAGGACCGGCGGGCGTGTTCGGCCGGTTGGTGACCTGGGTAGCTATGTCCGCCGACCGGGAATCGCGGTACGACGGACGGGGGGGCACTCCATGCCGAACAGCGGTCACGCGGAGGCATTCCGCTGCGGACAGCTCTATGCCGCGCTGGCAGCACTGCAGGAGTGCAGCGACGGGCCGCATCATTCGCTGGGCAGGTCCGCGACGGTGAAGGACATCCTGAGAGCACCGTCGAAGGTGCTCAACGATCATCTGTGGCAGGTCGGGAAGTATCTGATCACTGCGCGGAACCGTGGAGAGGGAGCGGCGGCGGCGGTGCTCTTCCGGTCGATCCCCGATCTGCTGCCGACGCGGAAGGAACCTCCGTACGCACTCGATCCTGGGCAGCGGGAGCAGTTCCGTCTGGGCGTCGAGGCCCAGAAGGCCGAGATCGAAAAAGCTCTGCAGTCGCTGTAGGCACCCGGCGTACCCGGGGCACGGGTCCCCCGGGTACGCGGACGGCAGGCGCTCACAGATGCGTCGGCTCGAACATCCTCAGCAGAGCCGGGAGCACGACGACCGACGGGCCGGGGCTTGCCAGTGCCTTCCCCAGATCGGCGGCCAGGGATTCCGGCGTCGTGCGCACCGCGGGGACCCCGAAGGACTCGGCCAGGGCGACGAAGTCCGGGCGGGTCAGTTCCGTCGCCGTGGCCTCACCGAAGGCACCTGTCATGTACTCGCGCAGGATGCCGTAGCCGCCGTCGTCGACGATCAGCCAGGTGACGGGCAGGCCGTACTGCCGCACGGTGGCGAGCTCGGCGATCGAGTACATCGCGCCGCCGTCGCCCGAGACCGCCAGCACCGGCTTCGTGGGGTCGGCCGCCGCTGCGCCGATCGCGGCCGGGAAGCCGTAGCCGAGGCCGCCCGCGCCCTGCGCCGAGTGCATCGTGTTGGGGTGGCGGGCGTCGAAGGCGGACCAGGCCCAGTAGGCGAGGATCGTCATGTCCCAGAAGCTGGGTGAGGTGTCGGGCAGCGCCTCGCGGACCGAGGCGAGTACCTGCTGCTCCAGCGTGAGGTCCTGGGCGGCGATCCTGTCGTGGACCGCTTCCAGCACCGCACGGACGCGCTCGGGCGCGGTCTCGTCCTCGCGGGCTTCCACCGCGTCCAGGAGGCCGTCCAGGGCCTCGCGGGCGTCGGAGTGGATGCCGAGTGCGGGGTGGTTCGACTCCAGCTTCCCGGCGTCGGCCTCGATCTGGACGACCCGGCCCCGGGGAGCGAACGTGTGGTAGTTCGAGGAAAGCTCGCCGAGCCCGGAGCCGACGACCAGCAGCACGTCCGCGGACTCCAGGAAGTCCGTGGTGTGCCGGTCCTCCAGCCAGGACCGGAGCGAGAGCGGGTGTTCCCAGGGGAAGGCGCCCTTGCCGCCGAAGGTGGTGACGACCGGGGCGTTGATCTTCTCCGCGAGCGCGCGCAGTTTGCCGGTCGCGTCGGACCGTACGACTCCGCCGCCCGCGATGATCGCGGGCCGCTCGGCGTTCGACAGCAGGTGGGCTGCCGCGATGATCAGTTCGGGACGCGGGTACAGCTCGCGCGGGGTCGCGTCGAGCGCGCTGACGGCCGGCAGGACCGTCTCGGCGAGCAGCACGTCCTGCGGGATCTCCACCCAGACCGGCCCGTGCGGAGCGGTGAGCGCGGACTCCCAGGCGGCGGCGATCGCGGACGGGACCTGCGAGGCCGTACGCACCGTGTGCACGGACTTCACGATGTCGCGGAACGACGCCTTCTGGTCGCGGAGTTCGTGCAGATAGCCGTGGCGACCGCCGCCGAGCCCTGCGGTCGGGATCTGGCTGGAGATCGCCAGCACGGGCGCGGACGCCGCCGCCGCTTCCTGGAGTGCGGCGAGGGAGGTGAGCGCGCCCGGTCCGGTGGAGAGGAGCAGCGGGGCCACCTCGCCGGTGATCCGGCCGTAGGCGTCGGCGGCGAAGCCCGCGTTGTTCTCGACGCGCAGTCCGATGTACGAGAGGGAGGAGCGCCGCAGTGCGTCGAACATGCCGAGCGCGTGCTGGCCCGGCAGCCCGAAGACGGTGGTGGCTCCGAGGCCCTGGAGGGTCTCGATCACCAGGTCGCCGCCGTTGCGACCGGGCGGCGGGTTCAGGGCCGCCTCGGCCTGCGCGGGGGTGAGCTGCGGCCGGTCGTCGTGGTCGTGGCTCACTTGCCCTGCGCCCCCTTCGCCGCCGCGATCTGGCGGGCCATGATCGTCGTCAGCTCGTACGCCGTGTGGGAGGCGGCGACGGAGGTGATCTCCGCGTGGTCGTACGCGGGGGCCACCTCGACCAGGTCCGCGGAGACCAGGTTGCAGGAGGAGAGGCCGCGCAGGATCTCCAGGAGTTCGCGCGAGGTGAGGCCGCCGGCCTCGGGGGTGCCGGTGCCGGGGGCGTGCGCCGGGTCCAGGACGTCGATGTCGATGGAGATGTAGAGCGGCCGGTCGCCGATGCGCTGCCGAAGCTGGTCGGCGATCTCGTCGACGCCGCGTCGCATGACGTCGGCGGAGGTGACGATGCCGAAGCCCATCTTGGCGTCGTCGGTGAGGTCCTGCTTGCCGTACAGCGGGCCGCGGGTACCGACGTGGGAGAGCGCCTCGGTGTCGAGGATGCCTTCCTCGACGGCCCGGCGGAACGGGGTGCCGTGGGTGTACTCGGCGCCGAAGTAGGTGTCCCAGGTGTCCAGGTGGGCGTCGAAGTGGAGCAGGGCGACGGGGCCGTGCTTCTTGGCGACGGCGCGCAGCAGGGGCAGCGCGATGGTGTGGTCGCCGCCGAGCGTCATCAGGCGGGCGCCGGTGGAGAGCAGGTCGTCGGCGGCGGCCTCGACCGTGTCGACGGCCTCGTTGATGTCGAACGGGTTCGCGGCGATGTCACCGGCGTCGGCGACCTGGGCGAGCGCGAAGGGTGAGGCGTCCTGCGCCGGGTTGTACGGGCGCAGGAGCCGGGAGGCCTCACGGATGGCGTTGCCGCCGAAGCGGGCGCCGGGGCGGTAGGAGACCCCGCTGTCGAAAGGCACACCGACGACGGCGATGTCGGCGGTGCCGACCTCGTCGAGCCGGGGCAGCCGGGCGAACGTCGCGGGACCGGCGTACCGCGGGACGCGGGAGGAGTCGACGGGGCCGCGCGGCGATTCGTTGCTGCTCATGGGTGGGTGCCTTTCGCTCGGGCTCTGCTCGGTGGTGCGCGCCTTGTGGGCGTTTGTACGTTAATCGAGGACTGCGGGGCCTGGATCGGGCCCGCTCCGCAGTGAGGGCGGAATCACGCCTGCCCGGCGCCCGAGGGCAACGGCTGAGCGGCGACCGGGTCCGCGGCTTCCGCCCCGTCCGCATCCCGCCCCGCCAGGCGTGCCCGCCAGGCGACCAGCACCGCGGCGTCCGTCGGCTTCGTCGCCAGCGAGACGATCACGTACACCGTGAGCGAGGACAGCAGCCCGTAGTAGACCGGCTCGTTGGCAAGGATGCCGTACGTCGCCATCAGCCCGATCACCGCGATGCCACCGACGGAGACGGCGGCCAGCGCGCCCGCCGCCGTGCCCCTGCGCCACAGGAGGCCGCCCAGGATCGGCACCAGCAGCCCGCCGACGAGCAGGTTGTAGGCGACGGTCAGGGCTTCGACGACGTTGTTGAGCGCGATGGCGATGGCGATGACGGCGATGCCCATGATCAGGATGAAGACCCGGTTGCCCTTCACCTCGTCCCGCTCCTCGCCGTCCCCCGCGCCGACCGCGCCCCTCAGCCGCGACCAGATGTCGTTGTTGGCCACGGTCGCGCAGGCGATCAGCGCACCGGAGGACGTCGACATCACCGCGGCGAGCGCGGCTGCCAGTACGAGGCCCCGTACGCCGACCGGCAGCTCGTCCTTGACGATCGTCGCGAAGGCCGCGTCCGCGCTGGGCAGCTTCGGGTACATGACCTTGGCCGCCGTACCGATGACGGCCCCGGCGACCGCGTAGACCAGGCAGTACGTACCGGCGACGGTTCCGCCCCAGCGTGCCGTGCGGTCGCTGCGGGCGGTGAACACGCGCTGCCAGATGTCCTGGCCGATCAACATGCCGAAGGTGTAGATCAGGACGTACGTGAAGATCGTCTCGCCGCCGATGCCCAGCGGGTCGAAGTACTCGGTGGGCAGCTGGGCCTTCATCTCGCTGAAGCCGCCCGCCTTGATGACCGCGATCGGCAGGAGCAGCAGCAGGACACCGATCGTCTTGACGACGAACTGCACCATGTCGGTGAGCGTGATCGACCACATGCCGCCGAGCGTCGAGTACGCGACGACGATGGCGCCGCCGAGGATGATCGAGAGGGTCCGGTTCAGGTCGAAGAGGACGTCGAAGATGGTGGCGTACGCGATGGTCGAGGTGACCGCGAGCATCAGCGTGTAGGCCCACATGACGACGCCGGAGATGAGCCCGGCCCGGCCGCCGTAGCGCAGGTCGAGCATCTCGGAGACGGTGTAGACCTTCAGCCGGGCGATGCGGGCCGAGAAGAAGACGGACAGGGCGAGCAGCCCGAGGCCGATGGTGAAGACCATCCAGGCGCCGGAGAGCCCGTACTGGTAGCCGAGGCCGACGCCACCGATCGTGGAGGCACCGCCGAGGACGATCGCGGCCATGGTGCCGGAGTACATCCAGGGGCCGAGCCGCCGGCCGGCGACCAGGAACTCGCTCTTGGACTTGGCGCGGCGCATGCCCCACCAGCCCATGGCGAGCATGCCGGCCAGATAGACGACGATCACTGCGTAGTCGACAGCCATGGGCTTCCTCCGTCTCGTCTCGATACACGGGTCGTGTGTCGTGAAGACGGTAGGTGGCCGGAAGCCGACGCTGAAGTGTACGTTTCATCCACTCTCCGTTCCCCGAATGGATGGACCATCCATGCCGGACTCCCCCGCCGGACCACCGACCCCGCCCATTCCCCTGGCCGAGCTGCTGGCCAGGGAGGAACTCGGGCTGCGCCGGATCGCCGGTCCGGACCACGCGGATCTGCTGTGGGTGCACACCTCGGAGATGGCCGACCCGTACCCGTATCTGCTCGGTGGTGAGCTGCTGCTCAGTGCCGGGGTCCTGCTCACCGACCCGGACACGTATGTGGCCCGGCTGGTGGAGGCGGGGGCGGCGGCGCTCGGCTTCGGGGTGGCCCCGGTGCACGACACGGTGCCGGCAGCGCTGGTGGAGGCGTGCGACCGGCACGGTCTGCCGCTGCTCGAAGTGCCCCCTGAAACCCCCTTCACAGCGATCGCGCGGGCGGTGTGGCGGCTGATGGCGGAGGCCCGCCACCGCGAGCTGCGCCGGGTGACCCGCGCCCAGCAGGCCCTGGCGGCCGCCGCGGCCCGCCCCGACCCGGTGCCCGCGGTGCTCCACCAGCTCGCCGTACAGCTGGAGGGCCGGGTGGTGCTGCTCACCGGCGAGGGCGAGGAGCTGCACGTGGCGGGCGGCCGTCCGCCGCCGGAGGAGCGGGCAGCCCTGGTCCAGCTGTCCCGGGTGGTCTCCTCCCGCCGGAGGGGCTCCCCCGCATCCGCCACCGACACCCTGGAGGGCATGCAGCTCGCCGCCTACGCACTGAGCGGCGGCCAGGGGCTGGCCCTGGCCCTGGCGACCCGTCGGCGCAATCCCGGTGACCACACCGTCGCCGGCATCGCCGTCGTCCTGCTCGCCCTGCTGACCGCCCCGCACCAGGGGGCCGACGCGGCGGGCCGTTCGGCAGCGCTCGTACGGATGCTGCTGGGGGCGCCCCCGCAGGACGTGGCGCCGCTCCTCTCCGACGGCGGGGCCCTGTGGACGGTGGTCCATGCCCGTCGCGCGGACGGCACGGCCCCCGACCCGCTCACCGCCGGAGCTCTCGGTACGTCGCTGGGCTCCGCCCTGGTCGACGCGGACTGCGAAACGGTACGGGTCCTGCTCACCGACCGCCGCGAGGCGACGGCGCAGACGGGCTGGATCCTCGGCGCCTCCGCCCCCTCCCCCGTCACCGCCCTGTCCACCGCCGACATCGAGGCGGCCCGCGCCCTGGGCCGCGCGGAGGCCACCCGCTCCCCGCTGGCCACGCACCGCACCGGTGTCGGAGGCCTGGCCGCCCTGATCCCCGCCGACCGGGCCGAGGCCCACGCCCGTACCCTCCTGGCCCCGCTCACCGAACCGCTGACCGAGACACTGCGGTGCTGGCTGAGCCTGCACGGCAGCTGGGACCGGACGGCGGTCGCCCTCAAGGTCCATCGCAATACGGTCCGCCAACGCATTGCACGCTGCGCGGAGTTGCTGGACGCGGACCTGGACGACATGGACGTACGAGCGGAGTTGTGGCTGGTGCTGCGCTGACGGACGCCGCCGGACAGGCCCTGACCGCCGTGGACCGCCTTCGACTCCCCGAGCGTGTCCGCGAGGTCACGTGCGGGAACGGCAGTGACGGCGGCCGGCTTCGGCGGACCCGCGGGGGGCTCTGACGCCCCCGAGACCCTGATCCGGCCGAGTACCGCGCGGTCGAACGGAGCAGAGGAGACCGAAGGCTCGTGCCACCCGGTCCGCACGGGGGCCCGGACCTGTTGTCAGTACCGCCTGACAAGATCGTGAGTATGACCAGCAGCACCGGAACTCCCGTCCCGTTCCCGGCCGATCACCACAACTCCGAGACGTACGCCGACTGGGCGCGCACTCAGGGACCGGGCGTCGAAACCGACGCCCGTGACACGCTGGAACGGGCGGGCAGCAGCCGACACCGGTCCTGGGAGAAGCCCGGCCGGTTCGTGGACGATGCGGAGCGCGTGGCCCGGGGTCTGCCGACTGCCCATCTGCCCTGGTTCTGGGACACCATCGGCCATTGGATGTTGGAGACGCACCGGCGTTCCGCGGCGCGCGCCTACGGGCTGGCCCGTACCGCCGAAAGCGCCCACGGGCTGCCGGTCGCCCCGGGCTGGCGCCGGGCAAACGCAGCGTTGTTCGCCCGCTTCGGCGCCCTGCCGGCCACCGAGCTCAGCAAAGCCCCCGTCTGGCTGGCCGATGTCCTCGAACCGGGCGACGCACACCACGAGTTCGTCGCCCTGCTGACCGCCTGGGCCGCGTCACCCGGCGAGCTCCCCGCCGACCTGGCCCGCCGGATCCGGGACTCGGCCCGCGCCGCCGGTCTCGGCATCGAGGAGGAGGCCCGGGTACTGGGCGGGCTGCTGGCCGCTTCCCGCGGCAAGGCCGTGCCCGACCGGCTGCTCGACGCGGCCGTCGGCCCGCTCACCGCGCACCCGCCCGCCGACGAGCAGGCCGCCGCCCTTCTCGACATGTTTCCCGAGTCGAAGAACGACGCGGCGGCCTGGCTGCGGCTGCTCATCGCCTGCGGAGCCGCCGACGCGGCCGCGGCCGGCCGGATCGCCCCGAAGGACGGCCTCGGGGACTGGCTGCGCCGGTACGCCGCCGGGTACTCGCACCGCACGGTCGCCGGAGGCGGGGTGACCGGACAGCCCATGCCGTCGGAACTCTTCGAGCTGGTACGCCGGTTCGCCCCGCGGCTGCGCGCGGACGGCGCCCCGGTCCGGCTGCACGAGGACCGCTACCGATGGCCGCATCTCGACGCCGACCTGCTCGACCTCTGCCTCGCCGAGGGCATGGCCGTGCACGACCCCGGTCCTGCGATCGGCCTGGAATTCTGGGGCGACCGCTCCCGGCGCGATCTCAAGGCGCTCGCCGCCGACCCGGTGTTCGGCCCCCGGCTGGAAGGCACCGTGCACGCCGGGCTCCGCACCCGTGGCGGCACCGCCATCAGCCGGCTCCCGCACAATCCGGGCATCACCGCCGAGGTGCACGCCCGCGTCGAGAAGCTGCTCGACGCCCTGCGCGGTGGCGGACTCGCCGCCGCCGACGAGGCCCTCGACGAACTGCACGGCCTCCTCGACCGGCCCACCGCCATCGCCCTGGACGGCATCGAGGAAGCCCTCGACGCCCTCGATCTCACGGGCCCGCTGGCCCGCGCCCTGCGGGCCGGGCTGCCCGAGGAGTTGGGCTGGCCCGCCCTGGAGCAGGCCCTTGCCGAGTTCCGGCCCGACGAAACCGTGCATGTCACCTGCACCTGGCCGGTGCTCACCGTGTACGGGGAGACGCGCGCCCTCGCCGTCGATCACGCCGGGCTGCGCGGCGACCACGTCCTGGATCTGCCCGACGGCTCGCTGGGGCACACCGTGCACTGGGTCGGCGGCCAGTTCCTCGTCGCCTGGAACGAGGAGCACGAGGACAACGTCCCCAGCACCGCCTACTGGTCCGGCCGCCCCGACGAGACGTTCGAGCCGGAGCAGACCTACGGGCTGCGCCCCTACGGCGGCAGCATCCAGGGCGGCCTCGGCTACCAGTTCGAAACCCTGGACGGTGGCGGCCGGTTCGACGGCGAGCGCGTCCTTCGGGCCGGGGGCCGTGAGGGCATCGGCCATCGCGACTACCAGATGAGCGACGGCCACGCCTTCTGGAGCACCGCGGTGTTCAGCGAGGACCACGGCGGCTGGAAGCGGCTGGACACGGCCACCGGCGTTCCCACCGCCGACCGCACCCTTCCCGCCTTCCACGACCCCGCCGATCCCCCGGCCGGCACCAAGCCCTTCCCCGACCACCGGATCCTCGCCGCGCTGCCGCCCGGCGCCCCGCCCTCCCCGCTCGGCCAGGACAAAGGACTCACCGGCTGCCGGGTCGACTACCGCACGCCGTACGGGGGGCCGTCGCCCCGCGAGTTCGTACTGGAGTCCATCGACGGCCGTACCGCCCCCTACCGCAGCCGCAACTGGGGCCGCCGCCCGTGGGGCATCCTCGCCCTGCCGCTCGACGGCGAGGACGCCGTCCTGGCCGGCGGGACCACCATCCGCTGCCACGCCGCCGACGACAACTCGCTGCTCTGGCAGGTCCGGGGCTTCCCCGGAAGCCGCAACAGTTCCCGGGGCCGCGCCACCCTGGGCGAGCTGGCCGGGCCGGTGCCGCCGCCCGCCTTCTGGCACTTCCTCACCCCGCGCGACGAGCCCTCCTCCCGCGCCCTGCGGACGGTCGCGGACACCGCCGTACACGAACTGCTGCACCCCGGCACCGGGAGCGCCCTGCCCGGGGTGACCGACCCGAGGGTCCGGGACGGCGTGGACCGCGCCGCCCGGCTCGCCGCGGACCTACTGCGCCGCCGCCGGGAGCTGTCCCACCGGGTCGCCGTCATGCGGGCCGGACCGGTCGTGGACCTGCCCGACCCGGAGCCGGACACCCGGCTCGTCCCGGCCCTCCACGGCTTGCTGCCCCAGCTGCGCGGCTACGAGGAACGGCGGCTGCAGCCGCAGCCCGCCCTCCTCACCTCGGTCGCAGCCGACGGCCGGCACCTGCGCGGCGAGATCGACGACGAGGTGCGGGTGCTCGCCCTGCCCGCCCCGCCGCCCGAGTGGGCGGTGCTGACCGGCCGGATCGATGCCGTGGCCTGGCGGGCCGTCGTCGCGGCCACGCCCGACGAGCAGCGGCAGGCGCTCACGGCGTTGCTCGGCATCTGGAGCAGGCAGCCGTTCGCGGAGGCCGGCAGCACCTGGCGGACCGGCCGGTCACCGGAGCGACGGATCGCCGAACTCCGCGCGGACGGCGTCACCGTGGCCTCCGGGCCCGTCCGCAGCGACCTCGCCCCCTTCCTTCAGCGAGCAGCCGATCCGGCGCCCGCCGACGCCGAGGAGTGCGCCACGCACACCATCACCTCCGACGACACCGTCCGGCTCCCCCGCCTGCTGGCCCTGCTCGCCGAACAGGGCCCGCTGCCGGTGTCCGAGGAGGCCGTGGACCTGTTCCGCTGGCGCACCGGAGTGCCGCGCCCCGTCGCCGCCCTGGTCCTCGACGGATTCGCCGGCAGCGACGACTACGAGGCGCACCGCAAACTGCTCCGCTCCAAGCCGTACAAGGCGGACCGGACCATCTCGTTCGCGTACGACGAGTTCCAGCGGCGGCTCGGTCCGGCCGGCCGGCGCACCGTGCTCGCGGCCGCTCTGCCCGGCGACCCGGCGGAGCTCTGGGCCCCTGGTGGGACGACCGAGGCCGCGGACCGGATGGCCGCCGCCTGGGCCGAGCTGCTCGGCACGTCTCCGTACACCGATGACGGCAGCCACGCCGCGGCCCTCGCCTCGGAACACGGCCTCCCGGAGACCTGGGCGACGGCCCTGCTCACCGGCCGCGTCGAGGAGCGGCTGGACGCCGACGGCATACGGGCTGCTGCCACCGCCGCCGCGTGGGCTCTCGCCGAACGCCCGGTCGGGGACCCCGCGGCGGAGGGCGCCCGCGCCCTGCTCGACCGGCTCACGGACCTTCCCGCCGATCTGCTCGCCGCTCTGCGCAGGCTCGCGGACCGGTCCGCCGCCACCCCGGTCCCGCCCGGCCAGTACGAGGCCAACCCGCTGTTCGGCGCCCCGGACCTGGTGGACGAGGTGGCGGGGGACCTCGGTGTCAGCCGTGACGCGGCCGCCCTCCACCTCCAGCTGCACGCCTTCGACCGCCCGGCCGATCGCACCGTCCGCCGCTGGAACTCCTGGTCCCTCGACCACCACCGCGCCGTCCGCAAGGAGTTGACCGCCGTGAAGGCCCCGCGCCCGGCACCCGCCGCGCCGGCGGAAGCCCCCGCCGCGGTACCGCCGCCCGCGCACGAGCGGTTCGCCCGCGCCTGGGCGCAGGGGGCGGCACGGCCTCGGACGAAGGCATGACGCCGCTGCTGTGAGCCGTCCGCTCAGCCGTGAGGACGTGCCGGGGTGTCACCGATCGGCGCAGGCGTCAGGGCCATCCTCACGAGCGTGCCCGAGTCGTTGATCAGCAGCTCCGGCACATGGTCCTCGTAGAACCGGATCTGCCCGATGACGCCCTCGGTCCGGCAGTGGTGGGCCAGCCGCTCCAGGAGCGCGTCCAGATCGGGCAGGAGTTCGGCGTGCACCTCCTGCCGCGCGGTCAGTGACCAGCCGTCGCCGGTTCGGGCGATCTCTCCCACCAGGAGCCCGCCGATGCGCATCGCGGGCCCGCGTTCGGCGAGCAGCGGCACCGGGTCGTCCTGCCCGTCGTCCTGCCCGTCCGGATGTGTCCCGAGGTGCCGGCGAAGATCGTCCATCACGGCGCCCGGCACGGAGGCCGGAAGGTCCAGTGCGAGATCCACTGCGTACATGTCACCCATTCACGCAGCCTAAGGGCCCTCGGACGCGCGGGCCGACCGAAAAGGCGAGGCGTGGGCGGAGAACTCTTGTGAGGATGAGGGCACTTCGACCGAGGAGGCCTGGACACGATGCCCGGTACCGTCACGTTGATCCGTTCCGCCCAGCTGTCCGACGTCGCCGAGTACGCCTACGCGGCCACGGCTCCCGCCGGCGCACGTCCGGTCTTCCTCGCCGGGGCGTGCCCGCTGAACGAGGACGGCTCGACGGCGGCTGTCGGTGACTACGCGGGCCAGGCGGCGAAGGCGTTCGAGAACATGCGGACCGCTCTCGCGGCTGCGGGCGCCTCCCTGGAGGACGTCATCAGTACGCGGGTGCTCGTCGCATCCACGCGACAGGAGGACCTGGTAGCCGCCTGGGACGTGGTCCGGGCGGCGTTCGGAGAGCATGACGCCCCCAGTACGTTGCTGGGCGTCACCGTACTCGGCTACGCCGACCAGCTCGTGGAGATCGAAGCCGTCGCTGCGGTGCTCGACTCCTGACGCGGCTCCCGATACCGCCCCCGCCCTCCGTCACCACTCCCGGGTGGCGATCAGCTCCTCCACGTCCGCGTCCGCGAACCCGTACGCCGTCGCGATGCACCAGAAGTCCTCGGCTATCTCCTCGCGGGCGACGGTCTCGATCTCACTGCCGGCTGCCTCGAACTCCGCCTCCAGGGCGTTGAACTCGTCGGTCGCCGCCGTCGTCAGCACGTACAGCGCCGCCAGGCCGGCGGGGCGCTCGGCCTCGATCCGTTCGCAGAGCCGGACCAGGACGGCCCTGCCCTTGTCCACGACGCGGTCGGGGAAGTACCCGTCCTCGTAGAGCCCCCGCAGGAACGCGTACTCCGTCATGCGCTGGTTCGTGATCGCCACGGCGATCCCCCCGTCCACTCGGTGATCCGTCGTCCCGATGCTGCACCAGACCACTGACAACACCGGGCGGAATGTATCCGCTGTGTATGCCCGCCTCCTTCAATCGCCGTGTCACCCGACGACAAGGGGAGAACCATGCACAGGAATTTTCGCCGGTCGCTGATCACCATGAGCGCGGTCGCGGCCGCCGTGCTCACCGCTCCGGCCGCTGTCGCGGCGCCGGTCGTGGACTCGTCGGAGGCCGCCGTGGCCGCTCGGCCCGCCTTCAAGATGCCCTTCGAGTGCAACCAGACATGGCTCGGCAGCAACTGGTCGGGGCACAGTCCCGCGCACGCGATCGACTGGAACCACTACGACGCGAACGGCACCCCTGACGACGAGGGCCGCCGGGTGTTCGCCAGTGCCGGTGGCACGGTGCTCGAATCGTATTACTCGACGGGCGCCGGATACGGGAACACCATAGTCATCGGCCACGGGGGCGGCTGGCAGACGCGGTACGCGCATCTGAAGACTCGTTCGGTGGCCGCGGGCGCCACGGTGAACGTGGGCCAGCTGATAGGCGAGGTCGGCAATACCTCCGCCCTCTACGACCTGTCCCCGCACCTGCACTACGAGCAGAAGCTCAACGGCGCGGTCGTCGTCGCAGTAGTCCAGGGCGTCACGTGGAGCGACTACCTCAAGCGCAACCAGGTCAGCAAGAACAGATGCTGACGTACCGCCGGGTGCCGGCGGGAGGACGGGCCGGCACCCGGTGACCCGTGTGCCAGGTGCGGGTGCGACGGCGGTTGCACCCGCACCTGTCCTCCATCGGCGCCGCTCAGCGCATCGAGCGGAGTTTCGCGTCCACCAGTCCGGCCTCGTCGGACAGGCCCAGGCGGCGCCAGGTCGCGAGGGAGCGGTGGAAGTAGTGCCGCGCGGTCTGCTTGCGGCCGGTCGCGTCGTGCAGCTCGCCCAGCAGGCCGGCCACCCGGGCCTCGGCGCGGCGGTCCCCGAGCTGCTGCTGCACGGCGAGTGCCCCGATCAACAGCGCCGACGCCTCACCGGCATCGCCCTGCCGCAAGCACAGTTCCGCGATGCTCTGCTGCACGTATGCGGCGCAGTGCAGGTCGGCCAGCTCGTCGAAGGTGCCGAGGGCCCGCTCCAGTTCGCCACGCGCCGACTGCGGTTCGCCGCGCAGCTCGTGCAGTACGGCGACCCTGCGGCGCACCTGTGCCTCGCGGTGGCGGTCCCCGTCGGCACGGGACAGCTCCAGGGCCCCGCGCAGCCAGCCGGCCGCGGTCTCCGGGTCCTTGCGCTCCAGCCAGACGGAGGCGATCGCGTTGCGTGCCACCGCCTCGCCGTGCCGGTCGCCGGCCGCGGCGAAGTCCTGGAGCGCGGCGGTGAACGTCCCGAGTGCGGTGCTGAGATCACCCACGACACGGTGGACCGAGCCGGCCCCCACCGCGGCGATCGCTTCCCCCGTCGGGTGGCCGAGCTCGGCGAAGAGCGCCCTGGCCCGGTCGAAGGAGGCGAGCGCGTCGGGGTACCGGTCCTGGTAGAGATGCAGCTGGCCGAGGTTGCGCAGCAGCGCCGCCGCCCTGAGGTCGTCGTGGTGCGGCATGGCGTCGAGCACGAGCCGGTGGGTCCGCAGCCAGTCACCGTAGTAGCCCCGCATGTCGAAGAATCCCGCCAGTTCGATCGCGAGGTCGGCGGCCCGGTCGGTCCGCCCGAGCCGGACGGCTGCGTCGACGGCGGCGACGAGGTTGCGGTGCTCGCTCTCGAACCAGTCCACGGGCCGGGCGCGCACCGTGGAGGCGACAGCGTGCGCCGGTCCTTCCGGTAAGCCCCGCTCGTCGGGCTCGCCCAGCACGCCGAGGAAGCGGGTGGGCATGGCGGCGTTGGCGGAGCGGGAGAGGGCGGTGAGCGCGTCGATGACCCGGAGGCGCCGCCGCAGCCGTATCTCCTGATTGTCCGTCAAGGCGATTTCGCGGGCGTAGGACCGCAGCAGGTCGTGCATGCGGTAACGGTTCAGACCGAGATGATCCCTGCCCACGACTTCGACGAGATGTTCGTCGAGCAGGGTCTCCAGACCCCCCTCCGTATCGCTGTCGCACCCCGTCGCAACGGCGACGAGCCAGCCCGGGACGGCGTCGTCGGGCAGGTCACCGAACGTGCGGAAGGCATGGGCGGCGGGCTCGGGCAGATGGCGGTAGCTGAGTTCGGCGCCGGCCCGCACCTCCAGCTCACCCCCGGATCCGACCGCTCCGAGGCGACCGCGCTCGTCGCGCAGCGAGTCGGCCAGCGTGCCGACGCTCCAGCCGGGCCGGTTCACGAGCCGGGCGGCCGCGATCCGTACCGCCAGCGGCAGTGATCCGCACTCGGCGAGGACACGGTCGGCGTCGGCCCCCTCCCGGCGCAGCCGGTCCGCGCCGACGATGGCTCCGAACAGGGCACGGGCGTCGTCGTGCCGCATCAGCCCGAGCGGGCAGGCGTGCGCCGGCAGACCGGGCATCCGGCGCCGCGAGCTGACCAGCACCGCCGAGCCGCCGGTGCCCGGGAGCAGCAGGCTCACCTGTGCGCCGTCCAGGGCGTCGTCGAGCACGATGAGGAATCGCCGCTGGGCCAGGCGGGACCTG
Organism: Streptomyces sp. NPDC060035; assembly: GCF_042736635.1. Lineage (NCBI taxonomy): Bacteria > Bacillati > Actinomycetota > Actinomycetes > Kitasatosporales > Streptomycetaceae > Streptomyces > Streptomyces sp. NPDC060035. The sequence continues at coordinate 180,111 of NZ_JBHWVO010000003.1, forward strand.
AACATCGCGGCACGTTCGCCCGGTTCCCCGGGTATCGCGCTGTCGATGACGCCCAGGCCACGCAGCATCTCGGCCAGGACGTCCGCCGCCTCACGGGGGCACTCGCTCGTTCCGGCCAGGTCGACGAAGAGCTGCCCGTCGGGGAACGCGTCACGCACCCGGTGGGCGACATGCACGGCCAGCGTGGACTTCCCGGCACCCGGCGGCCCCGACACCGCCGCGACCACGGGCTGCCGGCCGGCGGTGGACAGTAACTCCTCCAGGTCGGCGACCTCGACGGCGCGGCCGGTGAAGTCGGGTATGTCCATCGGGAGTTGGCAGACGGGAACGGGCGTTGCTGCGCGGCGGCGGCCAGTGTAGCCGTTGACCTCGGCGCCGATGGCCCGCAGCGGTTCGCTCGGCCCGATCCCGAGCTCGGCGGCGATCACGTGCTCCGCCTCGGCGTACGCGGACCGCGCCTCGGCGCTGCGGCCCGCGTCGTTCAGCGCGTGCACGAGCATCCGCCACAGGTCCTCCCGCAGAGGGCTCTCGGTCAGCCGGGACCGCAGGCCGGAGACCAGGTGGGCGTAGTCCCCGAGCCGGAGCCGCAACTCCAGGCACTCGTCGGCCGCGAGCGACCTCAGCCCCTCCAGGCGCGTGACGGCCGGGTCCCACACCACGCTGGAGGCCACGTCCTGGAGCACCCCGCCGCGCCACAGCCCCAGGGCCGACTCGTAGGCGCGCAGTGCGGCGGCGTCCTCACCGCGCTCGCGCGCGGCACGGGCCGCCGCGAGCTGCTGCTCGAAGAGCAGCATGTCCACCTGGCCGGGTGCGACGTCCAGCGAGTAGCCGGAGGGCTCGGTACGCAGTCCGTCGACCGCCTCGGGGGGCAGCCGCAGCCGTAGCGTCCGTACATACGTGCGCACGTTGGCGACCGCGGACCGAGGTGCGCCACCGGGCCACAGGACCTCCGTCAGCAGGTCCAGTGAGACGAAGCCGTTCGGCTGGAGCAGCAGAGTCGCCAGTACGGCGCGGGGCTTGGCTCCGCCGATCCGTACCGGGACACCGTGCGCCTTCACCTGGAGCGGCCCCAGGACTCCGAATGTCGGCTCCCCCACCGCAGGCCTCCGCGCTCTCGGCAACTGCGGTGCAGCGTAACGATGTTCGAAGACTCTCCAGACGAAATCCGGGTGACGACTCCCAACCGATTCGTTCAGCGCTCGCCGCCGGTCCCGACGCCTCGGTGGGCAGAACCGGCGGGCGGGCGCGCGGCTCACTGCACGCGGGCGGACGCCCGGCGGCGGCTCTCCTCGTCCTCGCTGTCTTCGTCCTCGTCCTCGTCCGGGACATGGACGTCGAAGACGTTGATGTTGATCTCGACGACTTCCAGGCCGGTCATCGTCTCCACCGCGTCCGTCACATGGGTCCTGACCTGCTCGGCGAGCTCATGGATCGGGACGCCGTACTCCACCTCGATGTCGACATCGATCGCCGTCTGCTTCTCCCCCACTTCCACCTTGACGGAGCGTCCGTGTCCGGACGACCCGGACACCCGCCCGGTGACGGCACCCAGGGCCTTCGCTGCTCCTCGGCCGACCGAATGCACGCCGTCGGTCTCGCGGATGGCGATTCCGGCGATGGTGGCCACCACGTTGTCGGCGATGGTGGTCCTGCCGCGCCCGCCTTGTCCCCCACTCCTGCCTGTCGTTGAACTCCCGTCCTGGGACTCGACATCAGCCATGACTGCCTCACAGAGGGTTGTTGCGACGAGGCTGCCCTCGTCCTCGTCGGCTCCTCATTCACTCTGCGCCCGACCGTCGCGCACCGCCATTCGGGTGTACGCAGCGCTCGGCGTCAGCACTCTCTGCTACGGGTGCCTCAGGAGGTGCGGGCGTGCTGAGCATCACCCTGGACAGCCGCTGTGACCGCCGGGTAACTTTGACCAGGACTGAGCAAGCGCTTAGCCACCCCGCATCGAAGCTGCAGCTGACACCAGGAGGCATCCCGTGCGCCGTACGGTTTACAACGAGGACCACGAGGCGTTCCGGGAGACCATCCGCGCCTTCATCGCAGCCGAGGTCGTCCCCGTCTACGACGAGTGGTTCGCCGCGGGTCAGACGCCGCGCGAGTTCTACCTCAAGCTCGGCGAGCTGGGTGTCTTCGGCATCGAGGTGGACGAGGAGTACGGCGGCGCCGGCATCGACTCGCACAAGTACGAGGCCGTGATCTACGAGGAGACCGCCCGCGCCGGTGTCTCCTTCGGCGGCTCAGGTGTGCACACCCTGCTCGGCCTGCCGTACATCAAGATGCTCGCCAGCGACGAGCAGAAGAAGCGCTGGCTGCCGAAGTTCGCCACCGGCGAGGAGATGTGGGCCCTCGCGATGACCGAGCCGGGCACCGGCTCCGACGTCGCGGGCATGAAGACCACCGCCAAGCTCTCCGAGGACGGCACGCACTACGTCCTCAACGGCTCCAAGACCTTCATCACCGGTGGCGTGCATGCCGACCGCGTGATCGTGTGCGCACGCACGTCCGCGCCCCGCGAGGACGACCGCCGCTTCGGCATCTCCCTGTTCGCCGTGGACACCAAGTCGGCGGGCTACTCCGTCGGCCGCAAGCTGGACAAGCTCGGCCTGAAGGTCTCCGACACCGCCGAGCTCGCCTTCGTCGACGTCAAGGTGCCCGTCGAGGACCTGCTCGGCGAGGAGAACAAGGGCTTCGGCTACCTCGGCACCAACCTGGCGTCCGAGCGCTGGGGCATTGCCTTCGGCGCCTACGCGCAGGCCGCTGCCGCTGTCCGGTTCGCCACGGAGTACGTGCAGGACCGCACGGTCTTCGGCAAGACCGTCGCCTCGTTCCAGAACACCAAGTTCGAGCTGGCCGCCTGCCAGGCCGAGGTGGACGCCGCCCAGGCCGTCGCCGACCGCGCGCTGGAGGCCCTCGACGCCGGCGAGCTGTCCGCCGCCGAGGCCGCCTCCGCGAAGCTGTTCTGCACCGAGGTCGCGCACCGCGTGATCGACCGCTGCCTCCAGCTGCACGGCGGCTACGGCTTCATGAACGAGTACCCGATCGCCCGCCTGTACGCGGACAACCGGGTCAACCGCATCTACGGCGGCACCAGCGAGGTCATGAAGTCGATCATCGCCAAGTCCATGGGTCTGTAAGAGCGGCTACGTTCTCCTCCATGAGCGCAGCACTTGAATCCCTGCTCGATCTGCTCGATCTGGAGCAGATCGAGCAGGACATCTTCCGGGGCATGAGCCGCAGCGCGGTCGTGCCCCGGGTCTTCGGCGGCCAGGTCGCCGCACAGGCCCTGGTCGCCGCGGGCCGTACGGTCCCGGCGGACAGGTCGGCCCACTCCCTGCACGCGTACTTCCTGCGCCCCGGGGATCCGGGGGCGCCGATCGTCTACACCGTGGACCGCATCCGTGACGGGCGGTCCTTCGCGACCCGCCGGGTCGTCGCGGTGCAGCACGGCAAACCGATCTTCCACCTCTCGGCCTCCTTCCAGGCGTACGAGGAGGGCATGGACCACCAGGCGCCCATGCCGTCCGCCCCGGACCCGGAGACGTTGCCCACGGCTGCGCAGATGCTGCCCCGGTACGCGGACCGCTTCACCGATCCCCTCATGGTGGACCGGCTGATCGAGGCGCGGGCGGCCGTCGATCTGCGGTACGTGGACGCCCCGCCGTTCGCCACCGCAGGCGAACCGCGCGAGCCACGGTCCCAGGTGTGGTTCCGGACGCACGGCAAGCTGGCGGACGATCCACTGCTGCACGTCTGCATGGCGACGTACGTCTCCGACATGACCCTGCTCGACTCGGTGCTGCTCGCCCACGGGCGCGGCGGCTGGGCGGTCGGTGACGTGGTGGGGGCCAGCCTGGACCACGCCATGTGGTTCCACCGGCCCTTCCGCGCCGACGAATGGCTGCTGTACGACCAGGAGTCGCCGTCGGCCTCCGGCGGACGCGGTCTCGGCCAGGCCCGGATCTACACGGCGGACGGGCAGCTGGCCATCACGGTCATCCAGGAGGGTGTGGTCCGCGTCCCGCGGGACTGAAACCCCGTATACGGACATACTCCCCACCATGAGTGACGAGAAGAGTCATGGTGGGGAGTCCACGTTCACCGTCGTCGTCGCGGCCAACCTCGGTATCGCCGTGGCGAAGCTGGTGGCGGGTCTGATCAGCGGTTCGAGCGCCATGCTCTCGGAGGCCGCGCACTCGGTCGCCGACACCGTCACCGAAGTCATGCTCCTCACCGCGCTCAAGCGCAGCCGGAAACCCGCCGACGAGGAGCACCCACTGGGTTACGGCCCCGAGCGGTACATCTGGGCGATGCTCGCCTCCGTCGCCACGTTCGTCGGCGGCGCGGTCTTCTCGCTCTACGACGGCATCCACACCCTGGTCCAGGGGGAGGATCTCGGCGACCCGTTCGTGTCCTACCTCGTGCTCGGCGTCGCCTTCCTGCTGGAGGGCTACTCGCTGCGTACGGGGGTCCGGCAGGTCCGGCGCGAGGCGGCCGGCCTCGGTGTCCCCGCATCCCGCTATCTGCGCCGCACCCCCGACACCGCGGTCAAGGCCGTCGTGATGGAGGACTCGGCCGCCCTTGTCGGTCTCCTGCTGGCCGCCGGCGGTCTGCTCGGCGGCCGGCTCTCCGGATCGGGGGTGTGGGACGGCATCGCATCGGTTCTGATCGGAGTCCTGCTGGTGTACGTGGCCTGGGTGCTCGGCCGGTCCAACGCCCAGCTGCTGATCGGACGGCCGCTGCCGGCGGCGATGCGGGCGGGGGTGCGGGAGGAGCTGCTCTCCGTACCGCACATCATCGACGTCCTGGAGCTGACCACGCTCATCCAGGGCCCGGACGAGATCCTGATCGCGGCCAAGGTCGACTTCCGGGACGTGGCAAGTGCCGCGCAGGTCGAATGGGCATGCGAGGAGGCCGACGAGCAGCTGCGGGAGCGGTATCCGTCGGTCCGCCGGGTCTACCTGGATCCGACGCCGGGCCTCGGTCGGCGGCGCCGGGCCCGGCGCGGTCCGGAGGCGGGGCCCTAAAGACCCGCGAAGAACTCCCGCACGTCCTCGACCAGCAGTTCCGGCTGCTCCAGGGAGAGGAAATTGCCACCGCGTTCGAACTCGGTCCAGCGCACCACGTGGTGGTCGCGCTCGGCGTAGCGGCGGATGGCGACGTCCGACGGCAGCGCGACGACCACGGCGGTCGGGACCGTACCGCGCTCCTTGGGCGCCCAGGCGCCCGGGTCGTGGGCCGTCTCGTAGTACAGGTGGGCCGAGGAACCTGCCGTACCGGTGAACCAGTACAGGCTGACGTTGGTCAGCAGCCGGTCGCGGTCCACCGCGTCCTCGGGCAGTTCCTTCGCGGTGTCGGTCCACTCCTTGAACTTCTCCACGATCCAGGCGAGCTGGCCGACCGGTGAGTCGTGCAGTCCGTAGGCCACCGTCTCGGGGCGGGTCGACTGGATGGCGTTGAAGCCCATCTTGTCGTCGCGGAACTGCTGCAGCCGCTCCAGCCGGGTCTGCTCGCCCTCGGTGAGGCCGGCGAAGTCCGCGGGGTCGTCCGACGGGAAGGTGACCAGGCCGTTCACATGGATGCCGACCACGTGTCCGGGCGCGATCCGGCCCATCTCGCCGGCGATCCAGGCGCCGCCGCCGTTGCCCTGCACGCCGTACTGCTCGTAGCCGAGGCGGGCCATGAGGGCGGTGAACGCGGCGGCGATCCGGCCGGTGTTCCAGCCGGGCGAGGAGAGCGGCCCGGAGAAGCCGATGCCGGGCGTGGACGTGACGACGACGTGGAAGTCGCGCGACAGCGGCTCGATGACGTCGATGAACTGGACGAACGAACCGGGCCAGTCGTGGATCAGCAGCAGCGGGGTGGCGTCCGCCCTGTCCGAGCGGACGTGCGCGAAGTGGATGTCCTGGCCGTCGATCTCGGTGACGTACTGCGGGAACTCGTTCAGCCGCGCCTCGGCCTTGCGCCAGTCGAACCCCTCCGCCCAGTACTCGGCGAGCCCCTTCAGATAGTCGGCGGGTACGCCGCGCGACCAGCCGTCGACGCCCGGCACGCCGGTGTTCCAGCGGGTGCGGGACAGCCGGTCGTGGAGGTCGTCGATATCGGCCTGGGGGATCTCGACCCGGAAGGGCCGGACGGCGTCGGCGTGGGCGTTCGAGCTGGTGCTGCTGGTGCTGTTCTCCATGAGCAGAATTCTAGGATTCCAATAGGAAGACTCCGTTCCTATTCGCGCCTCAGAGTAGGGGCATGTTGGAAACCTCCGCCCGCCTGCTGCGGCTCCTGTCCCTGCTCCAGTCACCCCGCGAGTGGCCCGGCACCGAACTCGCCGAACGGCTCGGTGTGAGCGGCCGGACGGTGCGCAACGACATCGAGCGGCTGCGCACGCTGGGGTACCCGGTGGACGCCACACGCGGATCTGCCGGCGGTTACCGGCTGGCGGCCGGCAGCGCGATGCCGCCGCTGCTCCTGGAGGACGACGAGGCGGTCGCGGTGACCATCGCGGTGCGCAATGTCGCCGGGAGTGCGATGGCCGGCATGGAGGAGACCTCGCTCCAGGCACTCGCCAAGCTGGAGCAGGTGCTGCCGCCCCGTCTGCGCCGCCGCGTGCGGGCGCTGCAGCAGTACACCGTGCCGGTGCCCGCCGACCGGCCCGCCCCGGCCGTCGACACGGACCTCCTCATGACGCTGACGGCCGCCTGCCGCGACCACGAGCGGCTGCGCCTCGACTACCGCGACCACGCGGGGGCGTCGACGCGCCGGCTGGTCGAACCCCAGCGCGTCGTCAACTGGGGCCGCCGCTGGTACCTGGTCGCCTGGGACATCGACCGGGACGACTGGCGCACCTTCCGCGTGGACCGAATAACCCCGCGCACCCCGTCCGGCCCGCGCTTCGCACCGCGCGAGGACCCCGACGGCAACGCGGCGGCCTATGTCGCAGGCAAGGCGTCGGCCGCCGCCTGGCGCCATCGCGCCCGGGTGACGGTGCACGCGCCCGCCTCCGCGGTGCTCGATCGGATCAATCCCGCGGTGGGTTCGGTGGAGGCCGTCGACGCGGAGACCTGCGTCCTGGACACCGGGGCCGACTCACTGGACACGCTCGCCGTCCATCTGGGCATGCTCGGCTTCGACTTCACGGTGACGGAGCCTGCCGAGCTGGTCGAGCACCTGCGTGAGCTGGCGGCCCGCTACGCCAGGTCGACGGCCGGGAGCAGTCCGGCCGCGTCCAGCAGGTAGTCGGTCATCGGGTCGTAGAACCGCGGGTCGGTGACGTGGTCGTCCAGCGGCACGGTGACCTGGAGGGTGCCCTCGGCCTCGCCCAGGAACAGCGCCGGGTCGTTGCTGTCCGCGTACCCGATCGAGTCGAGCCCGCGCTGTCCTGCGCACCCGGCCCATCCGTGGTCGGCCACGACCAGATCCGGCTGCGGCCTGCCCTCGCGCTCCAGTCCGTCCAGGATCGCGGCCATCGGCGCCGGGGAGTGCGTGTGCCACAGCGTCGCGCCGCGTTCCAGCACCGCCACGTCCGCGAACTGGAAGACCATGCCCTCGTCCGCCATGAGCCCCCCGGGGATCCTCACGATCTCGCACCCGGCGGCCCGCAGGGCGGCCGCGGTCTGCCGGTGCACATCGAGGAGCCCGCCCGGGTGCCCCGTCGCGAACAGCACCCGCTCCGCGCCCGCCGCCGCCTTCCGCAGCCGGGCCGCCATCCGGTCCAGGGCGTCGACGGTGAGCTCCGGGTCGATGGTGTCCTGGCCCTGCCGATGCTCGGGGTCGTCGCTGACCCCGCATCGCTCGGCCATCACGGCCAGCACGTCCTGCTCGTCGCGCCACCGGTCGCCGAGCTCGAGCCCCAGCCAGTAGTGGCGGTCTCCGTTGGCGAGTTTGCGGTAGTGGGAGAGGTTGTTGTCGCGAGGAGTGGCTACGTTGCCCGCGATACGCGTACGGACGAGGTGCTCGACGAGGGCGGCGCGGCTGGGTATCGGCATGAACCCATTGTGCCGTCAGGGACGCGCTGTGTACCGGGCGTCTTGCACCGCGGAATCCCTGCGCCACCCTGTCCGCCCGCACACCGGCACCGCGCAGGAACACCGCGGGCGCCGGGCGGTCCTTTCCGGGGCTCACACCGCGGCGGACCGGGACGCGGGCGCCGGCACCGCGGCCGCGTCGCCACGGATCCCGCCGCGGCCGGCCATCCGGCAGCCGAGGCAGCCGGGGTGGCCGTGGCGGGCGGCGGTGTCCCGGGACCGCCGGTCCTGGGCGCCCGCAGGGCGTGGCCCCGCGGCCTTGCCCCATCCCGCGAGATGAAGTGCCCAGCAGGTAGGCGCAGCCAGTACGGCGATGCGACCGCGCCGGAGCAGGAATCCCTCGACGGGATCAGGGCCGGCGCGGACCGAAGCGGCGCCTGACCAACCCCTCGATCAGGCGGCCGCCGCCGCGAAGGCCCCACGCGCGAGCCGGTGCAGCAGGGCAGCCGTGGCCGTGCGGTCCGGAAGGGCTTCGGGGCGGGTCAGGTGGGGGGTGGAGTTCAACAGGCCGAAGACCGCGTGCACCGTGACCCGGGCCTCGCTCTCCGCGAGGTTCGGATAGAGGGCGCGGACGACCTCGACCCACACCTCCACGTACTGCCGCTGGAGCTGGCGCACCCGCTTGCGGTCCGTGTCGCGCAGCCGGTCCAGCTCGCGGTCATGGAGGGTGATCAGGGGGCGGTCGTCCAGGGCGAAGTCGATGTGTCCCTCGATGAGGGCGTCCAGGAGGGCCTGGGGAGAGCTGCCCGATGAGGCCGCGTCCTCGGTGACCCGCAGCCTGCCACCCGCGAGCAGGCGCTCACTGATGCCGACCAGCAGCTCGGCGAGCATCGCGTCCTTGCCGGGGAAGTGGCGGTAGAGGCCGGGGCCGCTGATGCCGACAGCCGCACCTATCTCGTCGACGCCGACCCCGTGGAAGCCACGCTCGGCGAAGAGGCGGGCGGCCTCCCTGAGGATCTGCTCGCGGCGGGTGGGAGCCGCGACACGGGAGACGGCACGGGCGGCGGTGCGGTCGGCGGCATGGGTGCTCATGGAGATTCATTCTAGACAGGCGCGTTAGCGCTCGTTAACCTGGGCGTAATGCGTTAACGCTTATTAACTTCAGCGGTACGGGCAAGGGGGCTCGACACGATGCAGCAGGCACCGGTCCTGGCGAGCGCGGCCGATCCCGCCTCGGAGGCCTGGCAGGCCAATGAGGCGGCGCATCACGCGCTCGCCGAGGAGCTGCGCACGCGGCTCGCCACGGCACGGCTCGGCGGGGGTGAGAAGGCCCGCGCCCGGCATGTGGCACGCGGCAAGCTGCTGCCCCGGGAGCGGGTGGACACGCTGCTCGATCCGGGTTCGCCGTTCCTGGAGCTGGCACCTCTGGCAGCCGAGGGGCTGTACGGGGGCGCTGCCCCGGCGGCCGGGGTGATCGCCGGAATCGGACGGGTCAGCGGCCGGGAGTGCGTGATCGTCGCCAATGACGCGACCGTCAAGGGCGGCACGTACTACCCGATGACGGTGAAGAAGCACCTCCGCGCCCAGGAGGTGGCCCTGGAGAACCGGCTGCCCTGTCTGTATCTGGTGGACTCCGGCGGCGCGTTCCTCCCGATGCAGGACGAGGTGTTCCCCGACCGGGACCACTTCGGGCGCATCTTCTACAACCAGGCCCGGATGTCCGGGGCCGGTATCCCGCAGATCGCGGCCGTGCTGGGTTCCTGCACGGCGGGCGGGGCGTACGTCCCGGCGATGAGCGACGAGGCGGTCATCGTCCGGAACCAGGGGACGATCTTCCTGGGCGGCCCGCCGCTGGTGAAGGCCGCCACCGGCGAGGTCGTCACGGCCGAGGAGCTCGGCGGCGGCGAGGTCCACTCCCGTACCTCCGGAGTCACCGACCACCTCGCCGAGGACGACGCGCACGCGCTGCGGATCGTACGGAACATCGTCGCGACGCTCCCCGAGCGTGCGGCGCTCCCCTGGTCCGTGGAGCCCGCCGACGAGCCCAAGGTCGATCCCGCGGGGCTGTACGGGGCGGTGCCCGTCGATTCGCGCACGCCGTACGACGTACGCGAGGTGATTGCCCGGGTCGTGGACGGCTCGCGCTTCGCCGAGTTCAAGGCTGAGTACGGCCAGACGCTGATCACGGGCTTCGCCCGGATCCACGGGCACCCCGTCGGCATCATCGCCAACAACGGGATCCTGTTCTCCGAGTCCGCCCAGAAGGGCGCCCACTTCATCGAGCTGTGCGACCAGCGCGGCATCCCGCTGGTGTTCCTGCAGAACATCTCCGGGTTCATGGTCGGCCGGGACTACGAGGCGGGCGGCATCGCCAAGCACGGCGCGAAGATGGTCACGGCCGTGGCGTGCACCCGGGTGCCGAAGCTGACCGTCGTCGTCGGCGGTTCGTACGGCGCCGGCAACTACTCGATGTGCGGCCGTGCCTATGCGCCGCGCTTCCTGTGGATGTGGCCCAACGCCAAGATCTCCGTCATGGGCGGCGAGCAGGCCGCCTCCGTGCTGGCCACGGTCAAGCGGGACCAGATCGAGGGGCGCGGCGAAGAGTGGCCCGCCGAGGACGAGGAGGCCTTCAAGGATCCTGTCCGCGCACAGTACGAACAGCAGGGCAACGCCTACTACGCCACCGCCCGGCTCTGGGACGACGGTGTGATCGACCCGATGGAGACCCGGCAGGTGCTGGGGCTCGCCCTGACGGCCTGTGCCAACGCCCCGCTGGCCCAGAAGGACCCCAACGGCCCCGGCTTCGGCGTCTTCCGGATGTGATGTGAGGACTTCCATGTTCAGCACTGTTCTGGTCGCCAACCGTGGCGAGATCGCGGTCCGGGTCATCCGGACCCTGCGCGAGCTCGGCGTACGGTCGGTCGCCGTCTTCAGCGACGCGGACGCGGACGCCCGGCATGTCCGGGAGGCCGATACGGCGGTACGGATCGGGCCCGCGCCCGCCGCCGAAAGCTATCTGTCCGTGGAGCGGCTCCTGGATGCCGCCCGCCGTACGGGCGCAGAGGCCGTCCACCCCGGATACGGCTTCCTCGCCGAGAACGCCGGCTTCGCCCGGGCCTGCGAGGACGCGGGGCTCGTCTTCATCGGCCCGCCCGCCTCGGCGATCTCGCTGATGGGCGACAAGATCCGGGCCAAGGAGACGGTCGCGGCGGCCGGGGTTCCGGTCGTGCCCGGCTCGTCCGGGAGTGAGCTCACGGACGGGCAACTGGCCGAGTCCGCCCGGGAGATCGGCATGCCCGTGCTGCTGAAGCCGTCCGCGGGCGGTGGCGGCAAGGGCATGCGGCTGGTGCGCGAGGCGGCGCTGCTCGCGGACGAGATCGCGGCAGCCCGGCGCGAGGCTCGCGCCTCGTTCGGCGACGACACGCTCCTGGTGGAGCGGTGGATCGACCGGCCGCGCCATATCGAGATCCAGGTCCTCGCCGACGGACACGGCAATGTGGTGCATCTCGGCGAGCGCGAGTGCTCGCTCCAGCGCCGCCACCAGAAGATCATCGAGGAGGCGCCCTCGGTCCTGCTCGACGAGAGGACCCGGGCGGCGATGGGCGAGGCGGCCGTCCAGGCGGCACGGTCCTGCGGGTATGTGGGCGCGGGCACGGTGGAGTTCATCGTCCCGGGTAGCGACCCCGCCTCGTACTACTTCATGGAGATGAACACCCGCCTCCAGGTCGAGCACCCGGTCACCGAGCTGATCACCGGTCTCGACCTGGTGGAGTGGCAGCTGCGGGTCGCCTCCGGCGAGCGGCTCCCGTACACCCAGGACGGCATCACGCTCACCGGGCATGCGATCGAGGCCCGGGTCTGTGCGGAGGACCCGGCGCGCGGCTTCCTGCCGTCCGGTGGGACCGTGCTCGCCCTGGACGAGCCGCAGGGCGGCGGGGTGCGCACGGACTCGGGACTCAGCGAGGGCGTGCCGGTCGGCAGCACGTACGACCCGATGCTGTCGAAGGTCATCGCGTACGGCCCCGACCGGGCCACGGCGCTGCGCCGGCTGCGGGCGGCGCTGGCGGACACGGTGGTGCTGGGCGTCCCGACGAACGCCGGGTTCCTCCGGCGGCTGCTGGCCCATCCGGCGGTCGTCGCGGGCGATCTGGACACCGGGCTCGTGGAGCGCGAGGCGGACAGCCTGGTGCCGGTGGGTGTGCCCGAGGAGGTGTACGCGGCGGCGGCGCTGCTGCGGCAGCCGACGTCCGGAAGCACCTCCGGCTGGGTCGATCCGTTCTCCGTGACCGACGGCTGGCGCCTCGGCGGCACGCCCGCCGCGACCTTCCACCACTTCCGCGTACCGGGCCATGATCCGGTGCGGGTGAGCCTGCGCACGGCTGCGGAGGGCACGGCCGAGCTGGCGTTCGGCCACGCCGGGGACCGGGACGAGCGGGCCGACGCGTGCGGGCCGGTGCCCTCACTGCCCGGTGCGCAGGTGTCCCGGCTCGTCGGGGCGACCGCGCAGCGCGTCACCGTCGAACTCGACGGCCTCACCCATACGTTCAGCCGGGCGGCGTCCGCGGAGGGCGTCTGGCTCGGCCGGGACGGGGACACCTGGCACATCCAGGACCACGACCCGGTGGAGGCCTCTCTCAGCGGCGCCGCCCGGTCCGGGGCCGACACGCTCGCGGCGCCCATGCCGGGGACCGTGACGGTGGTGAAGGTGGCCGTCGGGGACGAGGTCGCGGCCGGGCAGAGTCTGCTCGTCGTCGAGGCGATGAAGATGGAGCACGTCATCTCCGCCCCGCACGCAGGAACGGTCACCGAGCTGGACGTCACCGCCGGTGCCACGGTCGCCATGGACCAGATTCTGGCCGTGGTGGCCCCGAGGGAGGAATCGTGACCGACCCAGACCTGCCCATGACCGTGCCCGCTCCGGGGCTGCCCGCCCGGGTCCGCATCCATGAGGTCGGGGCCCGCGACGGACTGCAGAACGAGAAGACCGTGGTGCCGACGGAGGTGAAGGCGGAGTTCATCCGCCGGCTCGCCGTCGCCGGGCTGTCCACGATCGAGGCGACGAGCTTCGTCCACCCGAAGTGGGTGCCCCAGCTCGCCGATGCCGAGCAGTTGTTCCCGCTGCTCGGGGACGTCGCGGATGTCGGGGACGTGGCCCTGCCCGTCCTCGTACCCAACGAGCGCGGTCTGGACCGTGCGCTGGCGCTGGGCGCCCGGAGGATCGCGGTGTTCGGGTCGGCGACGGAGACGTTCGCCGCCCGCAACCTCAACCGCACCGTGGACGAGTCGCTCGCCATGTTCGAACCGGTCGTGGCCCGAGCGAAGGCGGAGAAGGTCCATGTGCGGGGCTATCTGTCGATGTGCTTCGGCGATCCGTGGGAGGGCGCCGTGCCCCTCGCCCAGGTCGTCCGTGTCGCGAAGGCACTGATGAACCTCGGCTGCGACGAACTCTCCCTCGGCGACACCATCGGCGTCGCCACCCCGGGCCATGTGATCGCCCTGCTGTCCGAGCTGAACGGGGCGGGGGTGCCCACCGACACGATCGGCGTGCACTTCCACGACACGTACGGCCAGGCGCTCTCCAACACCCTGGCCGCGCTCCAGCAGGGGGTGACGACGGTGGACGCCTCCGCGGGCGGCCTCGGCGGCTGCCCGTACGCGAAGAGCGCGACCGGCAATCTCGCCACCGAGGATCTCGTGTGGATGCTCGACGGCCTCGGTGTCGAAACCGGGGTCGATCTCGGCGCACTCACCGCCACGAGCGTGTGGATGGCCGAACAGCTGGGCCGCCCCAGTCCGTCCCGAACCGTCAAAGCGCTCTCGGCGCCACAAGCGCCGTCCCACAAGGAGTGACGTCCCATGTCCCTGGACCACCGGCTGACCGCCGAGCACGAGGAACTGCGCCGTACCGTCGAGGAGTTCGCCCACGACGTCGTCGCGCCGAAGATCGGTGACTTCTACGAGCGCCATGAGTTCCCGTACGAGATCGTGCGGGAGATGGGGCGGATGGGTCTGTTCGGCCTGCCGTTCCCGGAGGAGTACGGCGGCATGGGCGGGGACTATCTCGCCCTCGGGATCGCCCTGGAGGAGCTGGCCCGGGTCGACTCCTCCGTGGCGATCACCCTGGAGGCCGGGGTCTCGCTCGGCGCGATGCCGGTCTACCGCTTCGGTACCGATGAGCAGAAGCAGCGCTGGCTGCCGAAGCTCTGCTCGGGCGAGGCCCTCGGCGCGTTCGGGCTGACGGAGCCGGACGGCGGGTCGGATGCGGGCGGCACCCGGACGACGGCCGTCCTGGACGAGGCCACCGACGAGTGGGTGATCAACGGTTCCAAGTGCTTCATCACCAACTCCGGTACGGACATCACGGAACTGGTCACGGTCACGGCGGTGACCGGCCGCAAGGAGAACGGCGCCCCCCGCATCTCCTCGATCATCGTGCCGTCCGGCACTCCCGGTTTCACGGTCGCGGCGCCCTACTCCAAGGTCGGCTGGAACGCCTCGGACACCCGTGAGCTGTCCTTCTCCGACGTCCGCGTCCCGGCGGCGAACCTGCTGGGCGAGGAGGGCCGGGGCTACGCACAGTTCCTGCGGATCCTGGACGAGGGCCGGATCGCGATCTCCGCGCTGTCGACGGGCCTGGCGCAGGGCTGTGTGGACGAGTCGGTGAAGTACGCGAGGGAGCGGCACGCTTTCGGGAAGCCGATCGGCGCCAACCAGGCCATCCAGTTCAAGATCGCGGACATGGAGATGCGGGCGCACATGGCCCGGATCGGCTGGCGGGACGCGGCCTCGCGGCTGCTGGCGGGCGAGCCGTTCAAGAAGGAGGCGGCGATCGCCAAGCTGTACTCGTCGACGGTGGCGGTGGACAACGCCCGCGAAGCCACCCAGATCCACGGCGGCTACGGCTTCATGAACGAGTACCCGGTGGCTCGAATGTGGCGTGACTCCAAGATCCTGGAGATCGGCGAGGGCACGAGCGAGGTCCAGCGGATGCTGATCGCACGGGAGTTGGGGATGGACGCCTGACGGACGGTGATCCCTGGCCGAGGAACGCCTGCGCCGGCGTGAGCGGGTGGGAATCGGCCGTCACCGAGGTCTCCCGCCCGTCGGCATCCTCTTCGCGCCGACCGCGCGGCAGCACCGTCCACCGGTGCTGCACCTCGACGACGACATCGGTTCCATCACCACGACGTAGCCCCGGAATCTCCGTGGCGCACCACGGCCGAAGGCCGCTCAGCCACACTGTCGGGCCGCCCGCCGGACAACGGCAGGGCGGCCTTTCGCACCCCCCACCTGCTGCTATCTGAGGTTAGGCTAACCTACCTTCGAACCCGTCGGCGGCCAGCCACGACCCGCACGAAAGCAGACAGCCCATGCCCAACGTCCGGCCCACCTCCCTTTCCCGTCGCGGCCTGCTGGCAGCCGGCGGAGCCGTCGGCCTCGGCGCCGTGCTTGCCGCGTGCGGCGACAGCGACTCCAAGGAGTCCGGCTCGGGCTCGGAGTCCGCCAAGTCCGGTCCGTGGACCTTCAAGGACGACCGCGGTCTGACCGCGAAGGCCGATGCGACCCCGAAGAACATCGTGGCCTTCGTCGGTGTCGCCGCGGCCCTTCACGACTACGGCATCGAGGTCAAGGGCGTTTTCGGCCCGACGAAGACCGCTGACGGCAAGGCCGACGTACAGGCCGGCGACCTCGACATCAGCAAGGTCGAGGTGCTCGGCAACGTCTGGGGCGAGTTCAACGTCGAGAAGTACACCGGTCTCGCGCCGGAGCTGCTCGTCACCGCCATGTGGGAGAAGGACGCCCTCTGGTACGTGCCGGACGAGTCCAAGGACACGATCCTCAAGCTGGCCCCGAGCGTGGCCCTGTGGGCCGCCCGGACCACAGTTCCGAAGGCGATCCAGCGCCACGAGGACCTCGCGGCCTCCCTCGGCGCCGACGTCAAGGCCACGAAGGTCACCGACGCCAAGGCCCGCTTCGAGAAGGCCGCCGCCCGGCTGCGCGCCGCCGCCAAATCACAGCCGAACATCAAGGTCATGGTCGGCTCGGCCAGTCAGGACCTCTTCTACGTCTCGCTCGCCAAGACGTCCGCGGACACCCTGTACTTCCAGGAGCTCGGCGTGCAGTTCGTCGAGCCGAAGGTCAACGCGGCCGGCTTCTTCGAGGAGCTGAGCTGGGAGAACGTCGACAAGTACGAGGCCGACATCATCATGATGGACAACCGGTCCTCGGCCCTGCAGCCCGGCGCCCTGACCTCCAAGCCGACCTGGGCGCAGCTGCCCGCCGTCAAGGCCGGCCAGGTCGTCCCGCGTACGACGGAGCCCATCTACTCGTACGACAAGTGCGCACCGATCCTGGAGGACCTGGCCAAGGCCATCGAGAGCGCCAAGAAGGTCAGCTGATCCCCGGCCCGGCCCGGAGCGACTCCGGCCCGGCCCGGAGCGACTCCGGGCCGGGCCGCTGCCGTTGTCGTTCCCGGTTCCTGGGAGGAGCTCTCGTATGACGACTGCCGCCGCACCCGCCGTCGACCCCTTCCGGTTCTTCGGCCTGACGGTCCTTCGGGCCCGCCGGCTGAGCCCCTCCATGTGCCGGATCACCTTCGGCGGCCCGGGGCTCGACGGCTTCGCCGCCGGAGGCCGGGACCAGAGCCTCTCGCTGTTCCTGCCGCACCCGGGCCGGAGCGAGCCCCTGGTCCCCGTCGACGGGAACGGCGACTGGTTCACCGCGTGGCGGGCCCTCCCCGAGGACGTACGGGCGGTCATGCGCTCGTACACGGTGCGGGCACAGCGCCGCACCGACGACGGTTCCACCGAGGTCGACATCGACTTCGCACTGCACGAGGACGGCGGGCCTGCCTGCCGCTGGGCGGCCGCAGCCGCACCGGGGCAGCTGCTCAAGGCACTCGGTCCGGCCGTCGAGGACAACACCGCGGTCCGCTTCCGGCCGCCGCAGGACACCGGCTGGGTGCTGATCTGGGCCGACGAGACGGCACTGCCCGCCGCGTCGGCCGTCCTGGAGTGGCTGCCGGCCGGGACGAAGGCCCGGGTCTGGCTGGAGATCCCGCACGCCCAGGACCGCCAGGCGCTCCGCACGGCGGCCGATGCCCGCATCAGCTGGCTCGTGCGGGACGAGGGCGCACCCTCGGCCGTGGAGGCCGTTCGCTCCGCCGAGCTGCCCGAGGGCACCCCGTACGTCTGGATCGCGGGCGAGTCGTCCGGGGTCCGGGCACTGCGCCGCCATCTCGTGCAGGAACGGCAGTTCGACCGCAAGCGGGTGACGTTCGTCGGTTACTGGCGGCGCGGGCTCAGCGAGGAGCAGCTGAGGGCCGAAGCGGCTTCCCAGGACGCGTAGTCCCGGTCGGTTTCCACTTCCCCCGGGCCGTTTCCGGATGCCCGGCCCCCGCGTCCTCGGCCGCCGGGCAGGCGGATCGCCCGGCGGCCGAGGACAAGGGGCGGTAGCCGGTTACCTCACTCCGTGCGCCAAGGGACCTGCGGCGACCGGTAGAAGTCGATCCCCAGCGCCGACAGCCGCGGCCCCTGCGCCGCGAGGCGCACCTTGTAGGTGTCCCAGTCGTGCGTGGCGGCGGGCGACCATCCCAGTTCCGCGACCCCCGGGAGCCGCGGGAACGCCATCTGCTCGATGTCCGCGCTGTTGGTCAGGGTCTCGGACCAGATCGGTGCCTCCACCCCGAGCACGGCCTCCTCGGGGACGCCCTCCAGATACGTCGCCGGGTTCCAGTCGTAGGACCGCTGGACCTCGACGTAGCCCGCCCAGGCCAGACCGAGCTTCGTCTCCTTGGTGTACTTCATGTCCAGGTACGTCCGGTCCGCCGGGGACAGCACCAGCTTCGTGCCGTTCTTCGCGGCATCCGCCACCTGCTTCCGTTCCGCCGCGCCCGTCTGGTCGTAGCCCCAGTACTGCGCGATCGCGCCGTTCACCGGGTCCGCTCCGGTCAGCTGGTGCCAGCCGACGACGGTCTTGCCGTACGTGCCGACGACGGCCTGCGCCTTCTCCATGAACGCCACATAGTCCTCATGGCTCGTGGAGTGCGCCTCGTCGCCGCCGATGTGGAGATACCGGCCGGGCGTGAGCGCGGCCAGCTCGCGGATCACGTCGTCCACGAAGTCGTACGTCACCGCCTTGGGCGCACACAGCGAGCTGAAGCCGACCGAGGTGCCCGTGTAGAGCGGCGGAGCGACGCCGTCGCAGTTCAGCTCGGCGTAGGAGGCGAGTGCCGCGTTCGTGTGGCCGGGCATGTCGATCTCGGGGACGACCTCCAGATAGCGGGAGGCCGCGTACCGGAGGATCTCCTTGTAGTCGCTCTTCGTGTAGTGACCGCCGGGGCCGCCCCCGACCTCGGTGGAACCGCCGTACTCGGCGAGCCGGGGCCAGGAGTCGATGGCGATGCGCCAGCCCTGGTCGTCGGAGAGGTGCAGATGCAGCTTGTTGATCTTGTAGAGGGCGAGCTGGTCGATGTACCGCTTCACCTCGGCGACCGAGAAGAAGTGCCGTGAGACATCGAGCATCGCGCTCCGGTACGCATAGCGCGGGGTGTCCGTGAGCGTGCCGCCCGCGATCTCCCAGGGCCCCTTCTGCCTGCTGTCCTTCTCCACGGAGGCCGGGAGCAGCTGCCGGAGCGTCTGGACGCCGTGGAAGAGCCCTGCGGGGGCGCGTGCGGTGATGGTCACGGAGCCGCGGGTGGACTTCAGGCGGTAGCCCTCGGCGCCCAGACCGCTGTCCCGGGAGGCGAGTTCGAGCCGTATGCCGTCGTGCCCGTCCCGTTCGGTGACCGGCAGCGCGTACCCGGTGGAGGGCCGCAGTACGTCCGCCAGGTACTCACCGATCCGCCGGGCTTCGCGGGAGTCGCCGTCGACCCGTATGCGCGTGCCTCCCGTGACGGCGTACGCGGGTCCGCCCGGCTTCAGCGACGCGGGGGCGGGCACGATCTCGCCGAGCGGCCGGGGCGACTCGACGGGCGCCGGGCCGCTGCCGACGGGGGCCGCGGCGACGCTGGATATGCCGGCCGCCACGACGAGCAGCAGCGAGCCGAACAAGCGGGGAATCGTTCCGTGTTGTCTCACAAGCCAGTCCCTTTCGACGGGTTCACACCTGTGGATCTCCTGAGCAACCGAACGGTCACCATCCGTATCGCGCGTCACACCGGGCGGTCAAGGACTAGACCACTTCTCGTCGGGGCTACTGGCAGAATCGGCAGATGGCGGAAATCATCCAGCGCGACGGCACCTGGACGTTCGACGGGGACACGGTGCGCATCGTGCCGGGCAGCAAGGTGCATCCGGTCCGGCAGGACCTGGGCGAACTCGCCATCCCCGTACAGGCGTTGGCGGGGGTCTCGTTCGAGCCCGACCGGAAGGGCGGCCGGCTGCGACTGCGGCTGCGCACCGGCGCGTGCCCGGTACTGCGGGCCGCGGACGGCCGGCTCAAGGACGCCTCCGACCCCTACCAGCTCGCCGTGGAGAAGGACCGCACGGGCGTCGCGGAGTACTTCGTCGACGAGGTGCGCAACGCCCTGGTCATCGAGCAGGTGCCCGGCACACCCGCGGAGGGCTTCCTGCTGCCGGGCCCCTCGGTGCCGGTCTCCGGTGGCGGCGGGGACGGCACGGCATCGTTCGACGGGGAGACCGTACGGCTCACCTGGAACTGGAAGGCCGCCGAGTCGAAGTCCTCGGGCGGCTCGGTCACCTTCCCGGTGTCGGAGGTGACGGGCGTGCACTGGCTGCCCGCGATCGGCCTGGAGAACGGCTGCCTGCGCTTCGAGAGGGGTCCCGGCAGCTCCTCGGCACCGCCCAAGTTCGACCCGTACTCGCTGGACCTGTGGGGGCTGTCCAAGAAGGAGTACTCCGCCGTCCTGGTCGCGGCGGCCGTCCTGACGCGGCTCCCCGGCCCGAAGACGGTGCCGGAGCTGCCCGTGGCGGACCTCGCAAAGCCTGCCGTTCCGCCCGCCGACGATCACGACGCACTGCTGCGGAGGCTGCGCGATCTCGGCGAGCTGCATCAGGCCGGGATCCTCACGGATGACGAGTTCAGCACCGCAAAACAAGCGGTTCTGAAGCACCTCTGACCCGGACACCGACGTATTCCTGTGTGACCTTGCCCGATATCGGGCAGATTTCTTGCGCAATACGGCCGCGCAAAGCAATATCGACGGGTGCTCGAACGCCGCCCGTCGCATGACGACCTCATTGACCACCTCGTACGCTCCACCGCGCTCCAGCGCGGCGAAGCCGCCAGGGTGATCCTCGATGTCCTGGCGTACTTCGACGAGACGACCGAGGACTTCGTCCGCCGCCGCCACCGCGAGCTGCAGTCGGGCGGCCTGGTGAACACGGACATCTTCGAGCGGATCGCGGCCGAGCTGCCGCACCGGGCAGTGGCGCCGCAGGAGCTCTCGCTCCGCCAGCTGCGCCGCATCGTCTACGGCTGATCCGGACGAGCAGGGCCGGGCACACACTTTTGTACGTCGATGGAGGGGCAGAGACTCTATGTGCGGGATCGTCGGTTATATCGGAAAGCGTGACGTGGCTCCACTGCTGCTGGAGGGCCTGCAGCGGCTGGAGTACCGGGGGTACGACTCCGCGGGCATCGTCATCACGGGCAAGGCGGCCGCGGGCAAGCCCGGCGCCCTGAAGATGGTCAAGGCCAAGGGCCGGGTCCGCGAGCTGGAGGCCCGCGTGCCCAAGCGGTTCGCCGGCACCACCGGTATCGCCCACACCCGCTGGGCCACCCACGGCGCCCCGAGCGACGAGAACGCGCACCCGCACCTGGACGCGGAGAACAAGGTCGCCGTCGTCCACAACGGCATCATCGACAACGCCTCCGAGATCCGCGCGAAGCTCGTCGCCGACGGTGTCGTCTTCCTCTCCGAGACCGACACCGAGGTGCTGGTCCACCTGATCGCCCGGGCACAGGCCTCCACCCTGGAGGAGAAGGTCCGTGAGGCGCTGAAGTCCGTCGAGGGCACGTACGGCATCGCCGTCCTGCACGCCGACTTCAACGACCGCATCGTCGTCGCCCGCAACGGCTCCCCCGTCGTGCTCGGCATCGGCGAGAAGGAGATGTTCGTCGCTTCGGACGTCGCCGCGCTCGTCGCCCACACCCGTCAGATCGTCACCCTGGACGACGGCGAGATGGCCACCCTCAAGGCCGACGACTTCCGTACGTACACGACGGAGGGCTCGACCACGACGGCGACGCCGACCACCGTGGAGTGGGAGGCCGAGTCGTACGACATGGGCGGCCACGACACGTACATGCACAAGGAGATCTCCGAGCAGGCCGAAGCCGTGGACCGCGTACTGCGCGGCCGGATCGACGACCGCTTCTCCACCGTTCACCTGGGCGGCCTGAACCTGGACGCGCGTGAGGCCCGCGGGGTCCGCCGGATCAAGATCCTGGGCTGCGGCACGTCGTACCACGCGGGCATGATCGGCGCCGGCCTCATCGAGGAGCTGGCCCGCATCCCCGCGGACGCCGAGCCCGCGTCCGAGTTCCGCTACCGCAACCCGGTCGTGGACCCCGACACGCTGTACGTCGCCGTCTCGCAGTCCGGTGAGACCTACGACGTGCTCGCCGCGGTCCAGGAGCTCAAGCGCAAGGGCGCCCGCGTCCTCGGTGTGGTGAACGTCGTCGGCTCGGCGATCGCCCGCGAGGCCGACGGCGGCATGTACGTCCACGCGGGCCCCGAGGTCTGCGTCGTCTCCACCAAGTGCTTCACCAACACCGTCGTCGCCTTCGCGCTGCTCGCCCTGCACCTGGGCCGCATCCGTGACCTGTCGGTCTCCGACGGCAAGCGGATCATCGAGGGCCTGCGCAAGCTGCCCGAGCAGATCGGTCAGATCCTCGAGTCCGAGGAAGAGATCAAGAAGCTGGCCGAGGAGTACGCGGGCGCGCAGTCGATGATGTTCATCGGCCGTGTGCGGGGCTACCCCGTTGCGCTGGAGGCCTCCCTGAAGCTCAAGGAGATCTCGTACATCCACGCCGAGGCCTACCCCGCCTCGGAGCTGAAGCACGGCCCCCTCGCGCTCATCGAGCCGGCGCTCCCCACGGTCGCGATCGTCCCGGACGACGACCTGCTGGAGAAGAACCGCGCCGCGCTGGAGGAGATCAAGGCCCGCAGCGGCCGCATCCTCGCCGTGGCCCACCGCGAGCAGGAGAAGGCCGACCACACGATCCTCGTCCCGAAGAACGAGAACGAGCTGGACCCGATCCTGATGGGCATCCCGCTGCAGCTGTTCGCGTACCACACGGCGCTGGCCATGGGCCGCGACATCGACAAGCCGCGCAACCTGGCGAAGTCCGTCACCGTCGAGTAGGAACCCGTCGGGCAGGCCCCCGTCGAGAGACGGGGAACAGCCCGTACGTGGAGCAGCCCGTACGCACAGAGCGGCCCCCGCACCATGCCACCAAGGGTGCGGGGGCCGCTCTCTCCCGTTGGGCGGGCGCCGCCCGAGGCGCCCCGCCCGCCCGGCTGCTAGCCGATGGCCGTCACACCCCGGCCGGCAGCGCGCTTGGGAAGCGCGGTCGGCCACTTGGCCAGCGCCGCCGTCGCCCCGTACCACGCGGCGAGCCCGGCCACCGCTGCTGCCCAGCCGCCGACCTCGCCGAGGCCGTCACTTCCCGCGAACTGCCCGACGCCCAGGAGCAGCAGCCCCAGGAAGAGCAGCCCGTACGTCCCCCGGGCGAGCAGGCCCTCGCCGGCAGCCCCCAGGGTGAGACTGAGCGCGAAGAGGGCCCAGAGCAGCAGGAAGAGCCCTGCGGCATGGTCCGAGACCGACGCACCTGCGCCGGCGCCCCACGTGAACCAGAAGGCGCCGAGACCGGCGAAAGCCGTACCGGCGAAGGCGTTGCCCGCGCGGAACTCCAGGAGTCCCGCGACGAACAGCGCGATGCCGCCGACATAGAGCGCGAGTGTCACGGCATCGCCCGCGGTGACACCGTCGATGGCCCCGGTATGACCTATACCGAACGCCAACAGAGTGAGTCCCAGGGCGAGATGGCCGAGGGTGCTGATACTGGCACTTCCCGCAGAGACGTCGTTGTCCACGGCGGGCTCCCTTCAACTTCTGTGCTGCTGCTTCCTGATGCAGTACAGATACCCTTCACAAGCGCACAATCCACCTCCGCGCACGGGTGGATCCGCCGCACACACAGGGCAATTGACGCCGACTCGAAGAGTGTCGCCGCAGGAGCGCCCCGGGGCGAGCCGCCCGAGGACGGCGCCCGGGGAGGCAGGACCGAGCCTCAGGGGATGACGATGACCGGGCGCTGGGCGCGCCGCGCGAGACGGCCGGCCACCGAGCCGAAGATCCGTCCCACGATGCCGTGCGTGGAGCCGACGACGATCGCGTCGGCCGAGTACTCCCGGCCGACCTCCTCCAGCTCGTGACAGATGTCCCCACCGCGCTCCACGAGCACCCATGGCACCTCGGCGAGGTAGTCCGCACAGGCCAGCTCGAGCCCGAGGACCTCGGTGCGGTGATCGGGCACATCGACGAAGACGGGCGGCTCGCAGCCTGCCCAGACGGTGGTCGGCAGCCGGTTGGCGACATGGACGATGATCAGCCCGGAGCCCAGCCTGTTCGCCATGCCGATGGCGTACGCGAGGGCTCGCTCGCTGGACGTGGAGCCGTCGAAACCGACCACGACCCCATGCCGGAAGGCGGGATCGCAGGAAGGGCGCGACTCTGCGACCGTCTGCGGGTCCGACCGTGAGTCGGCTACCTGCTTGCGGTCTGCGGGTTCAGGGATTTCGTGACCGGCCATCGATGTCTCGGCGAAGAGAGTCCTCGTGAGGAGAGAGCGGTTCGGAGATTCGTTTAGGGATGAAGCTGTGTCCGGGAATCATCTTCCCAACCCCCTACCCCCAAGGGTACGGCGCCACTCCTCCACTGCCCAGAACCTCGCAAAGCGCATGCGGCGATGGAGGGAGCATGCCCGAGCCGGCCCCGTATGGCAATGCCGGTTGTGTCGTACACCCAGCTAGCGCCGCACGGAGGGTCCCCGCCCCCCATTTCCTTCCGGCCGCAAGAGCCGACCGCCGCGGACGGCTGGATGCGACGCACGCCCCGCCGGCCGGGCCGTCACGCCACGCCATCGGACGGCTCCGCTTCGTCTCCGTCCGGGGGCATTACGGTCCACGGGGGCCACAGGGGCGCACGGAGGCTGCCGGTGCACGGAGTGGTGCGCCGGTCGCATGACTGGAATACGCGCACGCAACCGCTACTTTTCAGCCAACTTCACATATCCCTTACGTGCTTGGCGTTTTGGCCGACCAACCCACGTGTCGCCAGGCAGGAATAGACCGCGCGGTACGCTTTGACCCGACGGGGACGGGCCATGATCGCAATGCGCACTTCCCTGTGGGGCTCGTGAGTGAAACGCTTCGTGATCGAATGCTTCGGGCCAAGTTGTCTTGTCGACATAGTGCCGGTGGGGGAACGTGTCACGTCGGCACCACGGAACGCAGTAGATTCGATCATGAGTGTCGAAGACTGGGGACGCGTGCGAGACCGAGGGGAAACGTGCAGGAGCGACAGGCCCGTAGGGACCAGGGAGACGCGAACACCGAGGGGGGCTTAGCGTCATGAGCGAGGACTCCGCCACCGCAACGGAGGCCGCACGGAAGCTGACCGGGCGGCGACGCCGGGAAGTTGTAGCCGTACTGCTGTTCAGTGGTGGCCCTATCTTCGAGAGCTCGATCCCGCTCTCCGTCTTCGGAATCGACCGGCAGGACGCGGGCGTTCCGCGCTACCGCCTGCTGGTCTGCGGGGGCGAAGAGGGGCCGCTGCGCACCACGGGCGGACTCGAACTCAGTGCGCCGTACGGCCTGGAGGCGATCAGCAGGGCCGGCACCGTCGTGGTGCCCGCCTGGCGGTCCATCACATCGCCGCCGCCGGCCGAGGCACTGGATGCGCTGCGCCGCGCACATGAGGAGGGCGCACGCATCGTCGGACTGTGCACGGGGGCCTTCGTGCTCGCGGCAGCCGGCCTGCTGGACGGCCGTCCGGCCACCACACACTGGATGTACGCACCGACGCTGGCCAAGCGTTATCCGTCGGTGCACGTCGATCCGCGCGAGCTGTTCGTCGACGACGGCGATGTGCTCACCTCCGCCGGAACGGCGGCCGGAATCGATCTATGCCTTCACATAGTCCGTACCGACCATGGCACAGAAGCAGCCGGGGCACTCGCCCGCCGGCTGGTCGTACCGCCGCGGCGCAGTGGCGGCCAGGAGCGCTATCTCGACAGGTCTTTACCGGAAGAGATCGGCTCCGACCCGCTCGCCGAGGTCGTGGCCTGGGCACTGGAGCATCTCCACGAGCAGTTCGACGTGGAGACGCTGGCCGCGCGCGCCTATATGAGCAGGCGGACCTTCGACCGAAGGTTCCGTTCGCTCACGGGCAGCGCACCGCTCCAGTGGCTCATCACCCAGCGCGTGCTGCAGGCGCAGCGGCTGCTCGAGACCTCCGACTACTCGGTCGACGAGGTTGCGGGCCGCTGCGGCTTCCGCTCGCCGGTTGCGCTGCGCGGGCACTTCCGCCGCCAGCTGGGCTCCTCCCCCGCCGCGTACCGGGCCGCCTACCGGGCCCGTCGTCCGCAGGGCGGGGCGCTGGAGAGCGTCGCCACGGTGCTGGAGTCGTCCGTGCCCGCCCAGGGCTCGGCACCGGGCCGGCGGACCGCTGCGGCGGCCTCCCCCGGCCTGTCTCCCATCACCGCGGCTGCGACCTCCGCCGGTCCTGCGGAGCAGCTGAAACCAGGCCCTGAGTCGTACGTTCCGGGACGCCCGGCACTGCCGGGGCAGCGGAGCGCCCCGTAGGGTGGGGCCATGAACGATCGCATGGTGTGGATCGACTGCGAGATGACCGGGCTCTCGCTGACGGACGACGCACTCATCGAGGTGGCCGCACTGGTCACCGACTCGGAACTGAACGTGCTCGGCGAAGGGGTGGACATCGTGATCCGCCCGCCGGACGCGGCCCTGGAGACCATGCCCGAGGTGGTGCGGCAGATGCACACCGCCTCGGGCCTCCTCGACGAGCTGGCCGGGGGCACGACCCTGGCCGACGCCGAGGAGCGGGTCCTCGCCTACGTACGCGAACATGTGAAGGAGCCCGGCAAGGCCCCGCTGTGCGGGAATTCGGTCGGCACCGACCGCGGCTTCCTGTCGCGGGACATGCCGTCACTGGAGGGGTACCTCCACTACCGGATCGTCGATGTGTCCTCGGTCAAGGAACTGGCACGCCGCTGGTACCCGAGGGCGTACTTCAACAGTCCGGACAAGAACGGCAACCACCGGGCACTGGCGGACATCCGCGATTCGATCACGGAGCTCCGCTATTACCGGGACGCGGTCTTCGTACCGCAGCCCGGCCCGGACTCGGCGCACGCCAAGGAGATCGCGGCCCGCCACGCACCGCCCGCCGGGCAGTAGGAAAACGCCCCTGGTCACGGGCCCTACGGGGCCTGTGATCCGGTCCGGAAGAACTCGGGCGCGAGCACCCTCCCGGACCCTGTACACTTTTTCTCGGCCGGTCGGAAACGACCGGACGACATGGTGGGTATAGCTCAGCTGGCAGAGCACCTGGTTGTGGTCCAGGATGTCGCGGGTTCAAGTCCCGTTACTCACCCTGATTGATCAAGGGCCGGTCTGTGAAAACAGACCGGCCCTTCTTCATGTTCCGGCCGGCCCGGCGGTCGGCACATGAGTGTTCCTGCTCACCTGCCACCTACCCCCCTGAGATCGCCGCCGAAAGTGACCGTCGGGCAGCAGCCATCAGGGCACCTCGTCGGTCCGCACCTTCTGCGTCCTGTCAGGCGACGCGGAGGATGCTCTTGCCGTGGGTGGTGCCCTCGGCGAGGCGCTGCACGGCGATGGCCAGGTCTGCCAGGTCGTACTCTGCGGTGATGTCCACGCGCACCCGGCCGTCCGCGACGAGGCCGAGTGCACGGCGGGCACTGTCGGCGAGCCGCTCGGGGTGGGTCCGGCTGAGCAGGTTGCTGTTGTAGGTCACGAGCGATGTGCCCTGCATGAGCAGGTCGTTGGTGTCGGCCAGGACAGGTTCGTACGTGCCGAGGTTGCCGTATGCCACCAGTCGGCCGTGCGCTGAGAGCGCCTCGAGGCCGGCTCGGCGGGTCACGCCGCCGACCGGGTCGAGGATCACGTCGAACTTCTCGTCGCCGAGCCCGGCCGGGAAGTCCTCGCGCAGCAGGACCTGGTCATAGCCGAACCGGGCGGCGTACTCGGCCCTGCCGCCGTTGCCGGCCACGCCGACGATCCGGCCGGCCCCGGCCAGTCGGGCGAACTGGGCGGCGAGCGTGCCGACCGAGCCGGCGGCCGCGTGGATCAATACGCTCTCACCGGGCCGCACATGCGCGGCGGTGTTGATCAGGTCGTAGGCGGTCGGTGCACCCCACCCGAGGCCTGCAGCCGTCCGCAGCGGCAGGTCGCCGATGCCCAATGTGAGCACGGAGGGCGCCAGGACCACCTCGGCACAGGCGCCTGCCGTGGTCAGTGCAGTGACGGGCTCGCCGATACGGCTTGCGTCGACGCCCTCGCCGACCGCGACGATGTGCCCGGACGCCTCGAAGCCGGGGACGAAGGGGCGCGGCACGGGGAAGTGGCCGTCCCGGACCATGGTGTCGCCCCACTGGATCCCGGCATGGGCGACGCGGATCGCCACCTGGCCGGGGCCGGGGGCGGGCTCGTCGAGTTCGGCGAGCCGGTAGTGGTCAGTGGTGTCGAGAATGACAGCCTTCATGATTACAGCCCCCTGTGTTGACTCAGTATCCTTACAGTCGAGAACCGTAGATATATAAGGTCCCTGAGTCAACTCATGAACCTGGCAATGGAAGAGGAGTACGCGGTGGAAGCCCCGATCGAGGATGACCTCTGCACCCGGATCAGGCGGTCGGAGCAGGCGCTCATGGCGCACCACGAGGCAGTGCTGCGCGCCTACGGGCTGACCATGACGCAGTACACCGTGCTCCTGGCCCTCGGGCGCGAAGGCGGCCTGTCCGGCGCCCAACTGGCCCGCTCCTGCGGGGTGACGCAGCAGACGATGAGCAGTGTGCTGACCAATATGGACACCAAGGAACTCATCCGCCGCGAGACGTCCCCGGTGCACGCCAAGGTGCAGATCGCCACCCTCACCGATGAGGGCCGGGCGCTGCATGACCGCGCCTACCAGGAGGTGATCATTCTTGAGCGCGCGCTCACGGACGCGTTCACGCCCTCCGAGCACGCCTCACTCTGCGAACTTCTGGAACGCGCCACCACCGTCCTGATCCAGCAGACGCGTCACGCGACGGCTCCGCCCACCACCTGAGCCCTCGGCCGCCACTCGCGCGGGAGCCCCGTCACCGCGTACCCGCTCCGGAGGATTCGGTCACCCGCCTGCGATGCCTGCCTGTTCTGCCGTGCCCGTCGTGCTGACCGCCGCCGAGCGCCGTCGGCCGAAGAAGATGACTCACGGCCGTACCGAGGCATGACCGCCGGTTCGTTCCGGGTTCCGCACGGCGCGGCGGAACGAGAGACTCTCGGCATGACGATCACTGCTCGCGCCCTCAACCGCGCCACTCTCGCCCGGCAGTTGCTGCTCGGCCGGGAGTCGCTCGAGGTCTCCGACGCCGTGCGACGGGTGGTCGCCCTCCAGGCGCAGCAGCCCGCCTCGCCGTACCTCGCGCTGTGGAACCGGATCAGCGACTTCGACCCGGCCCACCTCGATGCTGCCGTGGCCGGCCTGCAGGCGGTCAAGTCGACGCTGATGCGGATCACCTTGCACATGGTCCACGCCGAGGACTACCGGGCCTTCCGCGAGGCCATGGAGCCGACTCTGCGCGCATCCAGGCTCGGCACCCGTTTCACGGCATCCGGGCTCACCGCCGCCGACGCCGGCGCCCTGGTCCCGGATCTGCAGAGGTACGCCGACCGGCCGCGGACCTCCGCCGAGGTGCGGGGCTGGCTCGAGGATCGAGTGGGCGCACCGATGGAGCCCGTGCCCTGGCGGATGCTGCGGCAGTACGCGCCGCTGTGGCACGCGCCCGTCGGAGGGCCCTGGTCGTTCGACACCCAGCAGTCGTACGTCTCGGCCGGCACGCGGCCGACGCTGACTGATCCTGACGCTGCCGCCGAGGGCCTGCAGACCCTGATCCGCCGGTACCTGGAGGGCTTCGGGCCGGCGTCCGTGGTGGACATGGCGCAGTTCGCGCTGGTCCAGCGGGCCCGGGTCAGGGCGGCGTTGCAGGCGCTCGGCGCCGAGCTCGAGCAACTGGACGGCCCCGACGGCACAGTGATGTACGACATCCCCGGTGCGCCACGGCCGGCCGAGGACACTCCGGCCCCACCCCGGCTGATGGCGATGTGGGACAGCATTCTGCTGGCGTACGACGACCGCAGCCGCGTCATCCCACCCGCGTACCGCAAGCATGTGACCCGCATGAACGGCGACGTGCTGCCCACCCTGCTGGTCGACGGCTACGTCGCCGGCGTCTGGCGTCCCGTGGACGGGGGAATCGAAGCCACCGCCTTCCACCCCCTTCCCAGCCACGTCTGGCAGGAACTGGCCGCAGAGGCCCGGTCGCTCACGGCGCTCCTCGCCGACCGCGACCCCAGGGTCTACCACCGCTACGGCCACTGGTGGGCCAAGGGGCTGCCGGCCGCCGAGACACGCCTGCTCCCCGCCGACCGACCTGACACCGCCCCCGGTTGAACGTGCGGTCCGCGCCGGTCCGGCACATCGAGTCGCCCTCGGTCATCACGACCGCCCGCCGAACTGCCAGTTGTGCACCTCGACGGCGGCGTACCGGTCGGGGGTCAGGACGGCGCGGGCCGTGTCCGGGTCCGGCGCTCGGACCAACGCAGCCGTGCCCAGCCAGGTGGCACCGTCGTCGGACAGCAGGGGTCCGTAGGCGATCAGTTCGTCCCGGTCGGACGGCACCGCGAGGTCGGCGGCCGGCCCCTCGCCGAGGCCGAGCACCAGGTACCGGTTGCCACCGGTCCGGCCGCCGGGGAATTCCCACATGGTGCGCCCCATCGTGTTGCGCCACCGTCGCAGCAGCACGTCCCGGTATACGCCGGCCTGGTAGGTCGGCTCGTCGAAGGCGAACGCGCGGGCAGCGGCGGGATCGGGCAGGGCGACGATGTGCACGCTCCCCGTGGGTGTGTCGCCGTCGTCGGCGAGGGTCGGGCCCCGGGCGATCATCTCCTTCGCGTACCGGTCCATATATGACCGATGCTTCTCCAGCAGCTCGTTGCGCAGCGGCAGGGAGCCGGGCCGGTCACGGTGGTAGCAGAGGAATTCCATGCCCAAGGATCTCGCCAGCTAGGTGACCGGGTCGAGTGGGTTTCACCGCGATCGCTGCTCGGCAGCCTCGACGCCAATCAGTTTCTGGGGTAATGACCGAGAAGTCCTACGGCCTTGCCGCCGAACGGCGGCAAGGCCCCAGGACTGCCGGGCTCATGTAGAGCCGGACAATCCCGAACTCTCTTCCTCGGCCATGTGGCCACGTCCGATCGTCATTGACCACCGCACTGTTGAAGAAGCTTGCACGGAAACAGTGCCCGCTTTCTCTACCCCTCGTACACCGACTTGATTGTACGTGGTCGTCACTTCACCCTTGAGGCATTCCAGCGGGAACTCGACAGCGACGGAATTCACCATGACCTTGACGTCGCCCTCGCCTTTGCATCTCACCGCGACAATGAGAGCATCCCCCTTCTCCCCCGCGCCGAACTCGATAGTGCGCCCACCCTGTGTCTCGCCTTGCCGAGCAGCGAGGGTTTCGTCGCCGTCAAGTTCGGGCGGTTGTGTCACGGAAGGCTGCGAGGGGCTGGCTGACGCGGAAGGGACCGCAGGACTGGAGTCCGATTCATGAGACGGGGAAGATGCTGATTTGTTGGCGTCGGAGGAAGCAGACGTACAGCCAAGCATTGATGCGAGCAGGACTGCCGGGAGCAGGAGGCCTGATTTATGCATCGGCCGAATTCGCATCACTTCTTCTCCCAGATCGCCCAGCCGACCCGACGCGGAGTGTAGACGGTTGCGGTCGTCTTGGCTCCCCTGGTGCAGTTCGCGTAGAGGTACTGTCTGTAGCCGGCGCTCTTCAACCGGTAAACACCGTACGCGGCGTACGTGGTGTACTTCGACGGAGTATCCACCGCGATCTTGTTCCCCAGCTTCGCCGTGAGTTTGGCAGACAGCTCTACGTTGTACTCACCTTCGATCTCCGCCATCAACACAGAACCCGACACCTTGACCGAAACGCTCGATGCGATACCCACCTCGCCCGTAACCTCGGATATGAACTCCGATCTGGCTACACGCGACGTGCCGTTGTAGTTGGCCTGCTGAGCCCCCACTCCTTTGTGATAGTCCTTGTACTTTGCAGTGGACTCCCACCTCCAACCCGGCTCGCACGGCTGGGCATTGGTGCCGTCCTTCGGTGGCTTCCCCGTGGGGAAGGCGTCCTCCGGCGGCGGTGCCTGACCCTCCCCCACTCCGCCCTCGACGAGGTCCGGCTCCTCCGGCGGAGCCGTCTCGATCGGCGCTGCCGACTCAGTGGGAACCGGGTCCGCAGCAAAAGCCGGACTGCCGGCCCCCAAAACGGCTATAGCCGCGCCCGGCGCAATCAGCATCGATGCGATTCCAGATGGACGCATAACGAAATCCCCCTGGTTGGCGCGAATCATGGGTTGGTCGGCCCCCTCGCGCAGAAGCCTGATCTTGCAGGAGGCTCACTTGCTGTACAAGGCCGCCGCGAGAACTCTGAGGGGAACTTGATGTCCCATGTGCGGCAACCTCGCGGCGCCAGGAACTCGTCACACGATCTTGTTGAGATGTCTTGGCGGGGCGTACCGGTGTGTCGATTCGGCCGTTCGTGATGGTGCGGGTACTCGACCGTGGATCGTTGACGATGAGTTGTGGGCGCAACCACCACCTGATCCAGGACGGTCACGGCACCCCGCTCAAGGTCATCACCTCCGCGGCCAACGTCAACGACGTCACCCAGACCCTCGCCCTGGTCGACGGCATCCCGCCCGTCGTGGGTCGCCCCGGCCGACCACGCCGACGTCTGAGACCGGCCTCGTACCGGGGCCCCCTTCACCGGGTCGCGGAAACGCGCGACCCGGTTGCCCGCGACGCGGTAACGCGCGACGTAAAAGCTTTTGAGAACCAGGGAAATCACCCTCCCCACCCAAACCCGACCCCACCCCGGCCGCCGTCACTCACAAGGGTGACTTATGGCAACTCGGCTGGATTTCAGGTGGGTTGACTGGCATATGCTCGCCGCGACAACCCCAGACATGCGACGGCCCCCGACCGGGACAGCGAATCCTGATCGAGGGCCTGACCACCGAGGAAGTAGACCCCTTCCCGATGGATACCCAGCAGATTACCGCGCCCCCGTGCGCCCCGACCCCCGCATCCGGGGGCTCCACGCCGTCATCCGGTGTCATCCACATCAACGTCCGGCACGTCGCCGGTTTTACGGTCATCGGCAACCACCTCAGCCGGCACCGCGGCCTCTCACTCGCCGCGATCGGGCTCGCCGTGCACATCCAGTCGCTGCCCGCCGGAGCCAGGATCGGCATCAAGGTCCTCGCCGGCCGCTTCCCGGACAGCGAGACCCGCATCGCCGCCGCCCTGCGTGAACTCGAAGCCACCGGCTACCTCCACCGCAGCCGCGTACGCCTCCCCAACGGCCGCATCGCGACCCGTACGGTCTCGTACAACCAGCCGGGCGCCGACGCGTCCACCGCAGCAGCGCACGCGCCTCGGACCAGGCCCAGCCACCCGGCCCCGCTGCCCGCGCCACCGGCCACACCCGTCCCGGCCCCCACTCCCGCGCCGCAGCGCACCCCGGCTCCCGTACCCGTACCGCAGGCCGTCCCCACCATGGCCGCACCGGAGCCCGCGCAGCTGCCCGCGCCTGTCCTCGTACCGGCGCCCACCGCACGCCGGGCACCGCCCCCGCCACTCCCCCAGCCGCAGGCGCCCACCCCGGAACTGCACCGGACAGCCGCTGCGCTCCTCGCCGACCTGCGCCGGTACGCACCCCAACTCGCCCTCTCCGAGAGCGACATCGACGCACTCGCACCCGGAGTCACCGCCTGGCTCGAACGCGCCGCCCACCCCGACACCATCCGCCACGCCCTCACCGCCGACCTGCCGGTCCCGCTGAAACACCCGGCAAGGCTTCTGCGGCACCGGATCACGGCCCTCCTCCCGCCTCCGCTGCCCGGAGCCCAGGACCTTGCCCCTGCGCGCCGCAGCGTCATCGTCATCCCGCTCCAGAACTGCGACCGCTGCGACCGCGCCTTCCGGGCACGCGAGCCCGGCCACTGCCGCGACTGCCGCACCGACCTCACCCGGGCCGCCTGACCAGGAGCAGTCGGAACCGTCACACGGGATCCATTCGATTGCGGCAGGACGCGAGGCCCGGCATCGTTCGCGGACAACTCCCTGTTCGTGCAGGTCCGATCCTCAAGGAGGAGCCGCTGTGGCCATCGCTCCCGTGCGTCGTCCGGCGCTGCTCGGTGGAGGCTTCTCGACCGACGACGACGGGCTGCTG
Source organism: Streptomyces sp. NPDC060035 (assembly GCF_042736635.1). Taxonomy (NCBI): domain Bacteria; kingdom Bacillati; phylum Actinomycetota; class Actinomycetes; order Kitasatosporales; family Streptomycetaceae; genus Streptomyces; species Streptomyces sp. NPDC060035. The sequence continues at coordinate 213,665 of NZ_JBHWVO010000003.1, forward strand.
GACGACTGGGTGCTCACCCACGCGCGTACGCCCCGGCCCAGGGTGTGCTTCCTACCCACGGCGAGCGGGGACGCCCCCGCCTATGTGGAGAGGTTTCGCGCCGCCTTCCAGTCACGCACGGACTGCGAGTCCTCTGTACTGCCTTTGTTCCGTCGGGAGTTCGACGATGCCGCCCTGCGCGCGTTCCTGCTCGCCCAGGATGTCGTGTACGTGGGCGGCGGCAACACCGCGAACCTGCTCGCCGTCTGGCGCACGCACGGCGTCGACCAGCTGCTGCGGGAGGCGTACGACCGCGGGACGCTGCTGTGCGGGATCAGTGCGGGTGCCAACTGCTGGGCGCAGGGCTCGCATACCGATTCCTTCGGCCCGCTCACCTTCCTGCAGGACGGCCTGGACCTGCTGCCCGGCTCGGTGTGCCCGCACTACGACAGCGAGCCGGGCCGCCGCCCCTCCTACGGGTCAGCCGTGGCGAGCGGGCAGCTTCCCCCGGGATGGGCCGTGGACGACGGCGCGGGAGCCCTCTTCACGGACGGACGGTGTGCTCGTGGAGGCAGTGACCCGGACTCGCGATGCACGGCTGCACCGGGTGGAGCCGGACGGGCTGGGCGGGGCTGCCGAGCGTGCGCTGCCGTGCCGCCTGCTCACGGGCCGCTCCGTCGCATCTCCCGTGGACCCGGGCTGATGTGTCTGGGGGCCCTGGCCCATAGCCGCCCGCGCACCCACGTGAGCCCCGCCACAGAGCACTCCGTACCGCATGGAAGCGCATCGGCCGGGCATGCGACACAACGGTCCTGCCGCGCTCTCCCCCGACGCGGCAGGGCCGCCCCGTTCACCGAGAAGTTGTGAAAGCTGCGCCGCCCCTGACAGGAGAAGCGGTCGCCCGCGCCGGATCAGGACGACTCGCGCACCACCAGCTCCGTGGGCAGCACGATCCTCGGCCGTTCCTCCGTGCGTTCCTCCGACCGGTTCGCGATCTCCTGGAGCAGGACCCGGGTCATCGTGCGGCCCATCTCCTCGATCGGCTGGCGAACACTCGTCAGCGGGGGGTCCATGTGGCGGGCCACGGCGGAGTCGTCGAAGCCGATCAGGCCCACGTCGTCCGGGATGCGGCGGCCTGACTCGCGCAGGACCTGGCGGGCACCTGCCGCCATCACGTCGGAGGCGGCGAAGACCGCGTCCACGTCGGGGCGGCGGGCCAGCAGCTCCCGCATGGCGCGGGCGCCTCCCTCCTCGCTGAAGTCGGCCGGGGCGATGAGCCGTTCGTCGGGGTCCAGGCCGGCCGCGGCGATGGCCTTGCGGTAGCCGTCGAGGCGGCGCTGCGCGCCGTACACGTCGAGGCGTCCGGTGATGGTGGCGATGGCGCTGCGGCCTCGCGATATGAAGTGGTCGACCGCCGCGCGTGCGCCCTCGAAGTTGTCGGAGTCGACCGAGGGCAGCGGCTCCGCGGCGTGCCTGCGGCCGCTGATCACGGAGGGCATGCCGAGCTGTTCGAGGAGATCCGGTAGCGGGTCGTCGGCGTGGACGGAGACCAGCAGGACGCCGTCGACCCGGTGGGCGGTCAGGTACTGGGCCAGCCGACGGCGCTCGCGGTCGCTGCCCGCCAGGGTCAGCAGCAGCTGCATCTCCGTGTCGGCGAGGGCCGCCCCCACCCCTCGTACGATGTCGGAGAAGTACGGCTCGGCGAAGAACCGGGTCTCGGACTCGGGTACGACGAGGGCGATGGCGTCCGTCCGGTTCCCGGCGAGCGCCCTGGCCGCCCGGTTGGGTACGTATCCCAGCTCGGCGACGGCCGCCTCGACGGCCTCCCTGGTCTGTGCACTGACCCGTGGCGAGCCGTTGATGACGCGTGAGGCCGTGCCCCGCCCCACGCCGGCCCGTGCCGCTACTTCTTCGAGCGTGGGCCGCCCGCCACTCCGTACTCGCGCTGCCGCCATGGCTGCCTCCCGTTCGCGGTCAATTTCTCACAGCCGGATAGCCAAACCAAGTCTCGCTGTCCGATCCCTTGACGCTCACCCGGGCCGACCGGCCCATTCGTAGCGCCACACCTTTTGGGAGCGCTCCCAAGCCTACGGGGTCACTGTGACGAACGCGTAAGGCGGACACAAAAAAGCGAGACCCGGCGCACGGCCGGGTCTCGCTGATCGTGCAGGTCAGACGGTTCCGTCGGCCGGGGGCAGGGCGTGGCGGCGGATCACGTCGGAGTACCAGTGGGCGCTGGCCTTGGGAATGCGGCGCTGGGACGCGTACTCGACGTACACCGCCCCGAAGCGCTTCGAATAGCCGTACGCCCACTCGAAGTTGTCCATCAGCGACCACAGGAAGTAGCCGCGGACGTCCGCACCGTCGGCGATGGCCCGCTGTACGGCGTCGAGGTGCCCGTGCAGGTACGCGACGCGCTCGGGGTCCTCCACCTTGTCTTCGGGCGAGAGGTAGTCGTCGAACGCGGCACCGTTCTCGGTGACCATCAGCGGCAGGCCGGGGTGCTCCCGGTGGGTGTCCATGAGCAGGTTGTAGAGCCCGTTGGGGTCGATCGACCAGTCCATCGCGGTGCGCTCCTTCCCCTCGGCGAGGTGGAAGGCGACGTGCTCGGAACCGGGCCACGGGGAATGGTCGCTGCTGCCGTGGGCGTCGCTACGCGCGTAGTCGGCCCCTGCCACCGGGTTGGAGACCAGCGTCGGTGTGTAGTAGTTGATGCCGAGGGCGTCAACCGGACGCGAGATGGTGGCGAGGTCGCCGTCATGGACCAGCTTCGACCAGTCCACCAGGTGCGAGGTGTCGGCGATCAGGTCCTCGGGGTACTCGCCGCGCAGCATCGGGCCGGTGAAGATGCGGTTGCCCACGGCGTCGATCCGGCGGGCGGCGTCGGCGTCGGCCGTGCTGCCGGTCAGCGGGCGGACCTGGTGGAGATTGAGGGTGACCGAGGTCTGCGCAGCAGCGGGGAGTTGGGCGCGCAGAACCTCGATCGCCCGGCCATGGGCGAGATTGAGGTGATGGGCCGCCTGCAGCGCTGCTGCGGGCTCGGTACGGCCCGGGGCGTGCACACCGGATCCGTAACCGAGGAAGGCCGAGCACCACGGCTCGTTGAGGGTGGTCCACATGCCGACGCGGTCGCCGAGGGCGCCGGAGACGATGGCGGCGTAGTCGGCGAAGCGCTCGGCGGTGGCGCGCTCGGGCCAGCCGCCGGAGTCTTCGAGCTCCTGGGGCAGGTCCCAGTGGTAGAGGGTGGCGACGGGCGCGATGCCGGCGTCCAGCAACTCGTCGACGAGCTTGCGGTAGAAGTCCAGGCCGCGCTCGACGGCGGGGCCGCGGCCGGTGGGCTGGACCCGGGACCAGGAGACGGAGAAGCGGTACGCCTTCAGCCCGAGCTGCTTCATCAGCGCCACGTCGTCGCGGTAGCGGTGGTAGTGGTCGGCGGCGATGTCGCCGGTGTCACCGTTGTGGATCTTGCCGGGGGTACGGCTGAAGGTGTCCCAGATGGACGGCGTGCGGCCGTCCTCGGCGGCGGCACCCTCGACCTGGTAGGACGCGGTGGCCGCACCCCAGATGAAGCCCGTGGGGAAGTTCGTTGCCTCGGGCGCCTGCTTCGGGGTGATGTCGGGTCGTACTGCAGTCATGCGGGAGCGCTCCCAAGAATGGACGAACGGGGACAGGGATGAGGGGGCCGAGGATCCCGTACGGCCTGTGGTCAGGCACAGGCCGTACGGGACGACCGGGAGTGGAGCGGGGAGGGCCGGGGAAGTCAGCCCTTGACGGCGCCGGACATGATTCCCCCGACGATCTGCTTACCGAAGATCACGAAGACGACGAGCAGAGGCAGGGTGCTGATCAGCGCACCTGCCATGACGATGCTCTGGTCGGGGACGTAGGACGCGCTCAGCTGCCCGAGTGCGACCTGGAGCGTGGGGTTCTGCTGGTTCAGTGCCAGGTAGGGCCAGAAGAAGTCGTTCCAGGACTGGACGAAGGTAAGCATGCCGAGCACCATCATGGCCGGTCGGGCGACCGGGAGCACGATGCTCCACACGATGCGGAGGTTGTTCGCCCCGTCCACCCTGCCCGCCTCGATGAGCTCGTACGGCAGTGCCTCGATCAGGTACTGACGCATGAAGAACACGCCGAAGGCGCTCACCAGGGTCGGGAAGATCACCGACTCCAGCTGCCCGCCCCAGCCGATGTCGGCCATCATCATGAACAGCGGTACGACGCTGAGCTGCGGGGGAATCGTCAGCGTGGCGATGACCGCCGTCATCAGCGCGCCGCGGCCCCTGAAGCGCATCTTGGCGAAGGCGTAGCCGGCCAGGGTGCAGAAGAACAGGGTCGCCGCGGTGATGCTGCCGGACACGATGACCGTGTTGAGGATGGCCTTGCCGAGGCTGGCCTGCTCCCAGGCCGCCTCGATGTTGTGGAACAGGTTGCCGCCCGGGAGGAACGGCGGGGTGGTGTCGAGCACTTCCTGCTGGGTGCGGGACGCGGCGACCAGCGTCCAGTACAGCGGGAACAGCGAGCCGAGGCCGACGACGGTGAGGGCGAAGTACGCGAAGGGGCCCGCGTGGTGCTGACGGCCCGCTCCGGGCTTGAACCGGCGCCGTCGCGGGGGGGCGCTGTGGGCGGCGGCGGTTTTGGTGACGCGGCGGTCCGGAGTGGTGATGGGGCTTGTGGTGGTCATGGATTTCGCTCCCCGTCAGGCCGCGGTCTTGCGCGCGAGGCGCCCGATGAGCCAGTTGATCGCGGCAATGAGCAGCAGCAGGACGAGCATGGCCCAGGCGACTGCGGCGGCCGGACCGAGGTGTCCGAGGGTCCAGCCGTAGTTGTGGAGGTAGATGCTGAGGGTTTCGTACTGGTTCTCGGTGCCGCCCTGTGCGCCGTTGGCGCCTCCTTCGAGCAGGAGGGGCTCACCGAACAGCTGCATCGATCCGATGGTCGAGATGACGATCGTGAAGAGGATCGTCGGCCGGAGCGCGGGAATCGTCACGTTGCGGAACTGCTGCCAGCGCGAGGCTCCGTCGAGCGAGGCCGCCTCGTACAGGTCGGACGGCACCGCCTGCATCGCGGCCAGGTAGATCAGGGTGTTGTATCCCGTCCAGCGCCAGATCACGATGACCGCGATGGCGATCTTGGAGGTCCAGTGGCCGTTGGCCCAGTTCGTGTCGCCGGCGCCGAAGAAGCCGAGGACCCAGTTCAGCAGGCCGCCGTCGGCCCGGAACACCAGGGCGAAGACGATGGCGGCCGAGGCCACCGAGGTGGCGTACGGCGTGAGGATCACGGTGCGCCAGAAGGTGCTGGCGCGCAGTTTGTAGTTCAGCAGGTGCGCCAGTCCCAGCGCGACCATCAACTGCGGAACGGTGGAGATGACGCCGATGACGAACGTGTTGGAGACCGCGGTCCAGAACTCGTCCTCCTGCAGGATCTTGCTGAAGTTCTCGAAGCCGACCCATTCCATCTGGTCGAGGCCGGTCATCTCCACCCGGTGGAGGGCGATCCAGCCGGTGTACACGAGCGGGTAGAGCCCGAAGGCCCCGAAGACGAGGAAGAAGGGCGCGATGTAGGCGTACGGCGACGCCTTGTCGTCGAAGCGCCACAGTCGACTGCGCCAGGCCTGGCGGCCGGGAGTCATGGGCTTCGGGGCACGGCGGCTGGGCCGGGATCCGTGTGCGCCCCTGGTGGGAGTGGTGGTTGCCACAGGTGGGAGTCCTTCCCTGGGGTGTGCCGACACCGCAGGGGCAGGCCGGACCTTTGGTCAGGTCCGGCGGAGGTGTCGGAAATGGTGCGCGGTGCCGATGCGGGAACCGGCACCGGTGCGGCCGCCCGGGACGTGGAAGACGTCCCGGCCGCCCGCACCGGCGAGGATCAGCCGATCACCTTGTCGACCGCTTCGGTGGCGGCGTCCCAGGCCTTGTCCGGCTTGGTGCCCCGCTGCTCCATGTTGTTGATCTGGGTGGAGATGGTGTCCTTGATGACCCCGTCCTTCGGGCCGAGCACCGCGGCGGGGATGGCCTGCGCCTCTTCGGCGTAGATCTCACCGATCGGGGCGTTGTTGAAGTACTCCAGCGTGGCGGTCTTCACTTCGGGGAGCTCGTAGGCGCCCTTGTTCGACGGGAAGAGACCGGCGGCCTTGAAGATGGCGGCCTGCTGCTCCGGAGCGGTCAGCCACTTGACGAGCTCACCGGCCTCCTTGACGTGCTTGCCCTTCGCGGGCACGACGAGGAACGAACCTCCCCAGTTGGCCGCGGTCTGACCCGGGGTGCGGGCGATGTCCCACTTGCCCTTGAACGCGTCACCGGCGTCCGTGGAGATCCGCGCGGCCATCCATGCGGGGCAGGCCACGGTGGCGATGGTGCCCCTGCGCAGGGCCGCCGTCCACGCGGGGGTGAACTGGGCCAGGCCCTGGGTCAGCTTCTTGTCGGCGGCCTCGGCGGCGAGGTTCCAGCCCGCCTTGACTCCGGCGCTCTCCTTGTAGATCGCCTTGCCGTCCTTGGCGTAGTACTGCTCCTCGCTCGAGCTGACCACGCCGTTGTACATGGCGCTGGCGGAGTCCATGAAGTAGGTGCCCTTGGGAGCCTTCTTCATGTACTCCTCGCCGAGCTTGAGGTAGTCCTCCCAGCCGCCGGCGAACTTCGCGGCGACTGCCTCGCGGTCGGCCGACAGTCCGGCCTTCTCGAAGAGGTCGCGGCGGTAGCAGATCGACATCGGGCCGATGTCGGTGCCCGCGCCGATGACCTTGCCCTCGTCGGTGCTGGCCTGCAGGGACTTCCAGCTCACCCACTGGTCGGCGTCGATCACCTTGGACAGGTCGACGAAGGCGTCCGCCTTCGTGTCGACAAGTTCCTTCACGCGGCCGACCTCGACGCCGTGGATGTCGGCCAGACCGCTGCCCGTGTTGAGCTGCTGGAGGAACTTGGGGTAGTAGATCTTCTCGTCGGATGAGGTGTTCGCCTTGACCGTGATGTTCGGGTGAAGCTCGTGGTACTTCTCGAAGAGCTTCGCCTCCTTGTAGCCGAACTGTCCGAAGTCGGCGAGGGTCAGGGTGATGTTCCCGTCCGCGTCTGCCCCGTCCGAGTCCGAGCCCGAGTCGCTGCAGCCGGTCAGCAGCAGGGCGGCGGCCGTGAGGCCCGTGGTGGCTATGACGGCGGTTCTGCGGCTTCGACCTGCGACGGTGCGGGTGATGCGCATTCCACTACTCCTTGTTCCAGGGTGGGACTGGCGTTCAATCTGCTCGGCATACGCGCTGGTGGGTGCGGTGCCATGGATACGGGAACGACATGGGCCGGTGCCGTCCCCGTACGAGCGAAAACCTCGTTCGTTATGGGAGCGCTCCCATGCGCTGATGCCGGAAGATTGCTGCCTCAAGGGGGTGGGTGTCAAGAGTTGAAGACGCTTCCGTTGCCCGAGTGTGTCCTGCAAGTCACGCGACTGTGTCCGGTAGAGGTCTTGCGTTAACCTGCGCACCCTGCATGCGTGAGGCGCTGAGATGTGAATCTCCGCAGGTCAGCGGGGTGTTGCTCCGGGAATTGGACTTCCGCCCCGGGGAAGAGCCGTGCGCGGAGCGGATTTCGGGACGGGACTCCCAGAGGTGCCGACTTCTCCGGTCGCCCGGGGAACGCCCGCCGAAGAATGAACGGGGCGGCGCACGGTGGGGGCGTCCTGGGGGCTTGAGGCCGATTCCGCGTTCTTTCCCCGAACTCCGGGGGTGGGGCGGGCGGTTCCGCTTAGCCGTGGGAGCGCGGCGGTCCGGGCCGCGCCGTCCCCCGTCGACGGAGGGGGTGGGGCGGGACCGTGCCGTGGCCTCGATGGGCATTGCGAACGCAAGCGCCGGGCGGGCATATCGAGCCCGCCCGGCGATCGAGGACGTCCTTGGGCCCGCACCGCCACATGAAAGGGGCGCACCCCGGCCGGGTGTGGGGGTGTGGGGCCGGCCGGGATGCGCGCGGGGGGTGGCGGTCTGCGGGAGCGGAGGGCTGCCGGGGTGGCGGTCTGCGGGAGCGGAGGGCTACTTGAAGGCGCCGAACGCCTTCGTGAACGCCAGCGGCTCCTGGAGGATCGAGCTGCAGCTCGCGTCCGCCGTCGGCTTCGTGCCGCCGGCGCACTCCTTGTCGCGGGTGCCGGACCACATGGCGAGCCGGCCGATGCCCTTCTCCTTGGCGAACTTCACCAGCTGCGCGGCGTCGTCGACCTTGAAGATCTCGGTGGCGACGTCGTTCACGCCGATCATCGGGGTGACCGCGACCGCCTCCCAGGCTGCCGCGTCGGACAGCCCGAGCACCCCCTTGATCTGGGCCTGCGTGGCGGTGGCCGCCTGGGTCGCGTAATCGCCCATGTCGCCGCTGTACGAGGCCCCGTAGTCCATCGCCATGACGTTGACCGAGTCGACCCGCACGCCGTTCTTCTTGGCGTCGGCGATCAGGTCGACACCGGGCTGGGTCAGCCCTTCGGGCATCACGGGCAGGGTGAAGGAGACGTCCAGGCCGGGGTGCGCCTTCTGGAGCTGGGCGATGGCCTGCGAGCGGCGGGAATTGGCCGCGGTGTCGGGCAGGGCACCACCCTCGATGTCGAAGTCGACCTTGGTGAGCTTGTACGTGTCGATGACCTTGCCGTACGCGGCGGCGAGGTCGGCGGCCGAGGAGCAGTGCAGGGCCAGCTCCGCGCCCGCCGCACCGCCGAAGGAGACCCGGACGTCGCCCCCCTGTGCCCGCAGCGCGTCGATCTGGCCGGCCACCTTGTCGTCGCCGAGGCCGGTCACCCCGCCCCAGAGCGGGGTGCAGCTGCCGTCGGAGGTGATGAAGGCGAGGTTGAACTCCTTGACGCCGGTCTTCCCGACGGTGTCCAGCAGGTCGTACGCCGGGTACAGCGACGTGTCGATGTACGGGGCGAATCCGGCACCCGTGGCCGTGCCGCCCTCGTCACCGCCGCCGGACGTCTCGGACGGCGTCGGTGTGGGCGTTGCCGACTCCGTGGCGGTGGGGGTGGGCGTCGGCGCGGGGGTCGCGGTCTCCGTGGGGCGTCCGCTGGGCTGCGGCGTCGCCCCGGTGTCGACGGAGCACGTGGCGTTGTTGATGAGGCAGCCGGCCGGATCGGCAGCGGTTCCGGACGAGGCGGTGACGAAACCGACCGTCACCGACGCGCCGGGGGCGAGGTCCTTGTTCCAGCTCGCGGGCTTCACCGTGACGTGGGTTCCGCTGACGGTGTGCTCGCCGTTCCAGAGCGAGTCGATCTTCGTACCCGCGGGGAGGTCGAATTCGAGCGTCCATCCCGACTGAGCCTTGCCGGTGTCGTTCGTGACGACGTACTGCCCGGTGTATCCGCCGGTCCAGCCGCTCGTCCTGGTGTAGGTGGCACCGACCGCCGCGGCCTGCGCCGTGCCGGTGAGTGCGAAGACCGTGCCACCGATGACTGCCGCGGCGACGACGGCGCCGACGGCCTTGGTGCGGGTGCTCGTCGTACGGCGGTGCGTGCTGGTGCCCATCGCGTTCCTGCCTCTGTCCTGCGGGGGGGGTGATGTTTGCGTCTGCACGCTAGCCGCCCCGAAACGGGCAAAAGTCGCTTCCGGGACCTGAGTTGGTGTTCTTAGGGTTGGCTTAAGGAGCGCATCGGTACTGGTTAAAGGTTCGGCTCGGCCCCGGCGGCTTACGGAGCTCTGCGTTCCGCCCCGTCACTCCGTGTCGCTACCGCTTTCCGATCCGCTTCCCTGTGCGCTTGCCCACCCGGTGCCCACGGCGCCCACGCTCGGAGGGGCCGCCGTCGAGCCCGATCCAGATGCGTACCTCCGTACCGCCGAGTACCGAACGCCCGATCCGCAGATCACCGCCGGTGGACTCGGCGACCCTGCGGACGATGTCCAGGCCGAGGCCGGTCGAGCCCACGGCGCCCGGTTCTTCGCTGCGTCCGCTGGCTCCCCGGGCCAGGGCGGCCTTCGGATCGGCTATGCCGGGTCCGGCGTCCGAGACCAGGACGAGCACCGCATCGCCGCTGTGGTGCACATCGACGGCGAACGCGGTGCCCTCCGGGGTGTGCCGGAAGACGTTGCCGAGCAACGCGTCCAGTGCGGCGGCCAGTTCGGGCCTGGCGACCGGGATCCGTACCGTACGGTCCACTCCCGCGAGGCGGACCGTACGGCCCTCGTCCTCGGCCAGGGCGGACCAGAAGCCCATGCGTTCGCGGATCACCTCGGACGCGTCGCACCCGGCGCCCGCGCCCGTCTGCACGCCCTGGGTCTGGGGGCGCTGTTCCCGGGCGGTACGGATGATCGTGTCGACCTCGCGCTCCAACTGCTCCACCGCCGCCCGGGTCTGCTCGGCGGCGGGGCCCTCCCCCAGTGACGCGGCGTTGAGCCGGAGCACGGTCAGCGGGGTGCGCAGCCGGTGCGAGAGGTCGGCGGCCAGTTCGCGTTCGTTGGCGAGGAGCTGGACCACCTGGTCCGCCATCGAGTTGAACGCGACGGCGGCGGACCGCAGTTCGGTGGGCCCCTCCTCGGGGACCCTGGTGCCCAGCCTGCCCTCCCCCAGATCCTGGGCGGCGCCTGCGAGCCGCTGGGCGGGCTCCACCATGCGTACGCCCAGCCGGTCGGCGACCGCCACCGAGCCGACGATCAGCGCGATGCCGACGCCCGCCAGCATCAGCCAGGCCGTGCCGACGCCGTTGGAGACCTCGCCCTCGGGTACGAACACCTCGACGACGGCGATGTCCCCCGAGCCCAGTGCGGTGGGCTGGAGCAGCACGGAACCGCCCGGGACCTCGGTGATGGAGGCGCGCCCCGATGTCCGTACGGTCTCCAGGACCTTGCGGGTGGCGCGCCTTGTGCCGATCTCCAGGCGCCGGCTGTCCGGCTCCTCGGCGGCGGGGACATGGACGGCGAGCCGTCCCCGGCCGCCGGGTTCGGTGGACAGGACCGCGCGGGTCAGTTCCTCGCGGTCGGTGGTGATGGTGAGCGTCGGGCCGATGGTGGCGGCCTGGCGCTCGGCGTCGGAGAAGGCACGGTCGCGGGCCATCTCCTTGATGACGAGCCCGAGCGGCACCGCGAACGCGATCACCACCATGGCGGTGACGGCCAGACAGACCTTGACCAGGGCCCACCTCATGCGGGCGGTTCCGTCACGGCCGGCGGCGCCGGGGGTTCGAGTTTGACACCGACACCGCGCAGCGTGTGCAGATAGCGCGGCCGGGCCGCCGTCTCGCCCAGTTTGCGGCGCAGCCAGGAGAGATGGACGTCAATGGTCTGGTCGTCGCCGTAGGACTGCTGCCATACCTCGGCCAGCAGTTCCCGGCGCGCGACGACCACTCCGGGGCGCCCGGCGAGAAAGGCCAGCAGGTCGAATTCGCGGCGGGTCAGATCGAGTGTCGCGCCGTCCAGTTCGGCCTGGCGGCGCAGCGGGTCGATGGAGAGCCCGCCGACCTGGATCACGCGCGGGGGCGGTGACTGACCGCCGGTGCCGCGGGTGCGGCGCAGTACCGCGGCCATGCGTGCCGACAGGTGCTCCACCGAGAACGGCTTGGTCAGGTAGTCGTCGGCGCCGTCGTTGAGCAGCCTGACTATCTCGGCCTCGTCGTCCCGCGCGGTCGCGATGATCACGGGAACGTCGGTGATGGACCGCAGCATCTTCAGTGCTTCGGCGCCGTCGAGGTCGGGCAGTCCGAGATCGAGAATGACCACGTCGAACCGGAAGTGCGCCACTTCGCGCAGGGCTTCGAGCGCCGTGCCGACACTCCGAACCGTGTGAGAGGCCTCGGTCAGGTGCCGGATGAGGGCGGAACGTACGAACTGGTCGTCCTCGACCACGAGCACACTAGGCATGGGCGGCACCGTAACCCATGCGGACGGACCCGGTCCTCTCCGGGACAGCACCGGTTCGGGTGGGGCAGGATATGCCCGATGCAACGAGGACTCGTACACGCGATCGCATGGTCGCTGTCCACCGGGGCGGCGGTCACGCTGTCGTGGTGGGGTGTGCACACGGTGATGTCGGGGACGGCGTACGATCCTCCGCGCGCCGTGCCGATCTCTGTCGGCACACGGACCGAACAGGCGGCGGACAAGCCGGTGTCGTCGTCCACCCACCGTGCCCTCCCGTCGCCCGAGCCCAGCGCGACCGCTTCGCCGGCCACGCACCCTCCGTCCCGGCGTCCTTCGTCCCGTGCCCCGTCGAGCAGCCCGGCCGCCCCGCCGAAGTCCTCTGCGCCCGCGGCGTCGTCGGGGGATGTGAAGAGCTATCCGACCCACGGCGGCCGGGTGGTCCTGGAGCTGGCGAGCGCTTCGGCGAAGCTGGTCTCGGCGACCCCGGAGCAGGGCTGGTCGATGCAGGTGTGGACGAACGCGGAGTGGATCCGGGTGGACTTCAGCGACGGGGGCGGGGCGACCGTCTCCGTCTTCTGCACCTGGAACGGTCATCCGCCGACGGTGCAGGTCGTCGACCAGTAGGGCACGTGCGGCCGGGAGAGCCCGTCGTTCGTCCCCTCACGTGGGACCGCGGCGAGCCCGCTTACGTGAAGGCGCCGGGCGGCGGGGCGGGGGACGGCTTGGCGCCCTCGTCGGTGACGACGGCGGCGCCGCCGGTGAAGTCGGCGAGAGCCCGGCCGTGTTCGACCCGGCCGGGGTGCGGGTCGCTCGCGACCCGTCGGGTCAGTTCGGCGACGGCGATCGGCAGGTCGGAGGCGACCAGAACCGCGTTCCCGAAGCGGCGGCCCCGCCAGACGGTCGGGTCCGCTGCCAGAGCCAGCTCGGGGAAGAGGGAGGCGGCGGTGGCGATCTGGCCGCGGAGGTGGGCGAGCGGCGGACCGTCGGCGAGGTTGGCGGCGTACCGCCCACCGGGCTTCAGCACCCGGCGTACCTCGCCGAGGAATTCGGCGGAGGTGAGGTGTGCGGGGGTGCGGGCCCCGCTGAAGACGTCGGCGATGACGAGGTCGGCCCAGCCGTCCTGGATCTTGGCGAGCCCGGCGCGGGCATCTCCGGAGCGCACCCGTATCCGGGCCTGTGGGTCCAACGGGAGCTCCCTGCGCACGAGTTGGACCAGGGCGGCGTCGATCTCGACGATCTGCTGGGTGGAGCGGGGGCGGGTCGCCGCGATGTAGCGGGCGAGCGTGAAGGCGCCGCCGCCCAGGTGCACGACCTGGAGGGGCTGGTTCGGGGGCGCCGAGAGATCGATGACATGGCCGAGCCTGCGCTGGTATTCGAACGAGAGGTACGAGGGGTCGTCCAGGTCCACGTGGGACTGCGGGGCACCGTCCAGCAGCAGGGTCCAGGCGCGCGGGCGTTCACGGTCGGGTACGAGTTCGGCGAGGCCGCCGTCCACCGTCGCGGCGACGGGCTCCTGCCCGCGGTCGCGCTCGGACCGCTTCCGGGCGCTCGCACCCTTGGCCGGCGCTCCTCGACGTGCCACGCGCGCTCGTCCTCGCTCACCGGATCGGGCCGGTTCCTGGGGTGGACCGGCGACGGCGGGAGATCCGCCCACCAGGCCATTATGGCCTCAGCGGCAGTTGTCGGCCGCCTCGATGAGCCTGGCCGCCTGGTCGAGCGCGGCCCGCAGCGCGGCCGGGTCGGTGACCGGGGCGTCCTCGGCGGGCGGCAGGAGCCAGCCGCCGCCGGTCACGGGCGGCTCGGCGGGGATGCGCAGCCCCCGGCCGTCCGTCCGCGTACAGGCGCTGCCGGGTACGTCCCAGGCGTCGGCGGTGCCGGGCGGCACCAGGAAGCCGAGGATGTCGCAGGCTCCGTCGTGCAGGACCGGGCCGACGACCACGTGGTCCGCACCGCGGCGCAGGATGTCCACGGCCTCCAGGCCCTGACGTGCCGGGACGGTCACCAGGTCGCACGGTGCGGTTTCCGGACCGATGTGCAGCAAGGGAACCCCTCCTCTCGTCGCGAGGCAGAGCCACGCTCCGCCTCCTCATGGACCAACGCGCCGACTGCGTCAAGGGCTACGGCACTACGCCGCCGCAAAGGGTGGCAGTTCATGGCGGATCGTGGGCGAGATGTCTCGTTTATGGGGAAACGCTGCGTGTGTGGCGTGTCACAACAGGTACGTTCTTGCTCCGCCGGGACACCGGAAGCAGGCGCCCGGCTGCACCAGAGAGGGCCCCGCCATGGTGTCGACACGGGCAGTTCCCAACCTTGCTTTCCGGCGGCTGCGCGGTCAGCGCTCCGCCGGGGAGTTCGCGGCCGCGGTCCGCAGGGCCGCACGCGAGATCGGGGAACACGTCGCGTGCGACGCCCGGTACGTCGGGCGCGTGGAGTCCGGCGAGATCCGATGTCCCAACTACGCGTACGAACGGGTGTTCCTGCACATGTTCCCCGGGGCGAGCCTGGTGGACCTGGGCTTCTCGGCCCGCGAGAGCGTGCGCGGCCGGGGGGCACACACGTGGGCCACCGCGCCTCCGCCCCTGCCCCCCATGCTCCACAGCGATATCGACGAGGAGAGCGACGTGCTGCGTCGCGTGTTCATGACGAGCGGCACCACCACGGTGGCAGCCGCGTCCCTGGGCCTGGGCGGCCCCTCAGCCGTCACCGGTCCGATGGCCGTGCCCCCACAACGCCGGGTCGGCGAGGCCGAGGTGAGCGCCGTCGAGAAAGCGGTGCGGCAGATCCGGCTGCTGGACGACCGGCACGGCGCGGACGGGCTCTACCGGCGGGCCTCCCAGCCGCTCCGGGCCGCGTACGCCCTGCTGGACGCCGGCACCGCGAGCCGCCGCAGCACCGCGGACCGGCTGCACTCGGGCGCCGGCGAGCTGGCGATCTCGGTGGGCTGGCTGGCGCACGACTCGGGCCGCTTCGACGACGCGCGCTCGCACTACGCGGAGGCGCTCGCGACGGCGCGGCTGGCCGGGGACGCGGCCCTGGAGGCGCACGCGTTCTGCAACGCGTCGTTCCTGGCCCGGGACACGGGGCGGGCGCGGGAGGCGGTCCGGGCCGCGGAGGCCGGACAGCGGGCTGCCGGCCCGCTCGGCTCACCGCGGCTGCTGGCCCTGCTCGCCCTGCGGGAGGCGGGCGGGCGGGCGTGGCTCGGCGACCGTACCGGGTGCGAGCGGGCCATCGGGCGGGCGCGTACGGCTTTCGAGCGGGGGGAGGGTGCGGCGGACCCCGAGTGGATGTCCTTCTTCCGCGAGGCGGAGCTGGAGATGCTGGAGGCGCAGTGCTGGTCGGCGCTGGGCGACTGGCCGAGGGCGGCGCGGCATGCGCGGCGGGCCACTCGGCTGCAGGATCCGCACTTCACCCGGAACCTCGCGCTGTACCGGGCGCAGCTGACCGGTGACCTGGCGCGGGCGGGTACGGCCGACGAGGCGTCGACGGCGGGCCAACAGGTACTGGACCTGCTGGACCGCGTCCAGTCCTCGCGGATCCGGGGGATGCTGGCGAGCGCGGTACGGGTGCTGAGGCCGCGGGGCGGTCCGGAGGTGGCGGCGTTCCTGGAGCGCTACGAGGAGTTGCCGCCGGTGCCGGTGCCGGTGCGGGTGCCGTCCGCGGGGTGAGCCGGTCCTGGCGCCGAAGGGCCGGTCCGTCGAGCGGGGCCCTCCCGGCGCCAGGGTTCCGTCCTCAATCGCCGGACGGGCTTCAACTGGCCCCGGCCCCTCGAGTGGGGCCAACCCCCGGCGTCAAGGTTCCGCCCTCATCGCCGCACGGGCTCCAACTGGCCCCGGCCCCCTCGAATGAGGCCAACCCCCGGCGTCAAGGTTCCGCCCTCATCGCCGCACGGGCTTCAACTGGCCCCGGCCCCTCGAGTGGGGCCAACCCCCGGCGTCAAGGTTCCGCCCTCATCGCCGCACGGGCTTCAACTGGCCCCGGCCCCCTCGAGTGGGGCCAACCCCCGGCGTCAAGGTTCCGCCCTCATCGCCGCACGGGCTCCAACTGGCCCCGGACAGGCTCGGTCGGGCCCTAACGCTCCAGGTGGCCCGTGTCGTTCCAGCGTTCCAGTGCGGGCATTCCGTACGCCCACCCCAGCGCCGACAGTGAGGTCGGCTCGAGCCGGAGGTGCGCGGCGAAGGACACGTCCTCGCCCAGCCACCGCGCCCCCAGCGCCCGCAGGATGTGCCCGTGGGCGAAGACCAGCACATCGCGGTCGGCCGAGCGCGCCCAGTCCACGATCTCGTCCGCCCGGCCGGCCAGCTCCGACAGGGTCTCGCCCCCGGGGACGCCGTCCCGCCAGATGATCCAGTCCGGCCGGTCCGCCTTGATCTGCGCCGGGGTCAGCCCCTCGTAGTCCCCGTAGTCCCACTCCATCAGCGCGTCCCACGGCTCGGCGCGCTCACCGAATCCGGCGATCGCGCACGTCTCGGCAGCCCGGACGAGGGGGCTGGTCCGCACGTCCACCCCGGGCAGGCCGCCCCAGGGCTCCCGGTGCAGTCGTTCCCCGAGCAGCTTGGCGCCCTCGCGGCCCGTGTCGAGGAGGGGAATGTCGGTCCTGCCGGTGTGATTGCCCTGCACGGACCACTGCGTCTGGCCGTGCCGGGCGAGCAGGATTCGCGGTGCCATGACAGCTCTCCCTGAAAATACTGAGATCTGAAGATCCGAGGACCCTAGGATCTGATGGGTCCTGGACAGCGGTGTCCGGGACGAAGACGGGGACGGCAGCCGGCCGGGGGACGGTGCCGACGAGGTCCCGCTCCATCATCCCGTACGTGCCCCACAGGCAACCTGCGGGGCCGTATCGGCGTCCCACTCTGCGCACGACCAGGGACGTCCGCAGGGGACGCCCCCCGGGGGAATTCACGGCCGACAACCGCCGTACGGTTGAACGCCCGCCGTCGACCGCATGAACATGGGGAGAGCTACCGGATGCCGCATGCCACCGCCGCGACACGCTCCTCCGGTCACCGGCCACGCTGGTGGACGGAGCTGCCACTGATCGCGGTGGTGTACGGGCTGTACTCGGCGGGGCGGCTGCTGGTCCGGGGCGACGTGTCGACGGCCGTGGATCACGGGCTCGCCATACTCGACCTGGAAAAGGCGCTCCACCTCAATGCCGAGCACCCGCTCAACCGGCTGCTCACCGCCAACCCGGCCCTGGGGATACCCGCCGACTTCGCCTACGCCTCGTTGCACTACCTGGTCACTCCGGCCGTCCTCATATGGATGTTCCGGCGCCGGTCCGCCGCCTACCGGGCGGCCCGCACCTGGCTGATGACCTCCACGCTCCTCGGGCTCATCGGCTTCACGCTGATGCCGACCTGCCCGCCCCGTCTGCTCGACGCCCGTCACGGATTCGTCGACACGATGGCCCAGTACAGCGCGCACGGCTGGTGGGGCGCGGGCGCGAGCGCCCCGCGCGGACTCAGCGGGATGACCAACCAGTACGCGGCGATGCCGAGCCTGCATGTCGGCTGGGCGCTGTGGTGCGGGGTCCTTCTGTGGCGCCACGGGCGCCACCCGCTCGTCCGTGCAGCAGGCGTCGCGTATCCGCTGATCACGGTGCTCGTGGTGATGGGCACCGCGAACCACTACTTCCTCGACGCGGTCGCCGGCGCCGCCGTGATGGCCGCCGGAGCCCTGCTGACCAGGCCGGTCATCCGGGCCGCCGACCGGGTCAAGACCCGTCTGAAGGCCGTTTTCGCACCGCTCCCCGCTCCCGCTGTTGCCACGAAGTCCACGATTGTCAGCGCCGGATGCAAGACTTCCGCGGGTGAGCGAATACCCGGCCAGCGGACCTCCTCCGCAGATTCCAGCGACGCGGCCACCGGCTCCGCAGCCGAAGCCGCCAGCGACGACGCTCCGGCAGCGGCTCGCTGAGCTCCGCGGCCCGTCCGTCGCACCGCACCCGCTCGACGCACGCGCGCTGGCCGCTCTCGCCGCCAACCCCGGCTGCAAGCGGCGTGCCCTGCTCGACGGCGCCGGGGTCGACAAGGCCGTGCTGGCCACCGCGCTCGGCTCCCCCGCCGCGTTCGGCCAGTCGCAGTTCGCGTTCATCCGGGGCAACGCATTCGAGGCGAAGGTCAAGGCCGACGGCGGTACGGAGCTGCTGCGCCTGCTGTTCGAGCGGCTCGGCGGCGGGGCGGACGCACCGGACCGGGCCGTGGTGCCCGATCTGACGGCGGCCGGTCCCGAGGGCCGCGCCGCGCGCACGGCACTGGCACTGCGCGAGGCCACGGCGGCGGGCGGCTGGGCCCTGCTCGACCATCCGATGCTGGCCCTGGAGGTGGCGGGCTCGCCGGCCTATCTGGAACCGGACGCCGTGGTGGTGCACCCGGACGGCACCTGGACGGTCGTCGAGATCAAGTCCTTCCCCATGATCGACAGTTCGGCGGATGCCGCGAAGGTCGGCGCGGCGGCCCGTCAGTCCGCCGTCTACGTCCTGGCGTTGGAGCGGATCGCAGCCGTGACCGAGGGCGCCGGGGTCGGGCACCGGGTCCTGCTGGTCTGCCCGAGGGACTTCTCCAACCTGCCGACCGCCTCGGTCCTCGACGTACGCAAGCAGCGCGCCGTCACACGCCGCCAGCTGGCCAGGCTGACCCGTATCGAGGACATCGCGTCGGCCCTTCCCGAAGGCACGACGTTCGACCCGGAGTGCTCGTCCGAGGAGCTGGGTACCGCGGTCGAATCGGTGCCCGCGGCCTACGCCCCCGAGTGCCTGGCCGCCTGCGAGCTGGCCTTCCACTGCCGGACGAAGGCACGGACGGACGGCGCCGTGGAGGCGCTGGGCCGGAGTGTGCGGGGCGAGCTCGGCGGTCTGACGACGGTCGCCGGGGTGCTGGCCGCGGCGGCCGGCAAGGAGGGCGACCCGGCGGATCCGACGGTGGCGGCCCTGCGCCGGGCGGCGGCTCTGCGCGCGGAGGCCCTGGAGACCGCGAGCGGCGGCGCATCATGTCGTTGATCAACACCCTGGCCCGGCTGGAGGCTGTGGACAGCGGGCGGGCACAGCCGCTCACCACCGTGCGCCACCGCCGTCTGACCGGCGGGCCGCTCGTGCTGGTGCCGCTGACCACGGCCGGTGAGTCGGGCGCGCCCCTCGGGGCCCTCGTCGGGACGGACCGTGAGGCGCCCCGGCTGCTGGCGGTGGCCCAGCCGCGCGACCGCGACCTGCGGTTCGCGTTCCTCGCCGAGCTGGCTGAGGCGGTGCTCCCGCACATCGAGTCGTACGCGGACGTCATCGAACCGGCCGAGCGCAACGAGACCGATCCGGCGACCGGCAAGAAGGTCAAGGTCGAGGTCGAGCTGTGCACGGACGCGGCCCAGCTGATCGTGCCGAGCCGGGCCGGCATCGACTTCGTCCGGCTGCTCGGGCGGTCCATGCGGTTCCGGCGCACCGCCGAGGACGATCCGGACACCCCGTATCCGGCGCCCGCCCGTGTCCCGCTGCTCGGCCGCTGGCTGACGCACTACGGGGAGCGGGCCAGGGTGCCCGGCTCCTCGCTGCTGCTCGCCACGACCGACCTGCTGAACCGGCACTGGGCGACGGGGCAGAGCAGCCTGGAGGACCAGCATCTCGGTGCGCTGCTCGCCTGGATCGACCCGCCGGAGGGCGAGACGGGGGCGTCGGCGGCGCTCCGCGCGGAGCTGCTGCGGGACCGGGCCGGCCAGCTGGTCGTCCCCCCTGCGGGACCGGCCACGGACCCGGCGTTCGACAACAGGCTGCTCGCGCCCGCGATCGAGACGTACGACCGGGCGCGCACGGCGCTGGCCGCCGCGGAGGACGGCCTCGCCGCCGATGCACGGCTGGGTGAGCTGAGCGGTGCCGAGCGGGAGATCAGATCGCTGCTGGCGGGGGTGCTGCTGCCCACGTGGGACGCGGTGTGGCGGGGTCTCGACCTGCTGCGGGAGTTGCCGGAGGGCTCCAGGGCCGAGGACCGGTGGACCCGGGACCGCTGGTCGTTCACCGCGCACCGGGACCGGGTGCGGGCCGGCGAGCCGCCGCAGCCGCGCCGGGACGACGCGGTGACGGCCGCGCAGAAGCTGGCCTCGCGGGAGACGGCGCAGGCACAGCTGGAGGCGCAGGAGGCGCTGGACGATCCGCTGGTGCTGGCGGGGCGGCGGCTGGCGGGCGAGGCGTTCGTCGCCCAGGTGACGGACGTGGAAATGACGTACAGCGAGTCGAAGCGCCCCTCGCCGCGCCCGCTGGTCACGGTCCGTACGGACGAGCGACCGCATCTCGGCGAGCGCACGAAGGTGTACCGCTCGCTGGACGGCAAGCCGCAGACGGCGGAGTTCGTGGGGTACGGCTCCGGGGAGTGCGCCGACGACGAGGACACGGACGCGGTCCTCCTCGTCCTGCGGATCACGGACCGCATGGGGCGCGGCAAGGAGCCGGCACCCGGTTCCGTGCCGGAACCGGGTGACCGGATCACCTGGACGCTGTTCGAGCACGATCAGCGGGGCGGCCCGAAGCTGCCGGACCCGGAGGACACCCCGTGGACCCACGGCGGCCCGCCGGGCGCCGGTGACGGGCATGCCGAGAAGCCCGACCCCGTGACCGCGGAGGACCTTCTGTGACTGCCGTTTACGATCCGGGTGCCGCAGCGGCGCAGGCGACCGACGCGATCCTCGGCGACACCCTGCGGGGTACGGCTCGCGGCATCGTGGTGGACTCGCCGCCGGGTGCCGGGAAGTCGACGCTCGTGGTGCGGGCAGCGCTCGACCTGGCCGCGGCGGGTCGCCCGCTGATGGTGATCGCGCAGACCAACGCCCAGGTGGACGATCTGGTGGTCCGGCTGGCGGAGAAGGCCCCGGATCTGCCGGTCGGCCGTCTGCACAGCAGCGACTCCGATCCGTACGACAAGATCCTGGACGGTTTCGCTCAGGTGCGGAAGTCGGCGAAGGCGGCGGATCTGGCCGGTCTCGACATCGTCATCTCCACGGCCGCCAAGTGGGCGCACGTGAAGAACGTGGAGCCGTGGGGACACGCGATCGTCGACGAGGCGTACCAGATGCGGTCGGACGCGCTGCTGGCCGTGGCCGGGCTGTTCGAGCGGGCGCTGTTCGTCGGGGATCCGGGTCAGCTGGACCCGTTCTCGATCGTCGGTGCGGATCAGTGGGCGGGGCTGTCGTACGACCCGTCGGCGAGCGCGGTGGCCACCCTGCTCGCGCACAATCCGGAGCTTCCGCAGCACCGGCTGCCGGTGTCGTGGCGGCTGCCCGCGTCGGCGGCGCCGCTGGTGTCGGACGCGTTCTACCCGTACACGCCGTTCCGCAGCGGTACGGATCACGGCGACCGCCGGCTGTCGTTCGGTGTCCCCTCGGACGGCTCGGGTCCGGACCGGGTGCTGGACGTGGCGGCGGAGTCGGGCTGGGGGCTGCTCGAGCTCCCGGCCCGCCACACTCCGCGGACCGATCCGGAGGCGGTGCGGGCGGTGGCCCTGGTGGTGCGCCGGCTGCTGGACCGGGGCGGCGCCGCGACGAGTGAGCGGGCACCGGATCCGGTCCCGGTGACGGCGGACCGGGTCGCGGTCGGTACGGCGCACCGCGACCAGGCGGCGGCGGTGCGGGCGGCACTCGCGGAGCTGGGTGTGACGGGCGTGGCGGTGGACACGGCGAACAGGCTCCAGGGCCGCGAGTTCGATGTGACGGTGGTCCTGCATCCACTGTCGGGCCGCCCGGATGCCACGGCTTTCCACCTGGAGACGGGCCGCCTGTGCGTGCTGGCCTCCCGGCATCGTCATGCCTGCGTCGTGGTGTGCCGTGCGGGCGTGGCGGACCTGCTGGACGAGCACCCGTCGACGGAGCCGGTCCAGCTGGGCGTGACGGTGAAGTTCCCCGACGGGTGGGAGGCGATGCAGTCCACCTTCGAGCACTGGTCGAACCACCGCGTTCCCTGGCGGCCGTGAGTCCGTGGTGCGTCGCATGCATCGCACGCCCCGTTCGTGGGAAGCGCTCTTGCGCCGGGCTGGACAATGGAAGGTGGCCGTCCGGCCGTACGAGGAAGGAACACCACATGGCACAACCCGAGCGGAACGAGCGGCAGAGGCTGCGTCCCGCACCGCTGCTCTTCGAGCCGTCGGAGGCGGTGGCCGACCCGGAGCACTTCTTCGACCTGGAGTCGATGGACGATCCGAAGGAGCTGCTGACCCGCGCGACCGAGCTGGCGCTCGCCTTCCGGGCCGCGACCGACCGGGCCGTGGAGTTCCAGGCCGTGGCCGCCGCCCAGCTCGCCGATCCGCGCCGGTTCGACCGGCTCACCGCCGCCGACATAGCGGCCGGTGCGGAGTGGACCGAGGACTATGCCAAGAAGATGATCGAGTTCGGCCGGTCCCTGCTGAACGCTCCCAGGCCCTGACGCCCCCAGGGCCTCTCGCCTGGATCATTTCCGGGTTCGGCTCGCGGGCCTTTCGTCACTCCGGGTACAGCCTCTGGCATATGCCGCCGGGCAAGATACCCCTTCGAGGCCCACCCTGTCCGGCTTTCGGCAACTCTCGGAAACAGGACAGTCACTGCCGGTAGACCTGACGTCATGAGCGCATGGCTGAAAGACGAAACGACCCTGCACACCGGTGCTGCCTCACACCACGGCGTCGACATCTTCGCTCTGCTGCGGGACCGGACAGGCGACCGGACGGCCGATGACAGGGCCGCCCAGGTCACCGCATCGGGAGCCGCCTGGCTCGCCGGGGCCTCGGCCTACCCGCGCAGCACGCTCTCCCAGTGGGAGGCCCGCCCCGGCTCTCCCGGCGTCCTGCCGTGCGGCACCGCCTTCGACGTGGTGAACGTGCCCTCGCTGTTCGGCCGGCGCATGCTGGAGCAGCTCTGGACCGAGGGCCCGGGCTCCGGTCCGGTCGCCACGCACCGCGGCCGGATGCTGCTGTTCGCCACTCCCGGCACCGCCCAGCGGCTGCCCTCGCTGCTTGCCTGGGAGGAGTGGGGCACCGGTACCTCCGACAGCGCCGACAGCCCCCGGGCGCACCACGGATCCATGCCCCCGCTGCTCTGCCACGGCGCCGGTGACGCGGTTACCGTCCCGCCCCTGGTCGGCGGTTCCGGCGGCGGCCCCCGCTGGGTGGTCGCCCCCGATACGCGTACGCCGTGGCTTCCGGGCCCGGACGTTCTGCTCTGGGCCTGCGTACGGGTGGGCAGGTCGGCGGCCCCGTCGACCACCGGGAATTCGATTTTTCCTCCGGCCGATCCGGGTGCTAATGTCTACGACGTCACCAGGCGCCGTTAGCTCAGTTGGTTAGAGCAGCTGACTCTTAATCAGCGGGTCCGGGGTTCGAGTCCCTGACGGCGCACAGACGGAAGAAGCCCCCTCGCGTGAGCGAGGGGGCTTCTTCGTGCGCGCCGCCGGCTCAGGTGCCGGTGGTGATCCGCACCGTCCACGCGCCGGACCGCGTCCGGTCGGCGACCTCGATCCGGGTGCGCTCACCGGGCACGGTGTAGCGCTCGCCCTCGCGGAGCGGGGCGTCCGCGAGCGGCGGGTAGACCGAACGCTCCCAGCAGGCGTCGGAGTCCGGGTGGGTGTCCAGCACCTCGACCGGTCCGCCGCCGGAGGCCGTGTGGTTGCGGATGCGGTAGATCAGCACACCTTCGGTGCAGGTCCCCCGGTCGTTCCCGGTTGCGCTGCGGGCCTCGACGGCCAGCGCGCTGTCCACGCCGGTCCTGATCACGGCGAGCCGGGTCCCGATGGACGCGCCGGGCACGGGCACCTCGGCCATGGATTCGAGGGTGATGTCGGCGCTGCCCTGCACACAGACGACCTGACCGCGGTCGAGCCAGCCGAGCTTCCACTTGTGCCAGCCGAACAGATCCGGGGAGAGGCCGAACTGGCTGCCCATCACGTCCCAGTCGCCGACGTAGGTGTCCCAGTCGCCCTTGCCGTCCTTGGGCCGGTGATAGAGGTCCGCCAGGTCGAAGACGTGCCCCGTCTCGTGGGCGAGGACGTTGCGGTCGGGCGGGTGCTCCTCGAAGAGGGTGACCACACGCCTGATGTCCGCGCCGTCGGCGCGCAGCGGCCGGTCGAAGTTGACCACCTTCGTGGCATCGGCGTCGACGCCGGGCGCGTCCGGGTCGGCGACGAGATAGACGATGTCGTACGCGGAGAAGTCGACCTGGTCGTCGACGGCGTCGATCGCGTCGCGCAGATAGGCGGTGCGCTGCTCGGATCCCCAGTCGCGCTGTATGCCGTACCAGGTGGAGGGGTGCGGCATCCGGGTCCACTGCTGCCGGGGATGGGCGCGGAGGGTGAATTTCCCGTACGAGGCCCGCTTGAAGAAGCGGGCGGTCGAGGGGAAGTAGTCGGCGGCGAGCACAGCGGGAGTGACGACGGGCTCGGAGTCCGGGAACGAGATGAAGACCATGACCGCGTCAAGGCTGTGGTCGGGGCGCGGGTAGGCGTCGTTCCAGGTGTCCAGGCCGAGCGAGTGGTGCGCCCCGGTCCTGGGCAGGGCGCACGGGCCCGCGTCGCGCGAGGCCGCCACGGCGGGTCCGGCGACGAGCCCGGTGGCGGCGAGCGCCAGGAGGGAGGTGAGCGCGGCCGCCGCACTGCGCAGACTCGGCCTTCCCACTCCCCCGGGTCTGTGCTGACGCGGCACATCTACCTCCGGGTGGCGAATGCGGGACTTCCCCCTCACCCTGTGCCGATCCGGTGCCGTACGCCCTGTTGTGCTGCCCCACACGGGTCAGTCGAGGATCAGTCGGAGAGCACAGCACTCACCGCCTCACTCACAGAAAGTCACAATCAATCACCTCAACTACATGTCAGAACAGATCCGCACAGAAACAATCAGTCGCGGGCAAAGAGGGTCGCTGCGTGCCGCGTGGGCCATAGGCGTACGACGGGCTCGAAACAACGGACGCGCTGGAACGCCCGACGCGCCACCATCTATGCTTCACCTCGCTTTCCTGCGTGGTTTCCGCCTCTGACACGGGCACTCCACCCGATGACCCCTGTCCGACCCTGGACCCCCATCTGTTCTCGACAATCTGCACAGCGGGAGCGAGCGGTGAGCGGAACCTCCGAAGGGCCGATGCCCCCGGCCGGCGCAGCGCGCGGCACCGGGCGACAAACGGTCACGGAGCGTGACAGCGACGAAGCGGATCACGCCGAACTGCGCGATTACCGTGCCGCGTTCCAGGTGGCCGTCCTCCCCATGGCCGTCGTCGACCACAGGGGCCAGGTCGTCCGGGCCAACGACGCGCTGGGCGGGTTGCTCGGCACCGACCCCGGGGCCCTGGCCCGGCAGCCGGCGGCCGATCTCGTCGACCTCGTGTCGGACCGCCGCACCTGGCAGGCGTACCGCGAGGTCCTGGGCGGCAGCCGCTCGCGGCTGCGCTGCACCCGCCGGCTCAAGCATCCCGACGGCCGGTCCCTGTGGGCCGAGATCACCGTCGTACCGATGGCCGGACCGTCGGCCGGTCCGGCCGACGGCGGTGTGCTGCTGTCCGTCGCCGACATCAGCGACCGGCGCGAACTGCAGAACCGGCTGCGCCACCTCCAGATGCACGATCCGGTGACCCGGCTGCCCAACCGGCTGCTGTTCTTCGAGCGGCTCTCCACCGCACTGGAGGGCCCGCCGTTCCAGGACGACTCGCTGCCGCGGCACGGCCGGATCGGGCTCTGCTACCTGGACCTCGACGGCTTCAAGGCGGTCAACGACACCCTGGGACACCGGACCGGCGACCGGCTGCTGGCCGCCGTCGCCACCCGGCTCACCGACTGCGCCGAGGCCGACGGCTTCGACCGCAGAGGCAGCCATCTGGTGGCGCGCCTGGGCGGTGACGAGTTCGCGATCCTGGTCGAGGACTCGGCGGGTGCGCATCAGCTCACCGAGCTCGCGCGCTCGGTGCTCAACGCCCTCCAGCAGCCCTTCGATCTGGCCGGACAGCGGCTCTCCGTCTCCGCGTCGATCGGGGTGGTGGAGCGGGCCTCGGCGGGCGCCTCGCCCACCGGTCTGATGCAGGCCGCCGACACCACGCTGTACTGGGCCAAGGCGGACGGCAAGGCACGCTGGACACTCTTCGACCCCGAGCGCAACGCGCACCGGATGACCCGTCAGGCACTGTCCTCCACACTCCGGCCCGCCGTCGAACGCGGCGAGTTCACCCTGGAGTACCAGCCGCTCGTCTGCATGGCCGACGAGGTCGTACGGGGTGTGGAGGCCCTGGTCCGGTGGAATCACCCGCAGTTCGGGATGCTGGCGCCGAACAGGTTCGTCGCCATCGCCGAGGAGGACGGCACGATCGTCCAGCTCGGCCGGTGGGTCCTGCGCACGGCGTGCCGCCAGGCCCGCCGCTGGCAGCTGGAACACCCCGGCGAGTCACCGCTGTTCATCAGCGTCAACGTCGCCGTACGCCAGCTCCGGGACTCCGATCTGGTCGCCGATGTGGCGGAGATCCTCGCCGAGACCGGTCTTGCCCCGGGACTGCTGCAACTGGAGCTGACCGAGTCCGCCGTGATGGGGTCGTCGGGCCGGCCGCTGCAGGTCCTCCAGGCACTGAGCGACATGGGCGTCCGCATCGCGATCGACGACTTCGGCACCGGCTACTCCAACCTCGCCTATCTGAGCCGGCTGCCCGTCTCCGTGCTGAAGCTGGACGGCTCCTTCGTGCGCGGCTTCCGTTACGAGGACGGCGCCCATCCCAGCCCGGCGGACGAGACCATCGTCGAGGCCATGGTGCAGCTGGCGCACCGCCTGGGCCTGACGGTCACCGCGGAGTGCGTGGAGACGTCGGGCCAGGCGGAGCGGCTGCGCCGGATCGGCTGCGACACGGGGCAGGGCTGGCTCTACTCACGTGCGGTCGCCCCGGAGCGCATCGCCGAACTGATCGGCACCCGGGCGCTGGAGGTCTGAGGGGATGTCGGGTCAGCCGAGGACAGGCAGGCCGTACGCGTCCGCGATCAGCTCGTAGGACCGCAGGCGGGCCTCGCCGCCGTGGGCGTTGGCGGTGATCATCAGTTCGTCCGCGCCGGTGCGCTTGGCCAGGTCGTCGAGGCCCGTGCGGACCTCGTCCGCGGTGCCGTGGACGATGTTGACGAGCCAGCTGTCGACGAACTCACGCTCCATCGGGCTGAAGGCGTACGCCTCCGCCTCCTCGGGCGTCGGTACGAGGCCGGGACGGCCGGAGCGCAGGCGCAGCATCGACAGGGCCCCGGTCAGGACCTGGCGGCGGGCCTCGCGCTCCTCGTCGGCGGCCAGGGCGGCGACGCCGATGAGGGCGTAGGGGGCGTCGAGCACGGCGGACGGCTTGAACGACTCGCGGTACAGGTCGAGGGCCGGCACGGTGTTCTGGGCCGAGAAGTGGTGGGCGAACGCGAAGGGCAGGCCGAGGACGCCGGCCAGCCGGGCGCTGAAACCGGAGGAGCCCAGCAGCCAGATGGGCGGGCGGCCCGCGGACTGGACACCACCGGGCGAGGTGGCCTGCACCGGTCCGGGTACGGCGTGGATACGGGAGTAGGGGTGCCCGTCCGGGAAGTCGTCGTCGAGGAACCGGGTCAGCTCGGCCAGCTGCTGCGGGAAGTCATCGGCGCCGTCGTTCAGGCGCTCGGTGCGGCGCAGGGCCGCCGCCGTGGCGCCGTCCGTGCCGGGGGCGCGGCCGAGGCCGAGGTCGACACGGCCGGGGGCCATCGCCTCCAGGGTGCCGAACTGTTCGGCGATCACCAGGGGGGCGTGGTTGGGCAGCATCACGCCGCCGGAGCCGAGCCTGATGCGCTCGGTGTGGGCGGCCAGGTGCGCCAGGATGACGGCCGGGGACGACGAGGCCACACCCGGCATGGAGTGGTGCTCCGCCACCCAGTAGCGGTGGAAACCGCGGCCCTCGGCGAGCCTGGCGATGTCCACGCTGGTGCGCAGGGCCTGGGTCGCGGTACGGCCCTGGCCCACGGTCACCAGATCGAGCACGGACAGGGGCACCGAGGCCGTTCCGCTTGCGGTGCCGCGAATCTCGTCGCCTCGGTTCTCATCCACGTGTTCGGCCTCTCCCGGTGCTGCGTGTGCGTATCGGAGGTACGAACAGGAGGATGGCTCCGCTTATTCCCGCACCGCTCCTGCGCGCCTCATTCCCGTACCTCGATCCCCCGGTGTTCGGCGGCTCCGAGCGGGGGTTCGCGGGTGGCGAAGAGCGTGCCGAGCGTGGGCGCCCAGACCCGGCGGTCGGCCAGCCGGAGTCCTTCCCAGACCGCCACCTGGTTCGCGGTGAGGACCGGCTTGCCCAGCAGTTGCTCCAGCTCGGGAATGTGGGCCGTGGTGTGCAGGGCGTTGTCCGGGAGCAGCACCACCTCGGCGTCGGGATGGTCCCCGGCCACGGCCAGTTCCTTCACCCGCTCCAGGTCCACGGTGGCGGCCTCGGCGGCGGTGATGATGCCGCTGCCCCGGGTGGCTGCCACTTCGATGCCGGCGGACCGAAGGAAGTCCGCGAAGAGTGCGGCGATGCCCTCGGGGTACGTCGCGGCGACGGCGACCCTGGTGGCGCCCAGCTCCCCCACCGCGTGGGTGAAGGCGAAGGACGTGCTGGAGGCGGGCAGCCCCGCGGTCCTGGCGAGGGAAGCGATCTGTTCGTGGGCCCCGTCCCACCCGTAGGCGAAGCTGCCGCCGGTGCAGGCCCAGACGAGCGATTCGGCTCCTGCCATCCGCAGTTCCTCGACTCCGGCGGCCAGGCGCTCGGGCGTGCCCGTCCCGCGCAGCGCGTCGGCACTGCGGGACTCCTCGTCGATGTCGGTGTGGAACAGCGGCACTCTGATGTCGCTGTCGAGCATGATCTCGGTCCGCGGGAAGTCGTCCTCCGCGGCATGGCCCGGGTAGAGAAGTCCTACGGTCGTCATGTCCATCCTTCCGGTGCGTCCGGATGTCCTGCTGCCGCCTCTCGGGCGCGCCCTGTCACCGTTGCCCCCGCCTGGGACAAGTATTCCTCCAATGACCGCACAACGGCGCCCGCAATGGGTGTGACCAGCGCATTCCGGTGTCCTGTTGACGGCGGGGCGGCCGGGTGCGAGCGTGGAGGATCCTGATGCCTCATCCGCAGATCCTCGTCCTTGACGCCGCCCCGGCGCCACGCCTGGGCCGGCTCACCGGGCAGGCCCGCATCCGTTACGCCGACGGGCGCAGCCTGGCCCGTCAGCTGCCGGACGCCGATGTGCTGCTGGTCTGGGATTTCACCTCCGATGCCGTCCGCGAGGCCTGGCCGGGCGCGGGGCCGCGGCCCCGCTGGGTGCACACGGCGAGCGCCGGCGTCGACCGGCTGCTCTGCCCCGAGCTGGCCGCGTCCCCCACCGTGGTCACCAATGCGCGGGGCGTCTTCGAGCTTCCGATCGCGGAGTACGTGACGGGCCTGGTGCTCGCGTTCGCGAAGGACCTCCCCCTGACGCTGGAGCTCCAGCGTCAGCGGCAGTGGCGCCACCGTGAGACCCGGCAGCTCGCCGGAAGCCGCGCGGTCGTCGTCGGTGCCGGTCCCGTCGGCCGGGAGATCATGCGGCTGCTGCACGGGCTCGGTGTCCAGGTGGCGCTCGTGGGGCGTACGGCGCGGCGCACGATTCACGGCGTCGAGGACCTGGACCGGCTGGCGGCCGGTGCCGACTGGGTGATCTGCGCGGCTCCGCTGACGGCGTCGACGCGCGGCATGTTCGACGCCCGCTTCTTCGGACTGCTCCAGCCTTCCGCCCGGTTCATCAACGTGGGACGCGGGCCGCTGGTCGTCGAGGAGGACCTGGCCGAGGCGCTGCGCAGGCGCTGGATCGCGGGTGCGGCGCTCGATGTGTTCCAGGAGGAGCCGCTGGACCGGGGCAGCCCGCTGTGGGACGCACCGGAGCTGGTGATCTCCCCGCACATGAGCGGGGACACGGCCGGCTGGCGGGACCGGCTGGCCGAGCAGTTCGTTTCGATGTACGAGCGGTGGGCGGCCGGGGAGCCGCTGCCGAACATCGTGGACATACAGCGCGGTTACGTTCCTTCCCTCGACATCCCCGCATAACGGACAGTCAACAACCGAGCCTCCCCCGGAAATACGCCACGCACTCCTCTCGTCGCGCTCCGCCCGCAACGAGACACGGGAAGGTCACCCTCCGGCCACTGTTCGATTACATGGCAGCGCTTCCTGCATAGACGTACGGGATCGGGCAGGCGTTCACCCTGTCCGGACTGTTCGACCCCTTCAGGAGATTGCGAACCATGGCTGACTTTCCGAACCTGTCCCGCCGGGGTTTTCTCAACCGATCGGCAGCCGTGGGCGGACTGCTCGTCGTTCCCGGTCTGCTCTCCGCGTGCAGCAAGACCGACGCCGGCTCCGTGGACGGCGAAGGCGCTCTCCACAAGCTCCGCAAGCAGGGTTTCGTCCGGGTCGCGTACGCCAATGAGGCCCCGTACGGCTACTTGGAGGGCAAAGCACTCAAGGGCGAGGCCCCCACCCTGCACCGGGAGATCTTCAAGGCGCTCGGCGTCGACGAACTGAAGCCCACCCTCTCGGAGTGGGACGGCCTGATCCCCGGTCTGCAGGCCGGGAAGTACGACGTGGTCAGCGCGGGCATGGCCATCACCCCCGAGCGCTGCGCCAACGCCATATTCTCCGAGCCGGAGTTCATCTCCCCCACCGCGCTGATGGTGAAGAAGGGCAACCCGAAGAAGCTCACCGACCTGGCGTCCGCGAAGGCCGCCGGAGTCACCGTCGGCGTGATGTCCGGTGCGGTCGAGGGCTCGTACGCCGAGGGCGCGGGCATCGCCGAGGGGAAGATCAAGACACTGCAGAAGCCGCAGGACGGCGCCGACGCCGTCAAGGGCGGCCGGATCGACGCGTTCCTGCTCACCGGCATCTCGCTGCGCTGGCTCGCGAAGACCAACCCGGACACCGAGGTCACCGAGGCCTTCGTGCCGGAGCTGGACGGCAAGCAGCAGTTCTCACCGGGCGGCGCGGTCTTCCGCACGGGCAACGAGGACCTGCGGGACTCCTTCAACCGTGAACTCAAGAAGATCGTCTCGGACAAGTCCCGCTATGTGAGCCTGCTGCAGCAATACGGCTTCGGTGCCACGGAGATCCCGCCGGCCACCCTGAAGACCGCCGATCTGTGCAAGGGCTGACGGGGCGGACCACACCGTATGAGTGACTTCTTCTCCACATTCCTCGATGAGCTGCCCCAGATCGGAGCGGGCCTGCGGGTGACGCTCGAGGCCACGGTCCTGGGCTCCCTGCTGGCCCTGCTCCTGTCGTTCGTACTCGGACTGGCGGCGGGCAGCAAGTTGGCCCTGGTGCGTGGGGTCTCCCGGGCCGTCGTGGAGTTCTTCCGCGGCACCTCGCTCTACATCCAGCTGTTCTGGTTCTACTACGCGATGCCGCAGCTCACCGGGTACGAACTGACGCCGCTGCTCTGCGGGATCGTCGCCTTCGGCCTGAACTACGGTGCCTACGGTTCCGAGATCGTGCGCGGCGCGATCAACTCCGTGCCCCGCGCCCAGTACGAGGCGGCCGTGGCGCTGAACATGAGCCCCTTCCACCGGATGCGGAAGGTGGTCCTGCCGCAGGCCTGGGTGCAGATGATCCCCTCCTTCACCAACCTGCTGATCCAGCTGCTGAAGTGCACACCCCTGCTGTGGCTGATCTCCGCGGCCGACCTGATGACCGTGATCCAGCAGATCCGCGACCGAACCGGTGAGACCCTCACCGCGTACCTCACGCTGCTGGCCTCCTACTTCGTCCTCGCCTACGCGCTGACCCTGCTGATGAATCTGCTGGAACGGAGCGCCAAGCGGCGGCTCGGTCTGCACACCGGCGCGGGAAGCCTGCTCAGGACGCGCAGTGCGGAGTCCGCCACGACCTCCGGAGGTACCCGGTGAACACATTCGACCGGGATGCCGTCGGGGAAGCCCTTCCCCTGCTGCTCGAAGGGTTCAGGGTCACCCTCCTGGCGACCGTGCTCGGCACACTCGTGGCCGCGGTGCTCGGTCTGCTGATCGCGATAGCGGGGCGGGCCCCGTCCCGGCTCGTGACCGTGCCCGTGAAGGCGGTGATGGAGTTCATCCGCTCCACCCCGCTGCTGGTCCAACTGGTCGGCGCGGCTGCCCTCTTCACCTCGGTGGAGCCGCTGACCATCGGCATCGTGGTGCTGGGCATCCACTACGCCACGTACACCTCGGAGGTGTACCGGGCCGGGATCGACGGTGTGCCCAAGGGGCAGTGGGAGGCCTGCCGGGCGCTCTCGCTGACGCCCCGGCGGACCTGGCAGGCCGTGATCCTGCCGCAGGCGGTGCGCAACGTACTGCCCGCCCTCGGCAACTACGCGATCTCGATGTTCAAGGAGACCCCCTTCCTCGCCGTGATCACGGTGCAGGAAATGGTCTTCGAGGCCCGGAAGTACGGGGCCGACCACTTCGCGTACACCGAGGCATTCACGCTCGCGGGACTGGTCTTCCTGGTCGCGAGCTACCCCACCTCGCTGCTGATGAGAAAGCTGGAGAAGCGCCTTGGCCACTGACTCTGCTCCCCTGAAGGAACCCGCGGACGCCGCTCCGGACTCCAGGACGACCGGCGTCGAGCCGCTCGTCCGCTTCGACAAGGTCGTCAAGCGCTACGGCGATCATGTGGTCCTCGACGAGCTGGACTTCACCGTGCGGCGCGGCGAGCACGTCACCCTGATCGGGCCGAGCGGCTCCGGCAAGACCACCATCCTGCGGCTGCTGATGACGCTGGAGAAGGTCAGCGACGGTGTGATCTGGGTGGACGGCTCGCCCCTGTCGCACGTACGGACGCCGAACGGCTCGTTGAAGCCGGCGGGCGAGAAGCAGCTGCGCGAGTCCCGGAAGAAGATCGGGATGGTCTTCCAGCAGTTCAATCTCTTCCCGAACATGAAGGTGCTCCAGAACATCACCGAGGCGCCCGTCAACGTGCTGGGCATGGACCGGGACGAGGCGGAGGCGCGGGCCCGTGAGCTGCTCGACCTGGTCGGTCTCGCCGACAAGATCGACGCGCACCCCTCCCAGCTCTCCGGCGGCCAGCAACAGCGGGTCGCCATCGCCCGGGCGCTGGCGATGCGGCCGGAGATCCTGTTGCTCGACGAGGTGACGTCCGCGCTGGACCCCGAGCTGGTGGCGGGTGTGCTGGACCTGCTCGGTGACATCGCGAGGACCACCGACATCACGATGCTCTGTGTGACCCACGAGATGAACTTCGCCCGGGATGTCTCGGAGAAGGTCCTGATGTTCGACGCGGGCCGTGTGGTGGAGTCCGGAACGCCGGAAAAAATCTTCTCCGATCCGGAGCACGAACGTACGCGCGAGTTCCTCAACGCGGTGCTGTGACCTTGTCATTGATGCAAAGACAATGACTCTGGCATATGCCAGGCGGGTGCGCCCCAGCTGACAGGGCCGGGGCGCGCTCATCAACTCCTCAACAGCCCCTCCGAATCCGGCTCTTGGCGGCTATCGTGGGGCAAAAGCTTGCGGTCACAACCTGGTAGGGGGAAACCGTGGCGTTGAAGCCCGAGCCGAAGGCGCCGTTCCACTCGGTGCAGTACGCCCTGCGTGTGCTCGAATCCGTGTCCACCCACGGCAACGGTGTGACCGACGCACAGATCTCCCGCGAGACGGGGCTGCCCGTCGGCCACCTCTCGTCCCTGCTGCTGATGCTGCGCCGCGAGGGGTATGTCGAGCAGATCACCGACGGCGCGTACATCACCGGCGCCTCGCTCATCGAGCTCGGCTCCGGCGCCGCCGCCCGCAGGCGGACCCTGGAGGCCAAGCTCCAGCAGACGCTGGTGCAGCTGCGGGACTCGGTGGGCGCGGCGGTCTACATCAGCCGGTACGTCGACGGGGAGATCCGGGTCACGCAGATGGCCGACGGACCGCGTACGCCCGCCGTCAACGAGTGGGTGGACTTCCGGTCGGCGGCGCACGCCAGCGCGATCGGCAAGTGCCTGCTGACGCAGCTCGACCAGAACGGCCGGCGCGATCACCTTTCGCGGCACCGGATCGCACGGCTCACATCACGGACCATCACGAGCGAGAAGGTGCTCTTCTCGAAGCTGGACAGCCAGCCGGCGACGGTGCCGGTGCTCGATCTGCAGGAGTACGCGGTGGGTACGGTGTGCGCGGCGGTCCCCCTGACGGCGGGCTCGTCGGCGGGGTGCCTGGCGCTGTCGCTGCCGATCGAGGACGCGCACCGGCTGCGGGCTGCGGCGGCCACGCTGAACCGGCGGGCGGCGCCCGTACTCCTGTCGCTGGCGCTCTGATTTCTGTCCGGTGCGGGGTCCAGGGGCGCCCTGGGATCGTCTTTGTCCTCAATCGCCGGACGGGCTTGAGTTGTGGCCGTCCGGCCTTGAAGTGGCCGGGCCGGCGCTTGACGTGCTGGCCCGGCAAATCAAGCCCGTCCGGCGATTGAGGACGGAACCCCGCGCTGGAGGACCAGCCACGCCGCCGTGTCCGGGGGCAGGACGCCGTCCGGGAGCGGGCCGCTGGCGAGCAGGACTTCCGCACCGGGGGGAAGCGGAACCGGCGCCGCCGAGACGTTCAGCAGGCAGCGGAATCCGCCCGGGCCCCGGTCGAAGCACACCGTCCCCGCCCCCGCGTCGCCCCACTTGAGTGACTCCGGGAGGTCCACGAGGCGCTCACGGCGCAGAGCCAGCCCGGCACGGTACAGGGTGAGGAAGGACTCCGGGTCCGTGTCCTGGGCCGCCACGCTCAGGGCGGACCACGACTCCGGCTGCGGCAGCCAGGGCGTCGCGGACCCGTCCGGGGAGAAGCCCAGCGAGGGGCCCGAACCCCACGGCAGCGGAATCCGGCACCCGTCGCGCCCCCGGTCCGCCCCGCCCGAGCGGACGAACGTCGGGTCCTGGATCAGCGCGTCCGGCAGGTCCTGCACCTCCGGCAGACCCAGCTCGTCGCCCTGGTACACGTACACCCCGCCGGGCAGCGCCAGCGTCAGCAGGGCCGCCGCCCGTGCCCGGCGGCGGCCCAGGACCGGATCGCTCGGGTCGAGCAGCCGCTTGTCCCCCATGTCGAACGAGGTGTCCGCCCGCCCGTACCGCGTGACGTGCCGGATCGTGTCGTGGTTGGACAGCACCCAGGTGGGCGGCGCCCCCACCGGTGCGTGCCCGGCGAGGGTCTCCTCGATGACGTGGTGCAGCGCGTCCGCGTCCCACGCACAGCACAGGAACTCGAAGTTGAACGCCGAGTGGAGCTCGTCCGGGCGCAGATAGCGCGCCGACTGCTCCGGCGTCGGCAGCCAGACCTCTCCGACGAACGTGCGCTCGCCGTCGTACTCGTCGAGGATCTTGCGCCAGGACCGGTAGATGTCGTGCACCGCGTCGCAGTCCTGGTAGGGCAGGTCCGTGACGTCCGGGTCGGGCCCGACGTCCGGCAGGCCCGGCTTCTTCTCCAGGCCGTGGGCCACGTCGATACGGAATCCGTCGACCCCCCGGTCCAGCCAGAACCGCAGGATGTCCTCGAACTCGGCTCGCACCTCGGGGTGTTCCCAGTTCAGGTCCGGCTGCTCGGGCGCGAACATGTGCAGGTACCAGGGCCCCGCGCTGCCGTCCGCCTCCGTCACCCGTGTCCAGGCGCTGCCGCCGAAGTAGGAGGTCCAGTCGTTGGGCGGCAGTTCGCCGCTCTCCCCGCGGCCGGGGACGAACCAGAAGCGCTCCCGCTCCGGCGATCCCGGGCCCGCCGCGAGCGCGTCCCGGAACCAGACGTGCTGGTCGGAACAGTGGTTGGGCACCAGGTCGATCAGGACGCGCAGCCCGTGCTCATGGGCTGCGCCGATGAGCTGCTCGGCCTCCGCGAGGGTGCCGAAGAGCGGGTCGATGTCGCGGTAGTCCGCCACGTCGTAGCCGCCGTCGGCCATGGGCGAGGTGTACCAGGGGGTGAACCACAGTGCGTCGACGCCGAGTTCGCGCAGATACGGCAGGCGGTCGCGGACTCCGGCGAGGTCGCCGGTGCCGTCTCCGTTTCCGTCGGCGAAGCTGCGTACGTAGATCTGGTAGATCGCGGCGTGCCGCCACCAGTGGGTGGTCACTGAGACTCCTTGCTCGGTATGTAAGGCGGTGCGGGCCCGCGTCGGGGCGGGCCCGCACCGGTCATCGGGCTACCAGCCGGTGTTGCCGGCACCCCGGGTGATGGTGAAGCCGCCCGCGGTGGACAGGCCGCCGTCGGTGGCGCCGCTGACGGTGACGCCGGAGAAGGTCCCGGCACCCGCGGAGTTGATCTCGATGCCGTACGAACCGGCCTTGTCGATCCTCAGGCCGTCGACGGTGAGCGCGGCGACGTTCTTCTGCCAGGAGATGAGGAGCCCGCTGTAGGTGCTGTCGAGGATCTCGTTGTCCTTGACGAGGACGGGTGCGGTGATGTCGGAGGAGTCGGCGTAGATCCACAGGGCGCCGAGCTTGCTCTGCCAGTTGGGTTCGTAGCCGCCCGTGCGGGTCAGCGTGTTGCGCTGTACGGAGGTCGTCCCGCTGAACGGCACCGGGGCGAAGCGGCTGCTGATCGCGATGCCGGAGGAGCCGGTGACCGTGTCGGCGAGGACGTTGTCCTCGGCCCGGTTACCGTGACCGCCGTAGATGCCGACGGTGTTGGCGAGCATCGGGAGCTGCACGGTGTTGAAGCGGAACGCGCTGTCGGTGACGGCCTGGGCCTCGGAGAACATGGCGAGTCCGTCGTCGCCGGTGTTGCGGACGCTGCTCTGGGAGACCTCGGTCGCCTTCGTGCCCTTGTGGAGGTTGACGCCGTCCGCGAAGGTGTCGCGGATACGGAGTCCGGAGGCGTACAGGCCGTTGGTCGGGGCGTCGGTCCAGAGGCCGACCTTGGTGTGCTGCATCCAGATGTTCGCCAGCGTGGACCCGTTGCCGAAGTCGCCCTCGATCGCGGCGTCGAAGGTGGCGTCGTCACGGTAGGAGACGTCACCGGCGATCATCAGGTCCTGGACGTTGCTGGTGCCGCCGCGTCCGAAGAGGCCACCCTTGCCGTTGCTGCCGCGCAGCACGGTGTGCCACTGGCCGGCGCCGCGCAGATCGGCACCGGTGAGGTTGATGTGCCCGGAGATGTTGTACGTGCCGGTGGGCAGCCACAGCCCCTTGCCCTGCGAGGTGGCCGTGGTGAGCGCCGAGTTGAGGGCGTTGGTGTCGTCGCCGGAGTCGTCCGGGGTGACGCCGAGCGTGGCCGCGGAGATGAGGCCGGCGGGCATGGCGAGTGCGGCCGGCGCGGTCTCGGTCTCGACGAGGTCCAGGGTGTAGGAGGCGGCGGTGTCGCCGGCGTCCTTCTGGAACTTCAGTACGGTGCCTGCCGGGAGTGCCCCGGTCAGCAGGGTGCGGGTCTCGTCGAAGAAGTGGTGGCCGGAGCCCTGGGAGGGGTCGTTGTTGTACGGGTAACCGCCGTAGACCCAGCTGTACTTGGAGCTGAGGGGCAGGTCGCGGAGCTGGGTGCCGTTGGCGTAGACGCTGAGTGTGGCCTCGGTGCCGGTGCCCGCCGCGTTGTCCGGGACGGAGTAGCGCAGGGTCAGGGCGTTGGCGGGTTCGGTCAGGGTGAACTGCACGTATGCGCCGGTGGTGTCCAGGACGACGGCCCTGCGGCCGGACGCCTCGGACGGGACGGTGAGGTAGGTGCGGTCGGGGCCGATGGTGGTGGCGTTGGTGCTGCCGCTCTCCGCCTCGTAGGTGGTGTACGGGAGGGTCGCGCCCCGGGCGTCGGTGGGGGTGGAGCCGGTGACGCCTATGCCGTCGAGCTGGAGGGTGCCGTTGTCACCGGATGCGGTGCGCAGGGTGACGTGGTTGAGCGCGGCACGCAGGGGGACGTCGGTGGCGGCGTTCTGCCAGGCGCCCCCGGTACCGGGGAGGGTCACCCGGCGGACGGTGGTGCCGTTGGCGAGCAGGGTGATGGTGGAGGCCGTGGCGTCGGGGGTGCGGTAGCGCAGGGTCAGCGGGTACGTGGCCGCGCCCGGGGCGTCGACGGCGAAGACGGCGCGGGCTCCGGCGGTGGTGAACCCGGAGAGGTAGGAGCTGCCCTCGTAGCCGGTGGCCGCGGTGGCCCGCGCCGGGCCGCCGGAGACGAAGGCGTCCTCGGCCTGGTGGGTCAGGGTGGTGGGGCCGGGGTCCGTGGGGGTGGTGGGAGTGGCCGCGGTGGCGTTGTCGATGTTGACGTTGCCGCTGTCGGCGGTGGTGAACGTCCAGGCGACGGTGTTGGCGCCCTTCGCGTAGGTGACCTGCTCCTCGTGCGTGGCCCAGGTGTCCCAGCCCGCCGTGGCGGGGAGGCCGACCTGGCGGACCCTGGCTCCGTTGACGTACAGGCTCAGGGTCATGGTGGCGGTGGTGCCGTTGGCGTACCGGAGGGCGAGGGAACCGCCGCCGGCCGCTTCCGCGGTGATGTCGAAGGACACCGATGCGGAGCCCTTGTGGGTGTCGGTGAAGCCGCCGACGAAGCCCGATCCTGTGTAACCGCCGTGTTCGGTGGACACGGCGGCCCCGCCGGACAGCCGGGCCGACTCCGCCTCGAGCGTTGTGGGGGCCGCCTGTGCCGCCGCCCCGTACAGCAGGGCGCCGAGCACCGACAGGAGCAGGGGGAGGATGAACCGTACGGCGTGGGAGCTCTTTCTTGGTGCAGGAGACACGGCTGGGTGTCCTTCCTGTGGGGGGATGGGCCGGGTCAGCCCTTGAGGCTCCCCGCGGTGAGGCCCGCGATGATGTGGCGTTGGAAGATCAGGAAGAGGACGAGCAGGGGGATGCTCGCCATGACCATCCCGGCCAGCAGCTGATTGGCCGGCATGAACTCGGAGAGCCGGTTGAGCGCGACGGTGATCGGCTGCTTCGCCTCGTCGGGGAGGACGAGCATCGGCCAGAGGAAGTCCTTCCACACGCCGACGACCGCGAAGATCGACACGACGGCGAGCACCGGCCGGGACAGCGGCAGGACCACCGAGACCAGGACCCTGAGCGTGCCGGCCCCGTCGATCCGTGCGGAGTCGAGGAGTTCGGCGGGTATCTGGTCGAAGAACCGCTTGAGGATGAAGATGTTGAAGGCGTTGGCGGCGGCAGGGAGCCAGATCGCGAACGGGGTATTGATCAGGTTGACGTGGAGGAGCGGCACATCGACCACGGTCAGATACGTCGGTACGAGCAGCGCGGACACCGGCAGCATGAGCGTCGCCAGCATCATGCCGAGGACGACGTTGCCGAGCAGCGGCCGGAGCTTGGAGAGCGCGTAGGCGGCGGACACGTCCACCAGGATCTGGGTCAGCCAGGCGCCGAGGGCCAGCACCAGGGTGTTGAGGAAGAACTGGCCGAGCCCGACATTGGTCCAGGCGTCGGCATAGCTCTCCGGATGCCAGCTCTCCGGGAACAGGGTGGGGTTCGGGTCGGCGAGCTCGGAGGACGATTTCACCGCTCCCGTCGTCATCCAGTAGAGCGGGAAGACGAAGGCGATCGTGAAGCCGGTGAGCGTGGCGACGAGCACGAAGCGGTAGAGGAACCTGCCTGTGCGCCGCGTCATCTCGGCGGGCGCGATCAGTGTGCGTACGGGGGTTTCGGCAGCCATGGCAGCAGTTCCTCTCAGCCCTTGCTCCGGGTCAGGCGCAGATAGACGACGGAGAAGAGGCCGAGAACCACGAAGAGCAGGGTGCTCATGGCGCTGGCCAGGCCGAAGTCGTTGTAGACGAAGGCGTAGCGGTAGAGGAGCAGGAGCACGGTGACGGTGGCGTCGTCGGGTCCGCCGCCGGTGAGGACGAACGGTTCGACGAAGACCTGCATGGTGCCGATGACCTGGAGCAGCAGCGTGATCATCAGGATGAAGCGCATCTGCGGGACCGTGACGTGCCACAGCCGCTGCCGGATCGACGCCCCGTCGAGCTCGGCCGCCTCGTACAGCTCGCCGGGGATGCCGCCGAGCGCCGCCAGGTAGATCAGGGTGGTGGTGCCCATGTTGGCCCAGGTGGAGACGAGGACCAGGGAGACCATGGCGAGGTTCTCCGACTCCAGCCACTGCTGCGCCGGCAGGTGGAAGACCTCCAGCACGCTGTTGAACAGGCCGGGGCCCGGGTCGTAGAACCAGCGCCACAGCAGCATGGTGACGATCGGCGGCAGCATGACCGGCAGATAGACGGTCATGCGCAGGTACGAGCGTCCGTGCCGCAGTTCGTTCAGGATGACGGCGGTGGCGAACGGGGCGGCGAATCCGAACACGAGGGCGAGCAGCGTGAAGGAGCCGGTGTTCTGCCAGGCGGTCAGGAACAGCGGGTCCTCGAACAGGCGCCGGAAGTTGTCCAGGCCCACCCACCGGGCGGGTTCGGCGAAGGTGACCTGCTGGAAGCCGAGCAGGACGCCGCGCACGATCGGGTACCAGGAGAAGAGCGCGAAGCAGAGGACACCGGCGGCGAGGAAGAGGTACGCGACGAGGTTCTCGCGCACCGCCCTGCGGAGGCGGGAGTTCCCCGCTCCGGCCCCCGTCCGCATCCCGGCCGGGGGCCTGGGCGCGGCCGGGGGCTTGTCCTCGTCGGTGCTCTTCGCCACGGCGGAAGGGAGTGGCTGGGCGGACACGGTCACTTCACCGGGGCGAGGATGACGTCGGCCTTCTTCGCCGCCTCCGCCAGGAGCGCGTCGATGTCCGCGTCCTCCTTGGTCAGCACGGACTGCATGACCCCGTCGAGGACGGTGTAGAGCTGCTGGGCGTTGGGCGGCTCGACCTTGGTCTCCACCTGCGCGTTGCGCTCGACGAACGGCCGGTAGTTCCCCACCGGGGTGTTGGCGTACTCCGCGCGGATCTCGTCGACCTTCGCCTGCGTCTCCCCGGCGAACAGCCTCGGCTGCGGCAGCCCGATGGGCACGCCGTCGGCCTTGGCCCGCTTGCTGTCCACCGCCTCGCGCTCGGGGCTCCTCAGGTACTTCCACTGGACCCACCGGAGTCCGGCCTTGATCTTCTCGGGGGAAGCCTTCGGGTTGAACATGAAGCCGTCGCCGCCGCCGAGGGTCGCGGTGCCCGGCAGTGCGGCCAGACCGTACTCCTCGTACTCGCGCTCGAACTGCTTGACGATGGTGGGGATGTTGTCGGGGCCGGCCATGTACATCCCGAGCTTCCCGGCGCCCATCATCTTCTGGACGTCGGCTATCTCCAGGAGCTGGCGGGTGCCCATGCTCCTGTCGGTCCAGCGCATGTCGTGCAGCGCCTGGAGCGCCTTGCGTCCCGCATCGCTGTTGAACGCCGACTTCCACGTGCCGTCCTGCCGGGTCGCGACATCGCCGCCCATGGAGTAGATCCACGAGGTGAGGTGCCAGCCGCCCTGGTTGTTCTTGCTGTAGTCGGCGTACCCGACGGTGCCGTCACCGAGCGCGCTGATCCTCTTGGCGGCCGTGCGCACCTCCTCCCAGGTGGCCGGGGGCTTGTCGGGGTCGAGTCCGGCCTTCGCGAACAGGGCGCGGTTGTAGAGCAGGCCCAGCGAGTAGTTACCCGTGGGAAGGCCGTACGTCTTGCCGTCGGCGTCCTTGAAGACCTTCATCAGTGCCGGATCGATGTCCTCGGAGTACGGCACGTCCCCGACGTACGCGCTGATGTCGGCTGCCTGGCGGCGCTGGATCAGCCCGGCCGGGTCGGTGAAGTAGACGTAGTACACGTCCTCCAGCTGGCCGCCCGCGAGCTTGGCCGCGAAGGTCTTCGGATCCATCTGGCCCTCGCGGGCGTCGATCTTGATCTTCGGGTGGCTCTTCTCGAACGCCTTGACGTCCTCCGTGAAGTTCTTGCGGTCCACCGGCTGTGTCTTGGCCGGCATGCCGTTCACGACGACCGTGACCACACCGTTCCTGTCCACACCGGAGGACGAGGGGCCGGAGCCGCCGCAGGCCGTGAGTGCAAGAGCCAGAGCGACGGCCGTCGCCGAGCCGAGAACCTGACGTCTGCTGATGCCGGGCATGCCATCCATGCGAATCGTGCCTTCCTCGAGGTCCGCTGCGGGGTTGTCGGACCCCGAGCACTGAGCTGCGCTGAAGGTAGAAGCCGGTTACGCAAGAAGTCAATGCATCTACGCAAGAAATTAATGTCGGGAGCTTGCGCAAGAAACACAGGAAGGGTGCCCGTCGGGGCCCTCGCCGGCTCAGCGGGGCCGGGCGGCCGTGGAGCCCCGGACGATGAGTTCGGTGTCGAACATCATCACTTCGTTTGCGCCCGCATGGCCGTCGATCTGCGTCATGAGCGAGGCGACGACTGCCGAGGCCATCGCCTGGATCGGTTGCCGGGCGGTCGTCAGCGGCGGGTCCGTGGCCACCATGAACGGGGAATCGTCGAAGCCGACCACGGAGAGGTCCCGCGGTACGGACACTCCTTGGCGACGGGCGCCCCGCACCGCGCCGAGCGCGAGGGCGTCGCTGGCGCAAACGATGCCGGTGACCCCTTCGGCCAGCAGCCGGGGCAGCGCGGTGGCGCCGCCCTCCATCGTGAACAGCGCATGCGCCACCCGTCGCCGCCATTCGTCCGGGGCGACACCCCGGCGCGCACAGAAGGCCGCGAATCCGGCCAGCTTCCTGGCCGAGGGAACGTGCCCCACCGGGCCGAGGATCATGCCGATCCGTTCGTGCCCCAGGGCCGCGAGATGGATCAGCGCCTGGTCCGCGGCAAGGGCGTCGTCCACCCTGACCTGAGCGACGCCGAGGTTCTCGTCCGCAGCATTGAGGAGCACCATCGGCACCTTGCGTTCCCGCAGCGCACGGCCGTGCTCCGGGCCGGCGTCGGCATAGCTGGCGCCGATGAACACGATGCCGCCGATGTTCTGCTGCAGCAGCATCTCGATGTAGTGGGCCTCGGAGACACCGTCGGCGGTGCGGGTACAGAGCACGGGTATGAGCCCGCGCTTGTTGAGGAGCCCGCACAGGGCCTCGGCGAACGCGGAGAAGATCGGATTCTGCAGATCCGGTACGACCAGGCCGATCAGGGCGGCCCGTTCGGCGCGGTAGCGGAGGGGGCGCTCGATGCCGCACACGTCCAGCGCGCTCAGCACCGCCTCGCGGGTCGTGCTCGCCACATCGGGGCTGCCGTTGAGGACACGGCTGACCGTCGCCTCGCTGACACCCGCGTACTCGGCCACCTGAGAGAGTCGTCGTTTCGTCACGGGACTCACCTTACAAAGAGCTACGCAAAAATGAAGATCACTTACGAAAGAAAACGACTTCTTCTGCCGGAAGGCTGTCGGAGACCGGGAGACGGGGCCACCGGAGGCGATGAGGGCACGTGTCACCAGCACCCCTGAGGACCAGGTATTATTTTCGAGTCACCAGGCGCCGTTAGCTCAGTTGGTTAGAGCAGCTGACTCTTAATCAGCGGGTCCGGGGTTCGAGTCCCTGACGGCGCACAGACAACACAGTGGGCGGTCTCCGTAATACGGGGACCGCCCACTGCGCTTTGGTGCTGCCGGTTACCCGGCTAGGCCTCAGAACTGGACATCGGAGCACGCGTAGAACGCGTTGGTGGTGTCCGCGACGTTCCAGACGGCCAGGATGATGTGCTTGCCGGTCTTCTGGGTGGGGATGGTGCCCTGGTGGGTCAGCGTGGCCGGGGGCTGCTGGTTCCCGTACGGCACCGTCATGAACGGCTGCGACTCCAGGGCGGCCCTGGTGAGCGGCTGGCTGGAGTTCCAGCCGTTCTTGGTGATGTAGTACCGGAAGTCGGTCGTGGAGTGGCGTGCGGTGAACTGCCAGCGGAAGCCGTAGCCCTGCCCGCCGGTGACCTTGGTGGCGGGCCAGCTACCGCCGCGGGGGTCGTCGAGCTGGGCGAACTGACTGTTCCCGCCGGAACAGATCTTGCCGTCCGCCGGTCCTGCCGCCGGGAAGCCCTTGGGGCCCTCGACGCTCTGCGGCTCCCACTGGATGTTGCCGCAGTTGGTGACGGTGCCGTTGGCACAGAGCTTCTGCCGGCTGATGGGGGTATCCGTGTAGCCGTGGCTACTGGCACTGCCGGTCGCGAACATGGAGACGCCCGCTATCGCAAGGCCGATGACGGCCGCGCTTGCCCTTTTCCGCATGCTGTGTCGCTCCTAGAAAACGTGGGGGATGTTCCGGGGGCTCTGCTGCGCGCAGGTTGTGCGGTCTAGACCAAGTCCCAGATTATTGACAGGGCATGGACATGTCCAGACCAATGTGGGAACGGTTTCGGCCCGCCGCGGCCGTGCCCCCGGAGCCCGTCAGGCCCTTTCCCCACCGCTGCGACCGGTGTAGAAGGCCACCGTCAGATCCCTGACCAGGGCCTTGTGTTCGTAGTCGTCGAGCTCGACGATGCCGCGCTCCGTCAGCCGGCGGACGGTGTCGTCCACCGCGTCGACCACGGAGGTCAGCACACTGTCCCGGTGCTTGGCGTCGATGGCCGCCACCCGGCACCGCTGCATCGCGGCCGCGACCTCCGGGGCGTACTCGATCCCGGTCGGCTGCGCGGAGTACACCTCGATGCCCGCCGGCTCGCAGTCCGCCTTCAGCATCCGGGTCAGCGCATCGCCGACGGCCTCCGCGTC
This sequence comes from Streptomyces sp. NPDC060035, assembly GCF_042736635.1. Taxonomy (NCBI): domain Bacteria; kingdom Bacillati; phylum Actinomycetota; class Actinomycetes; order Kitasatosporales; family Streptomycetaceae; genus Streptomyces; species Streptomyces sp. NPDC060035. The sequence goes on from NZ_JBHWVO010000003.1 coordinate 257,937, forward strand.
CCGCAGGGTGTGGGTGTCCTCGTGGAAGGCGTCGGCGGGCAGCTGCGAGAGCACGCGCGCGAGCGCCGCCTCCACCTGGTCCCGCAGATACTGCTCGTGGTCCGCAACGCCGAACGCGGCCCGCACGGTGTCCTTGATCCGCCAGACGACGAGGACGACGACGCGCAGGGCGGTACCGCTCGCGTCCACGGCGCGCAGCGGCTCACTGCGCCAGTGCCGCAGTCGTACGTCGACGCGGCGGCGCAGCAGGAGCGGGGAGACCCAGATCAGGCCGGCGCGCCGGACACTGCCGCGGTACTCGCCGAAGAGCGTGAGGACCGAGGCGTACCCGACCCGGCCGCGTCCGATGCCGCAGAGCGCGAAGAGCACCACGGCCACCAGCAGCGCGAGCAGCGCCCAGGTCCCGATGCCGATGCCGTCGTACGGGCGGGAGCCGACCCCGATGCGGCCGGTCACGGCGGCGGGCAGCGCACCGGTCCACCACAGCAGGGCGAGTCCGGCGCCGGTTCCGGCCGCTCCGGTGAACAGCGCGGCCCACCCGGGAAGTACGGGCCCGGGCCGCTCGGCGAGCCGGGGATCGGCGAGGGGTACGGGCCGGGTCGGCTCCCGCCACTGGAATGGACGCGGCACGGACGTCCGCCGGACACCGGGGCGCTGCACCGCGATTCCCATGTCGGTATCGGTGCCGGCTCCGGCTCCGGTGCCGGTGCCGAGGCCGGTGACCGTGCCCGTGCCCGTACTGGTGGGCTCGCTGTCGTGGCTGTCGTCACGGAAGAGGAGGTGTACGGGGATAGGCGCAGTCGTCTCGTTGGCGATGACGGAGTGCCGCCGCCCGGCCCCCGACCATGCGCCGAGATCCTCACTGCCCGTGGCTGCCGGGACGGGGGCCGTGTCCCACCACTCGAGCCGGGCGCCGCCGTCGCCCATCCGGTCCCACTCCCCCGGCGTCGCGACGCCGGGGACCGTTCCGCTCGCTCCGGCACCTCGGCTCGGCGGGGTGGGCACCTCGATCACCACGCCCGCGACGGGCTCGGGATCCGGGTCGGGCTCCAGGTCCTGGTCCATCGGACCACCCTCACCGGGGCTCGCCACGACAGCCGCCGCTCCGGGATCCGGCACCACCGCGGCACCCGGGTCCTCCGCGCCGGACACAGGAGTCAGGTCCGCGACGGCCACGGGGACAACAGCAGACTCCCGCGCCTCGCCCCCGCCCTGTCCGGGCATCACACCCGCACCCACCCCTACCGGCACCGGCTCGGCATCCGCCGCGCCCCACCCGTCCGCGTCCTCCGCCACCTCTCCCGGCACGTCCCGCGCACCGGTCGCAGCCGCCTCGGCCCACGCCGAGCCCCGGACCGGCGAGTCGTCCGGCCCCGGGCCGGGCACCACTGCCGGTACGACGACACCCGGCCCCGGGCCGGGCACCACCCCCGTGACGACGACACCCTGGCCCGTCACCGGCACTGCGTCCGGCTCCTCGTTCCCGGCCACCGGCTCGCCGGCCAACTCGTTCTCCGTGGATCGCATTCCCGCCTCCGTCAAGTCCGTTCCGACACCGCCACCGATACCGCCGTCGCCGTCACGCGAAGAGCCGCCGCCATATCTCCAGCTCGTCGCCGTCACGCGAAGAGCCGCCGCCATGTCTCCGGCCCCGGATACCCGTCGGCCGCGCCCCCGCGCCAGCCCTGGGCCCGCTGGAAGGCCTCGACATTGCGGCGGTCCACCTCCGTCCACCTCGTGCCGGGCCCGGCCACGTACCGCATGCCGTATCCCTTCGCCACCAACTGGGTGCCGAGCCTGTGGACATGGCTGTTGGACTGCCCCGGCACGAAGAAGCCGCGCCCGGGGTAGGCCGGGACGCCGCTCGGGCTGCCGCCCGATCCCGCGGCGGGAATCCTCTGCCCGTTGCCCCTGACCAGCAGGCTCCAGGTGTCCGGGCCGGGGATGCCGTCCGCCTCCCTGCCCCTCCACCCCTGCGCCTCCTGGAACGCCTGCGTGGCGCGCGTGTCCGCGGTGCTCCAGCGCGGCCCCGCACCCTCCCTGTGGAAGCGCTCGCCGCCCTGGGAGATGAGCATCTTCCCGAGCTGGGTCACATACGCGTTGTCGGCGCCGGTACCGAACCTCTTCGCCCCCGGGAACGCGGTGTCCGACCCGCTGCCACCCGTTCCGCTTGTGAGGCCTTTGTAGCGGTACGCCACATACTTGGACGAGTTGCTCCAGTACGCCATGGGTGTCGATGCCATACGGGTGTGCGGGCTGGCCTGCTCGTAGGCGACGTAGTGACTGTGTGTGCTGTCGGTCCAGCCGCCGAAGATCGTGACGTGCGAGCCCTTCTCGGGGTCGGCCGGGTTGTGGAACAGCAGGATGTCCCCGGGCTGCAGCTCCGCCCGGGAGATCTTCGTCCCGAAAGCGGCGAGGCTGCCGGTCCACTCGTTGGTGCCGAGGTTCCAGGCCATCGAGACATAGCCGGAGCAGTCCTGCCGATACCCGTCCGACCAGTACTTCGCCATGCTGTACGGGACCTGTGAGGTCACCCACGTCGTGGCGCGGTCCATGATGGCGGTCCGGGTGGTCGTGCGCGGCGCGGAGTCCTGCGGGGCCGGCGGCCCCGGGGCTCCCGTGCCGTTCAGGGGCCCGACCGCACCCTGCGGGTTGACGGGCTCGGGGTCCGCGGCTCCGGTGGCCCCGGCACCCCGGTGGGCCGCGGACACCGCCTCGGCCGCTCCGCAGGACAGGACCATTCCTGCCGCGGTGACCAGCACCAGCGCGCGCCGTGCACCGCGGGCGGCCGGGTGGCCGCCGTACCTCACCGGCAGCCTGGCGGCGGCGCGCCGCTGCTGGGCGCAGCCGGCACAGCCGCAGTCGATGGCGGGTTCGTACTCCTCGAAGACCGGCAGAGTCATGCCACTCCCTCTTCCCCTCCGTAACCGTCAAGATCTTCCGTATCCAAACTTCCCGACATTTCTCATGTTGACTGACCAAAGGGAAAAAACGACCATCCGACAGGCCGTACCGGCCGGGAATCGGTCAGGAGCACTCCGGCGCATCGGGTAGAGTTCTCCAGGTCAGCAGGCGCCGTTAGCTCAGTTGGTTAGAGCAGCTGACTCTTAATCAGCGGGTCCGGGGTTCGAGTCCCTGACGGCGCACGCAACAGCAAGGCCCCCTCACCGAACGTGAGGGGGCCTTGTTCGTATCCCCCGGGGGCAGAGCGGTTCCGTAGCGCCGGAAGCCACCTCCGCACACCCCTTCACACACGTCACCCAAATCGTGCGTATGCCCGGTAAACAGCCTGTTTCACCCTTGCGATCACGCCACAGGTCGGACAACCTGTCCTGGTGCCGTCGACTCCAAGGAGGCTTCGGACTCACACAGTTGAGACGATGGAAGCAAGCATTCCGGTTACTTTTCCGCGGGGTGGGGGCCCCGCTCAGGAGCTGATGCCGAGGGGGCATCATGCAACCGGAAGGGTTCCATTCCATGTCTGTGTGGACGGTGGCCCTTCACAGAGTGCGGACGCGGTGAACGAGGGGACCCGACCGCGGACGAAATGACCGATCAATCACGCAGAGAGCTTGCGTGCGGGGGGATGACCATGACGTCGACGCCGCCAGGCGACCGGCAGAACACCGACCCTTCCCGGACGACACAGCTGCGGATACCACCGCAGCTGCGCACCGGGGGATCACGGCGGCGCGCGAAGAAGGCGCTGCCGCGCTACGACTACGAGCACTACAGCCGGCTCGCCGGGCCTCTGACCCAGCCCGACCCGACCCGGCCGTACACGGTCCAGTTCCGCTCGCTCCTCTCGCAGGAGCCGCACCGGATCCGCGCCGCCCTGCTGCTCGGCGCCGCACCGCTCCTCTCGCTCGGCCTCTTCGCCTGGCTGATGCAGCCCGAGCACTGGACGGAGCGCGACCCGAACCTCAAGAACGACACGCTGCTCATCCTCGACATCGTCATGCTGGTCTCGATCGGCCTGATCGAGCTCTTCCGCACGATGAACGTCCTGTCGAACGCGCACGCGACGCTGGTGGCCCGTGACCCGGTCCCCGTCATCCCGGAGACCGGCACCCGGGTCGCCTTCCTCACCTCCTTCGTCCCGGGCAAGGAGCCCCTGGAGATGGTGACCAGGACGCTCGAGGCTGCTGTGAAGATCCGCCACCGCGGGCTGATGCACGTCTGGCTGCTGGACGAGGGTGACGACCCCGCGGTGAAGGAGGTCTGCGCCCGGCTCGGGGTGCACCACTTCTCCCGCAAGGGCGTCGCGCACTGGAACCAGGCCAAGGGCCCGCACCGCGCCAGGACCAAGCACGGCAACTACAACGCCTGGCTCGACGCGCACGGTGACGCCTACGACTTCTTCGCGTCCGTGGACACCGACCACGTCCCGCTGCCCAACTATCTGGAGCGGATGCTCGGCTACTTCCGCGACCCGGACATCGGTTTCGTCATCGGCCCGCAGGTCTACGGCAACTACGACACGTTCGTCACGAAGGCCGCGGAGTCCCAGCAGTTCCTCTTCCACGCGCTGATCCAGCGCGCCGGCAACCGCTACGGCTCACCCATGTTCGTCGGCACGAGCAACGCCGTCCGGATCTCCACCCTCAAGCAGATCGGCGGTCTGTACGACTCGATCACCGAGGACATGGCCACCGGCTTCGAGATCCACCGCCACCGCAATCCGCTCACCGGCAGGAAGTGGCGCTCCGTCTACACCCCGGACGTCCTGGCCGTCGGCGAGGGCCCGACCGCGTGGACGGACTTCTTCACCCAGCAGCTGCGCTGGTCCCGGGGTACGTACGAGACGATCCTCAAGCAGTACTGGAAGGGCTGGTTCTCGCTCCCCGCGGGCAAGCTCTTCAACTACACGATGATGATCATCTTCTATCCGATGTCGGCGATGAACTGGATCCTCGCGGCGCTGAGCTGTGCCCTGTTCCTGGGCGTGGGCGCCTCCGGTGTGCAGATCGACCCGGTGATCTGGATGATGCTCTACGGCAACGCCTCGGCGCTCCAGATCGGCCTCTACATCTGGAACCGCCGTCACAACGTCTCGCCGCACGAGCCCGAGGGCTCCGGCGGCCTCGCCGGCATGGTGATGTCCGCGCTCTCCGCGCCGATCTACGCACGCTCGCTGATGGACGCGGTACTGCGCCGCAAGAGCTCGTTCGTGGTGACGCCCAAGGGCGATTCGTCCAGCCCGGACACCCTCTTCGGCACCTTCCGTATCCACCTGTTCTTCATCCTGGTCTTCGGCGGGTCGATCGCCGCGTCCTTCGTCTTCGGGCACAGCCACCCGGCCATGCTGACCTGGGCCTGTCTGGCCCTGCTGATCACCGCGGCACCGATCGTCGGCTGGCGGTACACCGTCCGTGCCGACAAGAGGAAGAAGCGCCGGGGCGGCCCTGACGCCCCGGGGCCGGAGCACGCTCCGCAGGAGCAGCCCACCTGGGCGGGGAACGACCAGACCATGCAGATCGCCCTTGGGGGACGTAACCAATGAAGTACCGTCCGAGCCGCCGTACCCGCCGCATGGCGATCAGTACGGCGGTGGTTCTGGCGCTCGCGGGCGCGAACGGGCCGTGGCTGTATCGCGTCGGGACCGAGCGCTACCACGAGTACACGATCAACAAGCCGGAGTACAAGGCGGAGAACGGCCACTGGGACTTCCTGGACATCCCCTCCGAGTACCGGATCAACACGATCCACGCAGCGCTGCTGCACACCGGCAAGGTGCTGCTCGTCGCGGGCTCCGGGAACAACCAGAAGAACTTCGACGCGAAGAGCTTCCGCTCCGTGCTGTGGGACCCGGAGTCGAACACGTACAAGAACATCGCGACGCCCAAGGACATGTTCTGCGCGGGCCACACGCAACTGCCCGACGGCAAGCTCCTCATAGCCGGCGGCACGAAGCAGTACGAGAAGCTCGAGGGTGATGTCACCAAGGCCGGCGGCCTGATGATCGTCCACAACGAGGACCCCGACAAGCCGATCACACTGCCCGCGGGCACCCGCTTCACGGGCAAGGGGAACGGCAGGACGTTCGTCACCAAGGACCCCGTGCTGGTGGAGAAGGCCACCAAGGTCTTCGACAAGGAGACCGGCGCCTTCCTGCGCAACGACCCGGGGCTGGGCCGGATCTACGTCGAGGCGCAGAAGTCCGGTGCGAAACACGGGACGGGCACCGAGGACAACTACCGGATCGCGGGCCTGTCGGGCTCCGACACCCGCAACGTATACGGAATCGCGCAGAAGCTGGCCCTCGACAAGAAGGACTTCCAGGGCATCAAGGAGGCCTACGAGTTCGATCCGGTGGCGGAGAAGTACATCACCGTCGACCCGATGAACGAGGCCCGCTGGTACCCCACGCTGACCACGCTCAAGGACGGCAAGGTCCTCGCCCTCTCCGGCCTGGACGAGATCGGCCAGATCGTCCCCGGCAAGGACGAGATCTACGACCCGAAGACCAAGGAGTGGGAGTACACCGGCATCGTCCGGAAGTTCCCCACGTACCCGGCGGTCTTCCTGCTGAACAACGGCAAGCTCTTCTACTCCGGTTCCAACGCCGGCTACGGCCCTGCGAACATCGGCCGCACGCCCGGCATCTGGGATCTGGAGTCCAACACGTTCGAGAAGATCCCCGGGCTCAGCGACCCGGACAAGATGGAGACGTCGGCGACCGTACGGCTGCCTCCCGCCCAGGACGAGAAGTTCATGGTGATCGGCGGTGGCGGCGTCGGCGAGTCCGAGAAGTCCAGCGAGAAGTCGCGGCTGGTCGATCTCCGGGAGGACGACCCCGAGTTCAAGGACGGCGCGTCGCTGTCCGAGGGCACCCGCTACCCGAGTGCCTCTCTCCTCCCCGACGACTCGCTGCTGGTCACGGGGGGCTCCAACGACTATCGCGGGCGCGGCGGTTCGGACATCCTCCAAGCGAGGCTGTACGACGCGAAGTCGGACACGTACAAGCGGGTCGCGGACCCGGCGGTGGGCCGCAACTACCACTCGGGCTCGGTGCTGCTGCCCGACGGGCGGGTGATGATCTTCGGCTCCGACTCGCTCTACTCGGACGAGGCGAACACACGGCCCGGCACGTTCGAGCAGCGCATCGAGATCTACACGCCGCCGTACCTGTACCGCGACGCACGCCCTGCGCTGACGGCGGGCCCGAAGCGGATCAAGCGGGGCGGTACGGGCATGTTCACGACGCAGCACGCGTCCTCCCTCGTATCGGCGAAGCTGATACGGCCGAGTGCGGTCACGCACGTCACGGACACGGACCAGCGGTCGATCGCGCTGGACCTGAAGAAGTCGGCGGACAGCGTCACGGTGACGGTCCCGAAGAACCGGGCGCTGGTCCCGTCGGGCTGGTACATGCTCTTCGTCACGGACGACCAAAGCACGCCGTCCGAGGGCACATGGGTGGAGGTCCCCTAGGGTCTTCCGCTCGGACCAGGCCGGATCAGGGAGCGGGGTCCGGTGCGTGCGGCTGCGGGGCGGAGGACGGAGACAACGCGATGGGGTCTCCCCTGCTCGAGCTCGTCCGAGAGCTCGGGGAAGTCGGTGATGGACAACTGCGCCTGAGGGGTCCCTCCCTGCTCGAGCGAAGCCGAGAACTCGGGGAGTGCGTGCCGGACCCCGCGAGCGCGGCGTGATCCGAACGAGAGACCCTGGCCGAGGGCATCGAGCCGGGCGATCGAGGACACCCCGTGCGGCCTGCGGGCCGCACGGGGCCGTCGGCTACTTCGTGTTGCGGGCCAGCCCCAGCGCGTACTCCGCCCACCAGTCGCCCGCCTTGGGACCGCCCTTGCAGTCGCCGTCCGACTCGCCCGGCCGCTTGACCCACAGGTACGCGTCGACCAGCTCGTCGCCCGTGTCCGTCGTCGGGGGCTCGCCAAGCGCCCGTCCCGGCGGATTGCACCAGTTCTCCGCGGGGTCGCCCCCGTCGTACGGGCCGTTGCCGTTGCGGCTCGTGTCGATCACGAACGGCTTGCCGCCCACCTTCGCGGACAGCTGCTTGCCGAACTCCGTACTGGCCGCTGTCGTCTGGAAGTTGGACACGTTGACGGCGAAGCCGTCGGCCTCCACGACCCCCGCCCTCTGCAGGGGCTGGAACAGCGCGTCGGGTGTCTGCCACCCCGCGTTGCCCGCGTCCACGTAGACCGCGGTGCCCGGCTGCTGCTTCAGCCGCTCGACCGCGCCCTTCAGCAGGTCGTACCGCTCCTCGTGGAACTCCTGCGGGGTGCACCCGTCGACCAGGTGCAGCAGCGCGTCCGGTTCCAGGATCACCGTGGCCCGGCGGTCCCCGATGCCCTGGGCGACACTCTCCACCCACGCCCGGTAGGAATCGCCGTCCGCCGCCCCGCCCTTCGAGAACTGCCCGCAGTCCCGGTGCGGGATGTTGTACAGGACCAGCAGTGCGTCCCGGTCGGCCTTCTCGGCCGCCTCGGTGAAGCCCTTCGCGGTCTCCTGCGGATTCTCCGGCCCGATCCACTCGCCCACCGGCTGCTCGGCGATCTTCCGGATCAGGTCGGCGTTCTTGTCGTCGCCGTCCTGGACGTAGGAGACCACCTGCTTCGCCGCGTTCCCGTCGGGGTTGACCCAGAACGGGTCGTCCTTCTTGGGCTGCTGGTCGACGGCGGTGGGTACATCCTTTGCTCCGTCATCGGACGAGGAGCACCCGGCGAGCAGCAGGACCGCCCCGATCGCGGCTGCCGTACCGACCCTCAGCCCGGTCGCCGTCGCGCGCGCGTGCGCGACGGACCGGCCGGTGCAACTGCCGTACATCCATTCCCCCTTGCATCGATGTACTACCGGTCGGATCCATCCTGGCACAGCGGTCCGGGGCGGTGGACGCTTCCCCCGGACCCGGACATCTTGTCAAAAACCCGCTGGGCCGAGCCGGTCCCCCGCCTACAGTGTCCTGCAGTGCGAACCACCGACCTCCCGTGCTGTACCGGGCTTCTCCCGCAGTCCGGGCACCGCGGTCGAGGACCGGCCCGGCCGGCGACTCCGAGGGGGAGCGGGCCGCCGGCCGGGCCCGGTGAGCGGGTCCGCCTCAGACGCGGCTCCTGCCCGCGCCGCGCTTCTCGCCCGTCAGATACGCCGAGACGATCACATTGGCCGTGTAGGCGTGGGACTCGCGGTCGTACGTACCGCCGCAGGTGATCAGCCGGAGTTCCGCCCGCCCGTCCTCGCGCGGCCCGTAGGCCTTCCGGGCGTCGAAGCGTTCCCGCGTGACGACCTGGACGTCGTCGATGGTGAACTCGGCGACCGTCCCGTCGGACCGGCTCACACGGATCTTCTCGCCGGGCCGGGCCGCGCTGAGCCCGTAGAAGACGGCCGGCTTCGTCTCGGTGTCGACGTGGCCGACGAGGAGCGCGGCGCCCTCGGTGCCCGGCTCGGTGCCGGCGTCGTACCAGCCGACGGTCTGCGGCATCTCGTACGGGGGCGGGTCGATGGCCCCGGAGGTGTCCAGGCCGCGTCCGACGACGGGTGCCTCGATCCCTATCGAGGGGATCTCGACACGCTGCGGCGTCGCTCCGTCGAGCGGGTCGTGCGCCGGGGGCAGCGGTACGCCCAGGGGGCGTCCCACCGCTGCGACATCGCCGGTCGTCGGCGCGGAGCTGCCGTCGGTGGCCTCACGGCCCCACAGCCACAGCCCCAGCAGGAGGACGGCCCACGCGACACCGGTCAGCAACCGCCCGGATCCTGCGGGGCGGTCGGAGGCAGGCATGTCAGTCCAGCGCCGAACGGCGGCGTCGCGCACTGCGGAACGCGACGGCCACGGCCGCTACGGCGCCGAGGGCGAACCCGATCACCGCGTGCCGGGTCCCGGGACCGCTCTGCTCGGTGTGGGCCCGCTCGGCGAGGGTCGCTGTGCCTCCGCCGCCGGCCCGGACGGGGGCGACGGGCGAGGGACGGCTGTGATGGACGACGGTGAACGTGCCGGTGGCCTTGCCGTGGCCGTCCTTGCAGGTCACCCAGACCTCGTAGTCGTCGGGTGCGGCGTCGGAGCGGATCCGGGCCTCGGCGAAGAGGCCTTTGCCGTCGGCCGGTGCGAAGTGCGCTTCGGAGACGAAGGCTTCGGAGTTCCCCGTGGCCGACTTGCCCTTGCCGCAGGCATCGACCCGGAGTTCGACCTCCCCGCCGGGGGAGACGCTGGACGGGGTGACCGAGACCGATCCCTTGTGGTCATCGGGTTCGGAATAGGTCGACGCGGCGGACGCGGGCAGGGCTATGGTCGCGGCCGCCACTGCGGCACAGAACGTGAGGGGCAGTGAACGCATCGTAAACCTCCTGGTAGCAGGTTCGCGTGCGCCACCGCCCTTCGCATCCGCTGCGGGCCGGTCGGGTGACCTCCGGCCCCGGACGGTTACGCGCACAGCACCGCGGTCCTCGTCGTGGTGACAGAACAGCCGCAGCTCACTGCCGAGCCGGGAAAGCAGCCGCCCGGACGGCCTCGGCCGGTGGAGGCCGGAATCCGCCGATGAGGTCGGCCAGCAGACCGGCGAAGCTGATGCCGAGGCGGTCGTCCCCGGGCCGGGCGAGGACCTGAAGGCCCACGGGCAGTCCTTCGGGGGACGTGCCCGCCGGGAAGACGGTGGCCGGCAGACCGGGCAGCGCGGCCAGCGACGCGGGGAAGAACAGATCGTTGTAACGGCCTCTTTGCCCGCCTAGGTCCAGGGTGGAGAACCAGTCGGCCGCCTTGCCCGGGTCGTGCCGGAACGCCACGACCGACGTGGCAGGTGCGATCAGCAGATCCCAGGCGCCGAAGAAGTCGTCCCAGGCGAGTCGCAGCTGGTGACGGTGCGTCGCCCAGCGGGCCCGGGTGTCGGAGGTGGGGAACAGGCCGGATGCCCAGGCGTCGTCGCGGGGATCGCTGCTGGAGCTCAACGCCGCCGCGAATGCCTCCCGCTCCGCCCGGGGGGTCAGGCGGGCACCCTGCGCAGCGAGCACGGCCAGAAAGGTGTCGTGCTGGGCGGTCACACCGCCGGGCAGGTCGGGGGTGCACCAGGTCAGCGCGCGGACCTGCGGCGCGAGGACGTCGGCGAGCCGGTGGTACGCGCTCTCGACATCGGGGTGCACGCCGAACCATCGCGGCGGCCTCAGCAGCGCCACCCTCAGACCGCGCAAGGTGCTCGCCTCGCGGGGCGTGCCGGGGACCGTCGGCGCGAGTACGTCCAGCACCAGGCGCAGATCGTCGGCACTGCGGGCGATCGGGCCGACCTCCGTCATGCGCGGCAGCGGGAGGGGGCGTGCCGGGGCCCGTCCCAGTCCGGCCACGCTGCCCTCGGTCGGCCGGTGTGCGTAGACGCCGCAGAAGGCCGCGGGCAGGCGCAACGATCCGGCGGTGTCCGTACCCAGATCGACCGGCACGATGCCGGCTGCCACTGCGGCGGCCCCGCCTCCGCTGCTGCCACCCGGCGTCCGACTGAGGTCCCAGGGGTTGTTCGTGACCCCGTAGACAGCGTTGTAGGTCTGCCAGTCCCTGCCGTGCGCCGCCTGGTTGGTCTTTCCGACGACGACCGCGCCGGCTTCACGCAGCCGAGAAACGCACGGTGCGTCCGGGGGGCGCAGGTCCGCCCGCTCCGGGTCGCCGGAGGTCGCCGGCAGTCCGGTCACCCCGATGTGTTCCTTGACCGTGACCGGGACGCCGAGCAGCGGCCGCCGCACCCCGCGGCGGCGTTCCTCGTCGGCACGGTGAGCGCTCTTTGTCGCACCCGGCCGGTCCGTCAGTACGACGGTGTTGAGCACGGGGTCGACGACGTCCAGATGCTCCAGGTGCCGGGCCAGGACGCCGGCCGCCGTGGAGTCGTCCTGCCGGAGTTCTGCGAGCAGGGTTGTCGCAGTGCGGAAGACGGGAGGGGGGATGCCCTGCGTCGCGGAGGTGGTCACCGCGCCACCGCGGCGTTCGAGTACCCGCCCATGGAGTACCGGAGGGTCGGCTTCTCGCTGCAGACCATCGTCACCTTCGCGCGATCCAGCAGCACGCACCACGCGTAGTCCTCCGTCCATTCGAGTTTCCGCCACCATCGCGAGTACGTGGTCGGGAAGGGGAATCGCTCGTGCATCCCGCGGCTCACGAGGAGTTCGCTGGTGTCCACGCCGTTGAATTCCTTGCCGCCCGCGCGCAGGGCGTCGCGGACCACCGAGGAACCCGGCCGGAAGACGCCGAGGTCCACCAGGCGCGCGTACGAGGAGGCCCGCAGCGCCGGATCGGGATGCCACGGGTTCTCTCCGGCAACCTCGTAGGGGGAGCCGTCCGGCGAGAAGAGCCGACGCCAGCTGTGCGCAACCTCGATGCCCGGGCTGGCGGCCAGGCATTCCAGCAGAGAGCTCAGATGATCGGGTTCGAACTCGTTGTCGTCGTCGAGCTGGGAGATCCAGTCGCCGCTCGCAGCGGCTATGCCCACGTTGCGCAGGGCACCGAGCCTCGCCGGCAGGTAGTCGTGCGGCAGACCGGCGTGCTCGGCGCCGGTGACGTTTCTGATGACGGCGTGGGGAAAGCGCTCCGACAGGTCGCGGACGATCGACGGGTCCGCCAGCGCAGGGCAGTCGTCGCCGATCACCAGGTGCTCGACGCGTACGCCGCGCTGGCCCGCGACGGAGGCCATCGCCCGGGCGAGCGCGGCGGGGCGGTTCCTGGTCGGGGTCACCACAGTGACAAGGGGAAGGTCGGTGAAGAGGGACATACAGGGTCCTCAGGTCTCGGTCTCGGGTTGGCACGGCCGGCCGGCGGAAGCGGCCACCGGGCGGTCGGCGCATGGTGATCGCCAGGGTCTTTCGTTTCGGATCAGCCCGGCATGATCCGAACGAGAGGCCTCAGGGCCGGGTGAGCACCATCGCTGCGGTGTTCCCGCCGAACCCGAAGCTGTTCACCAGCACGCTGCTGACCGCCGGGAGCTGTTCGGAGGCGGTCAGCACCGTCAGGGCACCGCGCTGCACCGGCTGCCGCAGCCCGGCGGTGCCCGGAACCGTGCCGGTCTCCAGTGTGCGGACTGCCGTCACGGCTGCCGGGAAGCCGGAGCAGTGCATCAGGTGGCCGACGGCTCCCTTGTGGCTGCTCACCGTTGTGCCGGGCCACGCGCCGTGGCGGGCGAGCCGGTCCATCGCGGAAAGTTCGGCGTCGTCGCCCTGAAGCGTTCCGGCGGCGTGCGCGTGGATGTGGTCCGCACGCGGTGCCCCGGCCCGGTGCAGCGCCTCACTCATCACGGCGGTCGCGGACCCGGCGTCGTTGGCCGCGGCCTCGCTGCCGGCGATCCGGCAGGCCAGACCGCCGATCACGACCCGCGGCACGGCACCGCGCCGACGGGCGTCCGCCGCCCGTTCCAGCACGATCGCGCCGCTGCCCTCACCGAGCGTGGTGCCGCTGCGATCCGGGTCGAACGGCCGGGCCACGTCCGGGCTGAGCGCCTTCACCACCTCCATCGAAGCGACGCCGTACTCACCGGCGGTCCAGCCGCCCAGCACGATCGCGCTGTCGGCCAGGCCGGCCCGCAGCCACCGGCCACCGAGGGCGAGCCCGAACAGCACCGACGCGCAGGCGTGCGACACGAAGATCGGCTCCGCGTCCTCGCGTACCGCCGAGGCGAGCGGGTCTGCACCGAGGAACGACAGCCGGCGCCGCGTCACGTGGTCCAGCGCCGCCGTCTGCCCGACCAGAACGACCACCGTCCTGGGCGGCACGTCGGCGTGACCGGCATCGGCAAGCGCTTCCGCCAGTGCGCTGCGTACCAGCCACGGCTGCCGCTCGGGATCGTCCGGCAAGGTGCTCGGACCGGGCGCCGCGGCGATGAGCGGGCCCGCGGCCGGTGTCGTCCGCCCCAGTGCCGAAGCGCCACCCACGAGCTCGGCCCAGTAGCGTTCCACGCCACAGCCGAAGGCGGTGACCAGGCCCAGCCCCGTCACGACGAGGCCGGTCCCGCGAACGGGTTCAGGCATGGTGGGCCGCCGCTTCCCGGGTGACCCACCGGCGCAGCGCCGTACGGTCCACCTTCCCCGTGCCGGTCCGTGGGAGCGGAACGTCGGTATGGATGTCGCGCGGCCGTAGCCGCGGCGGGAGATCCCGGCGGCAGAGGGTGCGCAGGTCGGTCACGGGAACCGGATCGGCCATCTCGACGAACGCCACGATGCGATCGCCCCGGCCCGACGCGTCGTCCGCGGAGCGGACCCCGAGGACGCAGGCCTCGGTCACACCGGGCAAGGCACGGAAGACGTCCTCGATCAGGTTGGGCGCATGTGTCTCGCCGTCCACGATGAGCACCTCCTTCAGACGTCCCAGCACCCGCACGTGGCCGTCGGGTTCGACCTCGCCCATGTCCCCGGAGCGCAGCCAGCCGTCCGCGGTCAACGCCGCCGCCGTGGCATCCGGCTCACCGAGATAGCCCAGCATGCGGCTCGGTGTACGGATCAGCAGTTCCCCGGTTGCCGCGTCGCGGCGTACCTCGGTCCCGGGCAGCGGCGTGCCGACGGTCCCGGGTCGCATGGTGCCGGGTGCGCTGATGGCCACGTTCGGTCCGGCCTCGGTCAGCCCGTAACCGTCGTGCAGGTCGGCGCCGAGCGCGGAGAAGCGTGCGGCCAGAGCCGGATGCAGCACATCCCCACCGATACCTCGGATGCGCAACCGTCGCAGTCGTGCCGCGACCTCGGGCTCGCGGACAGCGGTCTTGAGCAGGATGGAGTACATGGACGGGACGCCGTCCAGCGTGGTGACGTCGCGGCTGAGCAACCGGCCGGTGACGCCGGCCGCCGAGAACGACGTCTCCAGCAGCAGCCTGCCGCCTCTCTCCAGCCACATCAGAACGATGCTCATGCCGTACGCGTGGGCCAGCGGAAGCGGCACGAGCAAGGAGTCCGCGTCACTCAGGCCGAGCCGGGATGCCGTCTCGCCCGACTGGTACGCCAGGCCGGCGTGCGACAGCACGACGAGACGAGGCCGTCCCGTGCTTCCCGACGTCGGGAACACCGCGGCGGCGTCGGACGGCAGGACGGCGTCCCCTGCGCGGGCCAGGGCCAGCACCTTTGGTGTGCCGCCCGGGCCCTCGACGACCTCGGCGACGCCGACCTCCGCCAGCCGAGCCGCCAGGTCGCGGTCCGCGGCGGGCGGTGCGAAGGCGACCGCCGCCCCGAGTCGGCGCGCGGCCACGACGGCCGCCAGGACGCCGAGTCCCGTGCGGCAGGTCGTCACGATCGCGGAACCGGGACCGGCGCCGAAACGCGCACAGCACCGCTCGACATCGTCGAAAGTGCGCCGCAAGGCCACCGCATCGACGGGTATGCCGTCGATGTCGAGCGATCCGGTCAGCATGGTTCCGCTCCCTCCGTGCCGCAGATCCGGCGGATGCCCACCGGAACGTCGTCGTCGTCGACCGGCACCACCACGAGTGCCGGTCGCCCGGCGTCAGCCGCGGCGCGGGCAGCCTTCAGGGCCGAGCGCAGGGATTGTTCGTCGGTCACGGTCGCGGTGACGCCGCCGACGGCCTCCACCAGGGCAGCCATCGGCAGGGGGGTGCGGAAGTCGGCCTGCGTGGACGGATGTCCCTCTTGCCGCCGCAGGAATCGGGGCCAGCCGAATCCGCGATTGTCGAAGACCACCATCACCAGCCGGCACCCGAGTTCGGCCGCGGTCGGCAGCGTATTCGCGCTCATGGCGAACGCGCCGTCACCGCAGACGAGCACGACCGGGCTGCCCGGCCGCGTAACGGCCGCGCCGATGGCTGCCGGGAGGCCGAACCCCATCATGGTCTGCTCGCCGGGGCCGACGAGCGGAAAGCCGGCGGGCAGGGTCAGAGCCGAGATGTGGTAGCCCCAGATGTCGTGCAGCCCGTTCTCCTGCACCAGCACCGCGTCGGGGAACAGCTCGGGCAGGACGCGCAGGACGGCCCGGGTGGGCGACTCGGCGAACGTCACCGTCGACGCATCGGCGTCGAGCGCTCGCCGTGCGGCGGCCACCGTGCTCCGCCACTCGGTACGCGCGTCCTGCCCCGCGATGCCGTCGCCCTGCCCGGCCCACGCCGTCCGCAGGGCCCCGGCGCTGAGCCCGGCGTCGCCCAGCAACGTGATCTCGGCGGGTACGGCCCGGTGGAACGCCGATGCGTCGACGTCGGCGTGGATGAGCCGGACCCGGTCGAGGTCCCATCCCATGCGGACGGTCTCCTCCAGCGCCGTGCCGATGGCCAGCACGACATCGACCTCGGCGAGCGCGGTGGTCAGGGGTGGAGTGGCGTACAGGCCGACGAGGCCGAAGCAGTGCGGATCCCGTTCGTCGAAGGTGCCGCGCCCGGAGGCCGTCGTGGCCGTGGCCGCGCCCCATTCCGTCGCCAGTGCGCGTACCGACTCCGCTGCGCCCGCCGCGCGGACACCTCCGCCGGCGAGCACCAGAGGCCGCCGTGCCTGCGCCATCACGGCCGCCGCGGCGGCGACGTCGTCGGGATCCGGGTGGGAGCGCAGTGCCCGCACCGGAGCGGCGTACGACGTGCAAGCGATGGCGTCGGTCGATGCTGCGGTCTCGGCACTGATCTCGACCAGCACCGGTCCCGGCCTGCCGTTCAGGGCGAGGTGGGCCGCTCGGCGGAGCGCCCACTGCAGGGCGTCTCCGGTGGCGACGACGAGATGGTCCTTGACGACCGACTGGGCCAGCGAGCGGTGATCGGTTTCCTGAAAGCCTCCCCGGCCGATCTCATTCGCGGCGATACGAGTGGTCACGACGATGACCGGTGCGCCGAGCGACATGCCCTCCAGCAGTCCTGTGAGGGCGTTGGTGAAAGCCGGTCCCGTGGTGAGGGCGAGGACGACCGGACGACGGGTCAGCATCGCGGCCGCCACGGCGGCACAGGCGCCGGCCCGCTGATCGCGCACCGGGACCGTGGTGAGGCCGTCGGTCGAAGCTGCCGCGTCGAGCAGACCCGGCTCGTCCGCAGGCAGGCCGATCACGACCTCGCAGCCGGCCTCCCGCAGCGTCCGGGCCGCCACCGGCCAGCAGGTCGCGGTCTCGGCCTCGGGGCTCGCTGTGCCGGAATCGGTGAGCGGTCTCGGGGCGCTGATGGCACTGCCTTCCTTCATCAGAGGTCCCCTTCCGGGAACGCTTGCAAGGCTTGTCCGTCGAGGAGTGTCATGAGATGGCGTCCCGGGAGAACGGCCTTGAGGGCCGGACCGGGTGGCCCGCCGCCGGACCGGCGAAGACGAGGGACGACGCCGGGAATGGCCGGACGGCCTGAAGGGTGTCTCATGCGGGTGCTCCGGCGGCCGTGGTCCGGTGTGCCGCTGCGGTCGGTGGCCACAGCGCAAGGTCGCCCGTTGCGGCGCCGGCGGTTGCGCGCACCAGCAGCATCGCGGCCGCGGACAGGGCGGCCGGCTTGCCGTCCGGGTCCCCGGGAGCGACCGTGATGTCGCAGACCAGCGCAGCCGGGGCTCCGTCGGCGAGCGCGGCCTCGGCCCCGCGGACCGACTGCCGCACGTCCCACTCCGGGGTGCAGAGGAAGAAGAGGTCACCCACCCAGCGGTTCGCCTGGTCGAGATCGTCGTCCAGGCCCTGGACGAGGCGCGAGCACTCCATCTGGATCGAGTGCGACGGGCGTAGGCGCCGGGCCGGATCCTCGTGCCGCTCGGCGAAGTACGTGGCCGTGTACGCGGCGTACGGCGCTGCGGCGACGAAGGCGGGCACCTGCCGCCGGTCCGGGCCGTCGAGGTGATCGAGGGCAACCCTCATCACCTGCCGGACGACCTGCTGCTCCGGCACCGGGGTGAGCGCGCGCACCGGGATGCCCGGGTGGAGAACCGTGAGACGCGGCGATGCCGACCCCGGAGGGCGCGAGGCCAGCACGGCCGTGCAGTGCGTCCTCGTCATGCCGGTTCTGTCGCCGCGGTCGTCCCCGCCGAGACGAGGGCCCGCCGGGGACGTCCGGCGCCGAACTCCGCCGAGACGAGCAGCGGGCGGGCGGTCAGCCGGCCGTGCTCGTGCACGCTGCTGGCGTGGGCGCCGTAGCCGCCGAACGGCCGGTTGCCGTCCTCGATGTCGAACGTGGTGCAGTCCCGGTACACGACACTGGTGCCGATCACGCCGGGCTGGAGTTCCGGCTCGCCGTACACGGACATGTACATGCCGCGGGCCAGCTCCTCCGGGGTGGTGGCCCACCGAGTTATCTGCGCCGCGTCGTCGTAGGCGCACACCAGGAATACCGGCGAGAAGAACTCCGGTGGTCGCAGACCGGGATGCAGGTCGGTGACCAGGATCGAGGGTGCGACCGTTCGGGCCGCCATGTCGACCGTCCCGCCGAACCGGACCTGGTCGCGGTGCCGGTCGAGAAACGCCGCGGCGTCCTGGAGGGCGTCGTCGTAGACGAGCGGCGTCACCCGGGCATCCGGGTCGCGCCGGTCGGCGATCGGAAGCTCCGCGAGGCGCTCGCCCAGATGCGTCACCACCTCGCTCAGCCTGTCCCGGTGCACGAATACCGCGTCGGGGCACAGGCAGTCCTGGCCGGAGTTGTAGAGCCGGCTGCGCAGGAGGTCGTGGACGGCCGTACCGGTGCTCGCCTCGGGCCCCACGACGAAGGGGTTGGGGCCCGATCCGAACAGCAGCACCTTGGTCCGGCTGGACACCCGGGACGCGATCTCCAGGCCGTTCTGGAACCGGCCGGTGAAGATGACGCCGTCCGCCTCGCCGCACGACCGCACGAAGTCGCGCTGGGATTCACGCGTGAGCGCCAACTGGCCTCTCCCGCGCTCCCGGACGACCGGCGCGAGGATCTCGTGCACGGTCTCGATGACGCCCTTCACGCGGCTGGACGGCCGGATCTCGATGCGTCGGCAGTACAGGGCCGGGATGAGGCACATGAGCGTGTACGAGTACAGGATGTTGTTCGACGGCAGGAACACCCCGAGCAGGTCCAGCGTCTCCGGCTGGTTCCGCGCCAGTTCCCAGCGGGCCCCGGCGAGCGCCTGGATCGAGCGGTGCAATTCGTCGGAGGCGCTGTCGTGCGTGGCGATCTCGGTCAGCGCGTCGATGAGCTCGTCCTGCCGCCGCAGCATCGCGTCGATGAGGTCCTGGCAGTACTGGGCCACATCATGATCGTCGCCGGCGCCGCGGTGAGCGGCCAGGAGGTCATGGGGCTCACGAGTATGACTGGAATTCATGGTGGTTCCCCGTAGTTTTGACGATGAGGGGGCTGAAAAGACCGGTGTCATGTGTCCGAAAGGTCGCCGGAAGATCGATGATCCGCTTCACGGAAGGCGGAACAATGCATCGGTGACGGGGTGGTAGGTATCGACGCCGATGATTGCGCGGCGCCCTGACGGCACCCCCGTGCCACTCCATCGCGGCACGGGCGTAAGACGTCGGAGGGCGCTTGCCCGCACCGTCGGCACCATCGAAAGCAATGAACGTATGGAGACTTCGAATCTCCAGCGGGAGAATCCGGCTGGGGACCGGTACGCAAGGGCCCCGCACCGCTGAATCGGAACAGCCTGTTCACTCCGGTGCAGAAAAGCAGGACGTGATCATCCCCTGTCGGTGGCACCGACACCCGTCAGTGTCCTGAAGAGTTGTACGTAGCTCGGCAGATCCACGTCAAGCCTTCGCCTGGGAGCGCTTCCAGACGCTCGGCGATCTTGACTGGGAAAAGTTGTACGCAGTGCAGTGGGCTCACGTCAAGGCTTTTCCAGAGAGCGCTCTCAGACTCTTGACGACGGGCGATCCGGCCCAGTAGACATGTGGACCGTCTCTGCAAACCGCTTTTGATGCTTCTCCCTGGCGAGCCGACAGCGAGCGAACCGGGGGCCTGCATACGTGGGCACGCCAAGCCCACTCGGAAGGTTCCGCTGAACGACGGCGCCGACGCGCCGCAAGTGGAGCGGGTGGCGCCGGTTCGGCTGTCGTCAACGGCCGATCGCGGCTCCGCATGCATGATCGCTTGAACGAAGGGAAGGACTCACATGCTCGTCCGGCCTACGCGGAGAGCGCTCTCACAGCGCCTGGTTGTGGGGTCGCCCGCATGAGCCCAGAGTCAGTGCGCCCCGCGAGATCGTCCATCTGGCGCACACCCGGCCTCGCCCGCCTGGTCGTGAGCATCTCGATCAGTCAGCTCGGCACCGCCATCACCGGCGTCGCCCTGCCCATCTTCCTGCTGGACCGCTTCGGCCTGGGCCTCGACTTCGGGCTCACGCTGGGGATCCGGCTCATCCCGAACATCGTGCTCGGCACGGTCGTGTCCGAAGTGGTCCGACGCTGGGACCCCCGCGCCGTATCCGTCCTGGCCTCGGTCGTGAGTGCCCTCATCGCCATCGCGATCCCGTTCACCGACGCACTGTGGCAGATCCAGGTCTTGTCGTTCCTGATCGGCCTGACCACGATGTTCCTGGCCCCGGCCAGGCTCGCGCTGCGAACCCGGGTGACCCCGGACGGCCGCGAACTCGAATCGAACGGGTTGATCGTCACGGCCCAGCGGACAGCCTCCCTCCTGGGCCCGGTGGTGGTCGGCCCGGTCCTCGTCTTCGGAACCATTTCCATGTTGTTCTTCGCCGAGGCGGCCACGGCGCTCATCGCGGCGGGATTGCTGGTCGGGTCATTTCCCGGCCCCAAGGACGAGCCCGCTACGGAGGCCGGCACGGCTCCGCCCAGAATGCCGAAGTCTCCCCTGGGAATCCTGCGACGACTGTTTCTGGACAATCCTCGGGATCTATTCGCCATCATCCGTGGCGACGGGATGGTCTTCGGCCTTACGCTCACGGCATTCACCTATGTTTTCGTCGTCGGCATGAATTCGGTCTTCGTTCCCGCTTTCGCCCGAATTCGGTTCCCGGAGATCGACGGAATGCTGGGATATCTGATCGCGGCTATGGGTCTGGGTGGCGCGGTCGGCGGCATTCTGGCCGGGCGGCTCACGCGGTTCAGTCCGGGCCTGATGTACATTCTTGGCAACGTGCTGGAGGGGGTGTGCTGGCTGCTTCTGCTCCTCGCCCACCAGCCGGCGCTCGCTATCGGTCTGTTGGTTGTCGGAGGAATTCTTGAATCCGTGGCGACGGCCGTCTATATGGCCGAGGTACAGGCACGCTTCACCGAGCGCGAACTGACGCATTACTACTCGATGCTGCTGCCGACCAACGACGTGTTCGTTCTGCTCGGCGCCACGGTGGCCGGGTTGCTGGTGGCACCGGGTCGGCTGGGTGTCTCGGTCGCGGTGATCGCGGGTGTGATGGCCGTACCGATCCTGCTGCTGACCCGCAGCTTCTTCACCCCGCGGCCGGAGCGCCCCACGGGCGCCCGTAAGGAAGGAGCGGTGCCGGCCGTCGACGTCGCAGGTTGACTCCGCTCCGGCTGATCCGGAAGGGGTCACCGACGCGGAGGCCGTAGGTCGCGCGTAGTCGCCCACCCGGCATCGGCACGGTCCGGTCGAGTGGTCGTCGCCGACGCCCGGACCACCTGGGACGCTGCCGGCCCGTATGACCGAGAGCGACTTCACCGACGTCGTCGACTCGAATCCGACCGTCGTGTGGCGGGTGGCCCGGCGTGCCGCCCCGGCCGCGGTCGGCGTCCGGCTCTTGTCCGTCTCCTCCGCCGTCGTGGCGGAGGAGACAGGGATCAACCATGCGACCGCCGAAGCAGGGCAGCTGACCGGTCTGCGCCCGGTCGCTCCCCCGACGGCCGGCACCACACGGCATCACCGCCCATGTGGCGGCGCCGGAATACAAACCGACAGGACCGAGCCCGCCGGCGCCGCGCCGACCGGTGCGCCCCTGTACCCGCTGGGGCGCGCCGCGATGTCGCCGGAAGTCGCCGCCGCGGTCCTGTTCGTGGCCGCCCTGGCCTGCCTGACCGGCGTGGCCATACGGCGTGAGACGGCATCCGAACCGTGAGAGGGACAGAGGACCATGACCGCTGACCGTACGAGAAACAGCCTGACCGGAGCCGGTCCCGCGCCGTCACGGGCCCGAGTGGTGATCGTCGGTGCCGGATTCGCCGGACTGGAGACGGCCCGCCACCTCGCCGGGCACGGCGTGGACGACATTCTCGTGATCGAGGGCGGGCCGGCCGGTGATCTGCGGCACACCAACGTCGCCCACGACCCGAACACCGCCGTCGACCTATGGCTCGATCCCGGGCAGGACCCGTACCACCAGCGCCCCTGGGAGTCCGGCAGTCCCCCGCACTTCTCCGGCAACGCCGGCATCCGCGCGCGGGTCGGCGGCCGGTCCCTCTACTGGTACGGCGTCACCCTGCCCCTCGAGTCATGGGCGCTGGATCTCGACCACTGGCCCGCGGCGGTCGTCGAAGACCTCGTCTCGTCCTGGCACGGCGGCCCGTCGCTCTACGAACGGGTGACCACCGAGCTCGGGCTCACCTGGTCGGACGGGACGGTTGAGTCCCCCGGTCCGGTCCGGCACCTGGGCGGATACGCATTGCGCGCAACACCCCGCGCCTCCCGTACACACCCGGAGTTGCCGGGTCGCTGGTCGGCGTACTCGCCGCTCGATCACTGGCGCGACCCGGATACCGGCGCCGTCGGTGAAGTGCCGGGGTCCGTGCGCTTCCTGGTCGACAGCCAGGTGCGGCACGTGTTGTTCCGCGACGGCCGGGCGGCCGGCGTGGTGGTCGCCGACGCGCGCACCGGGCAGCTGACGGATGTGGCTGCCGATGCGGTCGTCCTGTGTGCCGGCACGGTGGAGAACAGCCGACTCGCGATTCAGGCTCTGAGCTCGCAGACAGGTGCCGAACCGCGGCTGGGCGGCCTCGCCGATCACCTCGCCCAGGGGTTCTTCGTGCGCATCGACTCCCGCTCGGCGCCTCGGCCCCTGCCGCTCCGGCCCGGCTCCTACTACGTGCCGGTCCCCGAGGCGCGGTGCAACCTCTTTGTGTCCCTGTGGCGGGAATCGCGGGAGGAGCTCGTACTGGACGTGAAGATCAACGGCGAGTTGCCGCCCGACCCGGACAGCTACGTCGCCTGCCTGCCGTCGGACGGCTTTCCGTGGCCCACGCGGGTGCACGCGAGCGTATCGGCGGACGGCCGGGCGGTCCTCGCCGCGCAACGGGAGGTGCTCACCGACGTGTGGTCGGTCGTCGCCGCAGCCTTCGGCCTCGACGACGACCTGTCGTTCGGCGCGTACGACGAACCGCTGGCCACCAACGTCGCCGTGCTGCCGCGCAACCGCGAGAAGTACCCGGTCGGCCGGCCCCAGACATGGTCCAGTGCGCTGGGTGCCGAGGACCACGACGGTGGGACGCTGCCCCTGGGCGGCGTGCTGACCGAGAACCATGAATTCGCCCGGATCCCCGGCCTGTACGCGGGTGGTCCGGCGACGTTCCCGCGGATCGGCGCGGCGAATCCTTCGCTGACCACCATGGCGCTGTCCCGCCGCCTGGCCGCAGTCCTGGCGGACCGGCTGGGTGCCGCGGTGCCGTCAGGCGGGCGGCACGCATGAGTTCCCGGCAGGTCGGCCGGACTTCCGTACCGGACCGGGCGCCCGAGGGTCGCCTCGATGTCCTGCTGTGCCGGAAGATTTTCGGCCGGCCCTCTGCGGAGCGTGTCCCGGAAGCCGATCGGACGGCCTCGGCCCGACGGTGCCGACGTCGCTCATCCCGGCCGACGAACGGCCCCCACTCCTGGAAATGCACCCACCGGGACCGAGAGGTCACCACCCGGCCCGCAAGGGCTGCAGAAGAGATGGACCTCCCATGAGCACACCCGACGTCGTCGTCGTCACCCCGACCCGCAACCGCCCGGAGCTGTTGTGGCGCGCCGTGGAATCGGCCGCCGCGCAGCGCGACGTCACGATCCGGCACATCGTCGTCGGCGACAACTGCCCCGTACTGGCGGATGACGGTTTCACCGCGAGGCTCACCCGGGCGTTCCCGCACGTCACGGTCATCAACGCCACCCCCCTGTCGCACCCGCGGGTGCAGAACGACTACCAGTGGGCGCGGGTTGCGCGGCTCCGCAACCTCGGTGCGGCCGCCACGGACATCGATCTGATCGCACACCTGGACGACGACAACACCTGGGACACCGGCCACCTCAGCTCTCTGGTGGCTGCGCTGGAGGCGGCCCCGAGCGCCGAGATGGCACACGGGTGGCGGCGTCTGCTCAACGACGACGGGTCACCGTTCTACATCCCCGACGGTGTCGATCCCTGGAACGACGACGCGGAGGTCGGTGCCAAGTCGTACGCACTGCTCGTCGACGCCGGCGTCGTCGTGCCCGGATCCAACGTGCTGCGGGACCGCATCCACTTCAACGGCGTGTTGCTCGGGCGCGTCGACACGAACGAGCTCATGGTGCGCCGCCGACTGTTCGAACGCATCCCGTTCCCGGAGGAGTTCTCCCGGTGGAAGCAGAAGATCGGCCTCGGCGATGACGCCCTGCTCAACTATCTGCTGCTCAAGAGCAACGTCGAGGTGGTGTGCACCGAGCAGGTGACGGTGAACTACTTCATGGGCGGCAAGTCCAACCACGAAACGTACGCGCCGCTGTCCCCGGTGGCGCGATGAGCGGCTTCCTCACCGTGCGCGGGCTGTCCGTGACCTTCGGCCCGGTGCCGGTCCTGGACGGGATCGATCTGGCCGTCGGGCCGGGCGACCGGATGCTGATCGTCGGGCCGAACGGTGTCGGCAAGTCCACCCTTCTCAAGGTTCTGGCCGGCGAGATCGAACCCGACGCGGGCGAGGTGATCCGGCCGTCGGTCGGATACGTGCCCCAGGAGACCGACGTCGTGTCCGGTGAGACCCTCGCCGGATACCTGGCCCGGCGCACCGGCGTGGCGGGCGCCGCCGCAGCGATGGAGGCGGCGGCCGAGGGCCTCGCCGTCGGTGAGCGGGGAGCGGACGACGCGTACGCCCGGACGCTCGACGCGTGGCTGGCCGCCGGTGGCGCCGATTTCGAGGAGCGGTGCGAGAAGGTCTGCGCGCGGCTCGGCCTCCCGGACGCGGTCCTCTCCCGGGGCGGCGACGCCCTGTCCGGCGGCCAGCAGGCGCGCCTGCGTCTCGCGGTGATGCTGTTGATACGTGTCGACCTGTTGCTGCTCGACGAAACCACCAACGATCTGGACGCTCCGGGACTCGCGGCGATGGAGCAGTACGTCACCGGCTTCCGCGGCGGGATCATTGCGGTGTCGCACGACCGGGCGTTCGCGGAACAGGTCGCCACGCGCGTGTTCGAGATCGACGAGTTCACCCGCACCGGGCGGCTGTACACGGGCGGCTGGACGGCATACCTCGCCGAACGTGCCAACGACCGCGACCGTGCCGAGCATGACTACGCCCAGTACGCGGCTCGTCAGCAGGCGATGCAGGAGCGGATCCGGCGGATGCGCGAGTGGGCGGAGGCGGGCGGGCGGCGGAGCGCGGGCGGCGGGGGCGAGCAGGACAAGTTCATCCGGCACAGGAACAAGTCCTCGGCGCAGGGTGTCGCCGCCAAGGCCGGTGCCACCAAGAAGGCGGCCGAGCGAATGGAGACGGTCGAGGAGCCTCGCGAGGCGTGGGAGCTGCGGCTCTCCATCGCCGCCGCCGAGCTCAGCTCGCGCATCGTCTTCTCCCTGCGCGATGCCGTGATCGCCCGCGGGGACGTGCGGCTGGGGCCCTTCGGTTTCACGATCGCGGCCGGTGACCGCGTACGGATCAGCGGACCGAACGGATCCGGCAAGTCCACCCTGATCCAGGCGCTGCTGGGCCGGCTGCCGCTCGTGGAGGGGACCCGCTATGCCGGCCCCGGGGTGATCGTCGGCGAGCTGGAACAGACGAGGGCCGCGCTGCGCGGTTCCGAGCCGCTGCTCGACGTCTTCCGCCGCCGGAGCGGGCAGCCTGCGGAGGAGGCGCGCACCCTGCTGGCCAAATTCCGCGTCGGCGCCGACGTGGTCCTGCGCCCGGCCGACTCGCTGAGCCCGGGGGAACGGACCCGGACGGGACTGGCGCTGTTCCAGGCCCGTCAGTCCAACTGCCTGATTCTCGACGAGCCCACGAACCATCTCGACATCGAGGCGATCGAGCAGTTGGAGCAGGCGCTGGCGACCTATCCGGGCACCGTCCTGCTGGTCACCCACGACCGCCGGCTCGCCGAGGCGGTGACCTTCACGCAGGAGATCGACGTGACCGCGTTGTAGCCGGGCGACCGGACCGTTCGACGATCCCCGGCGCGAACGCCGGGCAAGGAAGGAGTGATCATGGGGGACATACCACTTCGGCTGGGCGACAGTGTCCGGCTGATCCCGGTATTCGATCATCACGTGCTCATCGATGTGGTGCAGTTGCAGCGCATCACCGTCGCTGCCGAGTGGGTGGGCCTGTGCGAGCGGGCCGCCACCGGCCGGCGCACCCGGCAGGACCTGACCGACGCGGTGGATCCGGCGCACCGCGACGCGGCCGCCACGTTCATCGCCTTTCTGCTCCAGCGCGGCTTTCTCACCGATCGCGACGGGCCGGCCGATCCGGTGGCCGGCCTGCCGGATGTCATCGCGGACGGCGAGCTCGCCTCCTACTGGCAGCCGAATGCAATCACGGCTGCCGACCTGGCGCCGGCCGAGCAGGGGCTGCGGCCGGTCCGGACGATGCTCATCGGTGGCTGCGTCGCGCAGTTCGCGGCGGACGCGCTGGTACGTGCCGGCCTGCGGCGGGGGCTGGCCATCACGCCGACCCACGAATGGCCTTCCGTCCGAGGACGGTTGAGGGAGCTCGTCGAACGGCACCAGCCTGATCTCGCCGTGCTCCAGCCCACGGTGCAGCCCTTCCTCACGGGCCTGTGGGACGACGGTGTCTTCGTCGCGGCGGCCGAGCGGCGGCGCCGGCTGGCCGTCACCAAGCGGGCACTCACCTCGGCGATCGCCGAGTTCGCGGAGGCGCTCGGCACGCGATTGGGCATGGTGCACAACGTGGCACCGCTGGCCGTGTCACCGTTCGGACGCTACGACTTCCGCCAGGAGATGAGCCACCGCGAGATCGTGGCCGAGCTCAACCGGCACGTGGACGAGCAGGTGCGCCGGTATCCGTCGCTGTTCGTGCTGGACGAGGAACGGATCACCGCGCGGCACGGTGCCGCACACCTCTTCGACGACCTGATGTTCCCCTTCGGCCATCACGGCGGTCGCCCCGATCCGGCGGTGGAGGAACCCAACCAACTCGCGGCCCTCGGCGACGTCTTGGCCGAGGAGTACGTCGCGGGCTATCTGGCCCATCATGGCCTGAACCGGATCAAGTGCGTGGTCGTGGACCTCGACAACACCCTGTGGCCGGGCATCGCCGCCGACGACGGGTTTTCCTGGGTGCAGGGCGATGCCACCAGCCGCTGGATCCATCTCGGGTTGCACCAGGCGCTTCGGGTCCTGCGCCACCGCGGGGTCCTGCTGGCCACGTGCAGCAAGGGCACCGGGACCGCGACCTTGCAAGCCTGGGAGTCGGCGCCCTCGGGTCAGGTACTGACCCCCGACGACTTCGTGATCCACCGGATCAACTGGGAGGCGAAGTCGGTCAACATCGCCGACATCTGTACGCGCCTGGGCGTGGCACCGTCCGCCACGCTCTTCCTGGACGACAACCCGGTGGAACGGGCCGAGGTCCGGCGGCATCTGCCGGGCGTACGGGTACCGGAGCTGGCCGTGTCGCAGTTCCGCGAGTTCCTGCTGACCGAGCCCGGCCTCGAAGCAGCCACCGCCACAGACGAGTCGCTGCATCGCACCGAGACGACGCGGGCGATGCTGCGCCGGGCCGAGCTGATCGAGGAGAGCGGCGACGACTTCCTCCGCGAACTCGATGTCTCCGTCACGGTCCGGCACGCCGACCCGGACGATCTGCCGCGCGCCGTCGAACTGCTCAATCGCACCAACCAGTTCACCACCACGGCGTGGCGCACCACCGAGGCTGAGCTCGCCAGGACGATCGCCGACGGCGCCGAGCTGTACCTGATGGCGGTGACCGACCGCTTCGCCGAGTACGGGACGGTCGGTGCCTGCCTGGTCGATGACGCGGCGGTCGTGGCGCTGGCGGTCAGCTGCCGCGTCATCGGCCTCGACGTCGGGCCGGGATTCCTGGCCACGTGCCTGAACCGGCGCACCGCCGGAACGACCGTCACGGGACGCGTCGTGCGTACCGATCGCAACCATGCCGCCCAGGACGTCTTCGTACGGGCCGGTTTCGTTCCCGCCGCCGACGGCGAGTTCGTCCTCGTCCCCGGCGCCGACCTTGTCAACACCGCTGAGCTGCCGCAGCAGTTCACCGTACGAGAGGAAATCGTCCGATGAGCAGCCGATGGAGCACCCTTCTCATGGACTCGGCCGACCTGAGCCGCCTGCCGGAGGTGCCGCTCGGCGAGGTCGCAAACCACGCCGAGTCGGTCTTCGGCCAGCGGCTCGGGCCCATGGCCCTGTACCGCCGCTGGGAGACCCAGCAGTGGGAGGCCGAGGCCGTTCCGCTCGCGGCCGACCGCGAGGAGTTCGAGGCACTGCCGCCGATGTTCCGGGACAAGATCCGGGAACTCGTCAACACGTTCGTGGTGGGCGAGTACACCGGCCTGGATCTGCTCGGGCCCATCCTGGGCGGCTGTCCCGACGAGCAGAGCCTGATCTACCTGGGCACCCAGGTCGCCGACGAGTCCCGGCACACGGTCCTGCTCGCCAAGACAGCCGTCGATCTGCTGGGCATGGAGCCTGATCTGCGGTCCATGCTGCCGCTCATCTGGGCCGAGATGACGGCGGCCCACCGGGAGCTCAGCGTCGTGGAGGCGGACCTCATCCGGGAGCTTTCCGAGAAACCGTCCGACTACGGCCGCTGGGTGCGGGCGGTGACCCATTTCCACCTCATCACCGAGGGCGTGCTCGCGCTCAACGCGCAACGCAACCTGATCAAGGGGTTGCGGCACCGGCAGGTCCTGCCGGGCCTGCAGGCCGGCTTCATCGCCATGGCGCGCGACGAGTCCCGGCATGTCAGCTACGGCATGCACGCACTGCGCCAGGGCCTGCGCGAGGGATACCACGACGAGGTGATGGACGTCCTGGAGCACTGTGCGCCGCTCGCTGTCCACATCGAACAGCGGGAAACGAAGGAGACGCCGCACGCCCGCCGGACCGCGCGCGAGCTCACCAGGGAGCTCGAGCGCCGGCTCGTGCAGCTGGACCTGCCCCGCACGTCGATCGACCACATTCTGACGGTGGCCGCGCGTCCGTTCACGCCGCCCGGCACCGAGCCCGCCGATGACTGACGGGGGACTGCCGCCCGGGCGGCAGCTGCTGATCACCGGGGTCGTCACGCCCTGGTCGATCGCGTACGCCGTCGCCCGGGAGGAACAGCTGCGGGGTGCCCGGACCGTGCTCACCGCGTACGGCCGGCCGGCGCCGGTGGGCCGGATCGGTGCACGCCCGCCCGAGTCGGCACCCGTGGTGGACCTGGACGGGATCCCACCGACGCCCGCCCGGTCGTCACGGCGTGCGCGACGCTGCTGTCGCCGCAGTCCTACGCCACCCCGGGCAGCGTCCTTCACGTCGACGGGGGCTGTCCTGCCATGGCCTGACAGCCATGCCGCCTCCTGGAGAGCCCGATGAAGATCAGCGTCATCATTCCTGCCTACAACTCACAGCAGGCGCTCGAGCTCTGCCTTCTCACCCTTGGGCACACGCAGCTTGCACCGCCGCACTCGTACGAGGTCGTCATCGTGGACGACGGCTCCGACGACGGCACGGCCGAGATGCTGGCGTCGTTCCGGGCACGGTTCGACCTGCGCTGGGTCACTCTTCCCCGCACGGCGGCGTCGGGCCGGAGCAGGGCCCGCAACGCCTGCGTCGAGCGGGCGACGGGGGACGTCGTCCTGATGATCGACGCCGACCAGCTCATCACCCCCGGTCTGGTGGCCGAGCACGTCCGCTATCACGAACTCAGCCCGGATCTGGTAGTCGTCGGCCGACGCGACGAACTGGCCGAGGGCCCGCTCGACCGGGACGTCCTCGCCCGCAGCTTCACCATGCAGGCGCTGCCTCCGGTCGTCGCGGAGGACAGCCGCGAGGCGGTGTACGCCTGCTTCTCCGCCAACCTGAACAACCTGGCGACACGCTGGCACCACCTCTACAGCTGCAACGCCTCGGTCCGCCGTGAGCACCTCCTGGCCGTCGGCGGCTTCGACGAGTCCTTCCGCGGTTGGGGGCTCGAGGACACGGAACTCGGCTACCGCCTGCATCGGCGGGGCCTGGCATTCGCCTACAACCCCGCCGCCGTCGTCTACCACCAGCGTGCCCAGCGGGTGACCACCCGGATGTTCGCCGAATGGCGCCGCAACCTGCGGCGCTTCTCGGACAAGCACGCCAACGCTCCGGAGGTCGTGATCCAGTCCGTCCTCGGGCGTCCGGAACTGCCTTGGGAGCACTGCATGCAACGCTTCGAGTACGCCGCGCGGGCGCTGGCGGGGCGGCTGCCGCGGCCCATCTCGTACCACCTGCTCGAAGCGGACGACGGGAACGTCACCACCGTGCGGGACCGCCTGTCGTCCATGGCCGCCACCACAGACCTCCTGGTGATCGACGACAGCACGCACGCCGAGCTGTCCGGCGCGGTGCAGTGCATCGACACGCCCCATGAGCTCCTGTACTTCCGGCGGCCCACCGCGGGGGAACGCACCCGGATCCTCGCCAGGCACCAGCTCGCCCGACAACCCCGCACCGCACGCCGGTTGCGGAGTGAGGGGCAGGACGCCGGAGCCGGCGGATCACGGCAGAGCCCCTCACCTACCTCGGCATTCGGCCGGTAGCACGTCGGCAGATGTCTCCGGCCTGCTCCGGTTCAACACCCCGGTCAGCCGGTCACCGGAGGGCCCGTACACGTCCGGACCGCTCGGCGCGGTCCTCGACGTCAGTTTCACCCGTTCGCAACTTTCGTTCCTGGGATAGGGGTTGGTGTGTCATGCGCGTCGTCATCACCGGTGGTGCGGGTTTCATCGGATCGCATTTGGTGGATGCGGTACTCGGCCGTGGTTGGTCGGTCGTGGTCGTGGACGACCTGTCCTCCGGGTTCATGGACAACATCACGCGGCTGCAGGACGAGCCTCGCTTCGAGTTCATCGAGGCCGACATATGCGGTGAATGGACCGTTGACGGCCAGGTCGACCTGGTGCTGAACTTCGCGAGCCCGGCGTCGCCACAGAAGTTCCTCGAGCGCCCTCTGGAGACCCTCGATGTCGGCGCGACAGGCATGCGCAATGTCGCCGAGATGGCCCTCGCGAAGGGCGCGCGTCTGATCCAGGCGTCGACCAGCGAGGTCTACGGTGAGCCGCTGGTGCATCCGCAGCCCGAGAAGTACTGGGGCAACGTCAACCCGATCGGCCCGCGCAGCGTGTACGACGAGTCGAAGCGTTACGCGGAGGCGTTGCTCGGCGCGTACCACCGCCTGGGCCTGCTCGATGTCGGCGTCGTGCGCATCTTCAACACCTACGGCCCACGACTGCACCCGACCGATGGCCGCGTGGTGTCGAACTTCGTGCACCAGGCGTTGAGCGGCAGGCCGTTGACCTTGTACGGCACGGGCTCGCAGACCCGCAGCTTCTGCTACGTCGGCGACCTGGTCCGCGGCATCCTGGCGCTGGCCGATCTGAGGGGCGAGTTCGGCCCGGTGAACCTTGGCAACCAGCAGGAGATCACCGTGCTGGAACTGGCGCGGATCGTCGGCGACCTGACCCGCACCGAGGTGAACCTCGTGTATTCGGAACTGCCGGTCGACGACCCGACTCAGCGCAGGCCGGACATCACTCGCGCGCAGGAGATCCTGGGCTGGAAGCCCGAGGTCAACCTGCGCGAGGGCCTGCTGAAGACGATCGAGTGGTACGCGGCGAACGCCTTGCCGAGCCCCGTCGGGTGACGCCATCCGAAGTGAACGAATACGTTCAGATCTCAACAGAAGACCACACGGTCGTGGAATCCTTTGCTATTCTCCTGAGCCTGCTTGCTGACCGGGGCATTCTCCCCCCTCAGAGGGGAGAAGAGGTGGAGCGACGAAACCTGCGCGTTGACGATGTCGGGTTCCCTATTTGACGCTGCACTCGGCCACGTACCGGAACTCCGCTCATTCGATAACCAACTCCGGCCCGCCGGTCGTTCCCCTATGACGGGAAAAACACCCTTGTCCGCTTCCTGAGGTACGGGAGTCCGTGGATCTCCGCGACTGTGGAACAGCTGCGGGCGGCAGGAGTTCGGCGGGCGGCCGGTGCCGGCCTCTGCGGTCCACTCACTCCCGATCTGCCGGTCGGATCCGTCGCCGTACCCACCGGTACGGTTCGCACCGACGCCGTAGGGACTGTGCACCGCTCAGCATCCAGCGATTCCGGATATTCGGTGATCTTCACGGAAGGAACCTCTCTGCACCGATAGAGAAGGCTTATCAGTAGCGCGTAACCGTGTCGCACCGGTCGCGTGCCGAAAGATACTGTGCAGAATGCAACGCAGGAGTGATACGGGTGAGTGACCACTTGTCGATCTTTCCTTCCCCCAGTCCTAACCTCGGTGCCGCCCCCACGCAGCTCCCGCTGCTGTGCCCGATATCGCGGCGGGAGGTGCGGACGTGCGCCGTGTCTGCCTGACCGTGCCGACGAACCGGGAGTGCGCCGCCACGCTCGCGGAAGTCGTCGCAGAGGCCGCCTACGCCGCAGAACACTTCGACGTCGAGGTGTACCTGCTGGTTCTCGATTCGTCTTCGGACTTCGCGGCCCATGCCCGCGCGCTGAGTCGGGCGGACCACGTCTGGCACCTGGACGAGTCGGCCCAGCGCACGTTCCTGCAGCGGGTGATCCGGCGCGCCGGTGTCGCCGGGCCCGACGTCGTGGCCGATCTGATGCTCCCGCAAGGCCTCTCGTACGGTGCCTGCACCAACCGCGCCTTCCTGATAGCAGCCGCGCTGGGATGCGATTCGGTGCACCGCCGCGACTCGGACAGCTTTTTTCAGACCCATGACGGGGAGAAAGTCTTTCCGATCCACGCGGAGCTGCTGTCCCTCGGCAAACCGGCGCACCAAGCCGTAACCGTCGAGAACTGGCTGGATCCGTCGTTGCGAGACGCCACGGTGGCCATGGTCGGCGCGTCGTTCGTCGGCGAGATGTCGGTCGACCTCGGTGAGATCCGCGGCCACGAAGCGTATTTCGACCTGGTGAGCCTCTGGGCCGCCGACGGCACCTCGGAACAGGAGAAACGCGCCCTGGTTGAGGAGTCGTTCACCGGTGCGGACCCATTCACGGGCGACTGGTCCGCGCTTTCCGTGGTCGATCCGATGCGGGTGGACATGCACAACATCAGCTTTCACGGGCTGCACGAGACGATTCCGCTACCGCCGGCTACGGACACCATAGGCAGCGACTACTTCCTCATCCACGTGGCGGACAAAGCCCGGCTGCCGGGAGTTCTGCACAACCGGCATATCGTAAATTTCCACACCCTGGAACGCAAGACCGACGCCGGATTTCTGGCCTACCAGATGCGGTTCGCGAAATTCATTCTGTCCATGTACTACTTCCACTTCATCTACCAGCGCATGACCAATGACGATCCGGCCGTGATCGCTGCACTTGTCCGCGAGAGCGCCCGGCAGGACCTGGAGCCCAACGAAGCCAGGATCGACGACATGGAACGGGCGTACCGAAAGCTCGGCGGCCGGTTCATGGGCGTCGCGGACCGGATCCGGGACCGTCGGGAGAGTCTGCTCATCGAGGCCCGCCGGGACATCGACGACTATGCGCTGCTCATCGGCATATGGGCGCCGCTGGTCGAGGCCGCACGCATCACGGGTATCCACCATGTCTGAGCCGGCACACGTACGGGCCGCACTCGACGGCGCCGACCAGGATCAGCTCCTCTATGACCTGACCGGCATCGAGAACCAGTTGGACACCCTGCGCAGCGAACTGCCGGGCGTCACCGTGCGATTCGCCATGAAGGCCTGCCCGGTGCACGAGGTGCTTACCTGCCTGGCCGACCGAGGCGCCGGCTTCGACGCGGCCAGCCCCGGCGAAATCCGGCAGGCCTTACGGACCGGGGTCGCCCCCCACGACGTGCATTACGGCAACACGGTCAAGTCCGATGCGGATATCACCGCTGCCCGCCGACTGGGCGTCACCACGTTCGCCACCGACTGCGTCGAGGATGTGCGGGCGATAGCCCGGCACGCCCCTGGTTCCAGGGTGTTCTGTCGCCTGGCGACGAGTGGCTACGGTGCGCTGTGGGGACTCGCCGACAAGTGCGGCAGCAACGACCCGGTCGGTGTCCTGGACGAGGCACGCCACCACGGGCTCGTCCCGGCAGGGTTGTCCATCCATGTCGGGTCACAACAGATGACCGTCCGGGGGTGGCAGCTGGCCTTGGACGATCTCGCCGACCTCCTGCCGGAGCTCGAATCGCGGGGCATCCGCCTCGATCACATCAACCTCGGCGGCGGACTGCCCGGCCACGGCTATCTCACCCGTGACGGCAAGCCGCTGACGCCGCCGACCGCGGAGATCTTCGCCACCATCCGCTCCGGTATGCGGCGGCTGCGGGACGCGTCACGCAGCCGGCTCACCTTCCTCGTGGAACCGGGGCGGCATCTCGTCGCGGACCACGGCACGATTCGCGCTCACGTCGTGCGGCTGACCGTGCGCCAACAGAGGTGGCTCTACCTGAGTTGCGGCCGGTTCAACGGGCTGTACGAGGGTGACCAGATCGGCTACCCCCTGGCATTTCCCACCCGTACCGGCAGTCGGAGCCTTCCTGCGGTCGTCGCCGGCCCGACCTGCGACAGCGACGACGTATTCGGCGGCTCTCCGGTACCCGTGCCGGACGATCTCGCCTCGGGGGATCCCGTGTGGATCCGGTCCGCCGGTGCCTACGCCATGAGTTACACCACGCGCGGCTTCAACGGCTACGCCCCGCTGCCCTGCGTGACCGTCCGAGCGGAGCGGGTCCGGCCGATAGACGCCGACGACTGGAGCACCATCGCAGCGCTGGAGGCGAACGCCTACACGGCAAGCGGGCTCTCCGAGAGCCGCGCCGTGCTCGAGTCCCGTGGCCGGAGCTCCCCGGCGACCTCGTTCGTCATGGACGCCGGCGAACGTATCGGCGGATACCTGCTCGCCCTTCCCTACCCGCAGTTCCGGTTCCCCGATCCGGACCGCCCCGAGGACACCGTCTTCAGTTCGTCGAACCTGCACCTGCACGACATCGTCATCGGCGACGAGTTCCGCGGCCGCGGCTGGGCGAGACGCATGCTGCGGCACCTTACCGACACCGCCAGATCCTTTCGGTACGAGCAGATCTCCCTGGTCGCCGTCGGCGGGACCACCGGCTTCTGGTCCACACACGGGTACCGCCCTCATCCCGAGATCGCCCTGCCGGCCGGATACGGACCGGACGCCGTCTATATGTCCCGTGCGATCGCCGGCGAAAGCTGAAGACACTCTCTGCCCCTCGAAACGCCGCCCGGACGGGGCGAGACCGATCCCGATCCCTTGTGGTCCTCGGGTTCGGAATCGGCCGGCGCGGCGGACGCGGGTGAGAGGCCCCTGACGGTTACGCCACGGGCAGATCGACGAGGTCGACCAGGTCCGCGATCGAGTCGACGACGGTGGACGGCCGGAACGGGTAGCGGTCCATGTCGGCGTGCGTGGTGAGCCCGGTGAGAACCAGGAACGTCTGCATTCCGGCCTCGAGACCGGCGAGCACGTCGGTGTCCATCCGGTCACCGATCATCGCGGAGGTCTCGGAGTGGGCGCCGATGGCGTTCAGGCCGGTCCGCATCATGAGCGGGTTGGGCTTGCCCGCGAAGTACGGGGCCTTGCCGGTGGCCTTGGTGATCAGCGCGGCGACGGAGCCGGTCGCGGGCAGCGGGCCCTCGGCGGAC
This sequence comes from Streptomyces sp. NPDC060035, assembly GCF_042736635.1. Taxonomy (NCBI): domain Bacteria; kingdom Bacillati; phylum Actinomycetota; class Actinomycetes; order Kitasatosporales; family Streptomycetaceae; genus Streptomyces; species Streptomyces sp. NPDC060035. The sequence continues at coordinate 293,749 of NZ_JBHWVO010000003.1, forward strand.
GGGCCGGTCTCGTCCGGGTTGGTGCAGATGAAGCGGGCACCACCGTTGATCAGCCGGATCGCCTTGGTGAGCGCCTCGAAGCTGTACGTACGCGTCTCGCCGAGCACCACGTAGTCGGGCTCGTGGTCGGTGAGGACGTAGCCGATGTCGTGCAGCGCGGTGGTGAGCCCCGCCTCGCCGATGACGTACGCCGTGCCCTGCGGCCGCTGGTCGTCCAGGAACTGGGCGGTGGCCAGGGCCGAGGTCCAGATGTTCTCCACGGGCACGTCCAGGCCCATGCGCTTGAGGCGGGCGTGCAGGTCGCGGGCCGTGTAGATGGAGTTGTTGGTGAGAACCAGGAACGGCAGTCCGGACTCCCGCAGCCGCTTGATGAAGGCGTCGGCCCCGGGGATCGGTGTTCCCTCGTGGATGAGGACACCGTCCATGTCGGTCAGCCAGGATTCGATCGGCTTGCGCTCTGCCATGTGAAGGGCTCCTGCCGTACGCGCTGTGCACTCGAGGTGCTGGACGCCGGCGGCACCGCGTTGTGCAGCGCCGACGTCCCGATTTTAGGCTGCCCGTTCGACTGGACGGAACCGGTTGATCAGGGAAAACCCGTCGTGGGGCTCAGCGGTGGCCGCGGCGCAGGCGTCGGGCGTGGATCAGTGCGGCGGCCCCACCGAGGAGAAGCGCCCCGGCCAGGAGTCCGGCCCGGGGTGCGGCCTCCTGGCCGGTGCGGGCAAGTTCGGGCAGGGGGTTGCCCGCAGCGTCGCGCCGCGGGGTGTCCGTTCCTGTGCCGCTGTCCGTTCCTGTGCCGCTGTCGGTACCTGTACCGCTGTCCTTTCCGGTGCCGCTGTCGGTACCTGTGCCGCTGTCCGTTCCTGTGCCGCTGTCGGTACCTGTGCCGCTGTCCTTTCCGGTGCCGCTATCGGTTCCTGTACCGCTGTCGGTTCCCGTGTCGCTGTCCGTTCCTGTACCGCTGTCGGTTCCCGTGCCACTGTCGGTGTCGGTGTCGGTGCCACTGTCGGTGTCGGTGGTGCCGGTGTCCCTCCCCCCGTCGATGCCGCCCTCGACGATGACGAAGGGGTAGTCGGCCGACTCCCCCACCCAGTCGCCGTCGGCCGTCCCGCCCGCCTGTTTCTGTGCGTCCTTCGCGGAGCGCCGCTGGACGATGGCCGCGTTCGCCGTGACCCGGCCCGGCCGGGTGTCGGAGGTGAACGCCATCCGGACCTCGACGGTGAGGGTCTTCCTGGCGGGGACCGTGAAGCCGGGGAAGGCGTCGTCCTGCTCGCCGCTGCCGAAGACACCGATCTGTTCGTCCCGGTCGGTCGACTCCCAGGTGACCCGGTGTTCCGCGTCGGGGTGCGCCCGCTCGGTGAACGCCAGCTGGATCTGCTCGGGGGTCAGTGTCCGGTCCTCGTCGGTGAGGACCAGGACGGGGTGGATGGAGTCGCAGGACTCGGTGGTGGTGTTGGTCAGGTCGAGATACCAGGTCCCGTAACCGCCGCCGGACGCATAGGTGTCCGGGCCGCCGTGGATCCTGGTGCCGATGGGGAAGTCCTCGCCGGCCGGATTGCCGCAGACGGGCTGCCCGGCATCGAGGAAACCGACGGCCGCGGGTGGTACCGCCGGAGGGGCCGTGACCGGGACGGCGATCGCGGCCGGACCTCCGAGGATGCCGACGGGGACGGCGAGGCCCGCTGCGAGCCCGAGGCTGGTGAGGGCACGGCCGTCGCGCAGTCGTGCAGGGGGTTTGGGGGGCATAGGGGGACACCCTTTGCTGCTCGCGAACGGTCGGGGCGGAAGGCCACCGACTGTGGGCGCGACGCTGCCACGCGCGCGCAGGGGGATGCCACCGCCGGAGGGGCGAAACCGCCCGTTCGGGGTTCACAAACCCCTCGACCGGCCCCGCCCCGCACGCGTTCAGCCCCGTTCGTCGCCCTCGCCCACCCGGCCGAAGACCGGGGCCAGGACCAGTTGGGCGGCCCCCTCGGCGACGGGGCGGTCGCCGCCACCGGCGACCGTGACCGGCACGGGGGTGCCGATGCCGTCGCGCCGGGCGCGCTCCTCGATCACGGTGCGCACCCCTCGTACGTACGCGTCCTCGTCGGCGGCGACGGTCCGGCCGCCGAGGACCACCCGGTCGATGTCGAGCAGCCCGACGAGGTTGGCGGCGCCCGCCCCGAGGACCCGGGCCGCCTCCGCGATGTCGCCTCGGGCCACAGCGGCCAGGCAGAGCGCCTCGATGCAGCCGCGCCCGCCGCAGCCGCACGGGGGGCCGTCCAGCTGGAGGGTCTGGTGGCCGAACTCTCCGGCGCCGGTACGGGCTCCGCGGTGCACCGTCCCGCCGAGGACGAGCCCGGCGCCGAGCCCGGTACCCAGGTGCAGATACGCGAAGTCGGCCTCGCCGCCTTCGCGCAGGGCGAGGCCGAGGGCGGCGGCGTTGGTGTCCTTGTCGACGACGACGGGCAGCCCGGTCCGCTCTTCGAGCGCGTCCCGCAGCGGGTAGCCGTCCCACTGCGGGAACCCGGTGACGCGGTGCAGCACCCCGGCCCGGTGGTCCAGGGGGCCGGGCATGGCGACTCCCACGCCGAAGACCGGCCGGTCCTCGGTCCGGGGCGCCCCTGCCCGTACCGTCTCCACCGCATGGGCCGCGGTCGCGACGACGTCGGCCGCCGGGGCGCCGAGGTCGAGAGGGGTGGTCCGGGTGCCGACCGGGGTGCCGGACAGGTCGACCAGGACGGCCGTCAGTTCGTCACGGTCCAGGTGGAGCCCGACGGCGTACCCCGCGTCCGGGACCAGCCGCAGCACCGTTCGGGGCTTGCCGCCCGTGGAGGCGAGATGACCGGCTTCGGCCGCCAGTCCTTCCGTCCGCAGGCGGCCGGTGATCTTGCTGACGGCCTGCGGGGTGAGTCCGGTGCGCTCGGCGAGCTCCAGCCGGCTGATCCCGCGCTCGCCGGCCCCGCGCAGCAGGTCGAGCACGAGCGACGCGTTGTGGTGGCGCAGGGTCGGCAGGTTCGCCCCGCCGCCGCCCCTGGTGTTGCTCCTGTTCACACGACCATTGTCCTCATAGCTTGCACTTTGGCAACAGCGTTGCTTAAGTGGATTGCATGACTGCCAACGCTCCTCTCCGCGTCGGACTCGTCGGCTACGGCCTGGCGGGCTCCGTCTTCCACGCCCCGCTGATCGCCGCGACCGAGGGCCTCGTCCTCGACACGGTCGTCACGTCGAACGAGGAGCGGCAGGCGCAGGCCCGCGCCGAGTTCCCCGGTGTGCGGTTCGCGGCCTCGCCCGACGAGCTCCTCTCCCGCGCGGACGAGCTGGACCTCATCGTGATCGCCTCCCCGAACAGGACCCATGTCCCGATCGCGACCGCCGCGCTCGAGGCCGGCCTGTCCGTGGTCGTGGACAAGCCCCTCGCCGGTACGGCCGCCGAGGCCCGCGAGCTGGCCGCCCTGGCCGAGGGCCGGGGGCTGCTGCTCTCGGTCTTCCAGAACCGTCGCTGGGACAACGACTTCCGCACGCTCGCGCAGCTGATCGAGGACGGTGAGCTCGGCGACGTACTGCGCTTCGAGTCCCGTTTCGAGCGGTGGCGTCCGGAGCTGAAGGGCGGCTGGCGTGAGTCGGGCGACCCGGAGGAGATCGGCGGGCTGCTGTTCGACCTGGGCAGCCACGTCGTCGACCAGGCGCTCACCCTGTTCGGGCCCGCCGTGCAGGTGTACGCGGAGTCCGACGTACGCCGGGCCGGTGCGGCGGCCGACGACGACACGTTCCTCGCGATCACGCACGCGAACGGGGTCCGCTCGCATCTGTACGCCAGTGCCACGACGGCCCAGCTCGGCCCGCGCTTCCGGGTGCTCGGCTCGAAGGCCGGCTATGTGAAGCACGGCCTGGACCCGCAGGAGGCCGCCCTGCGCGACGGTGTCCGCCCGTCGGCGGGCGAGCCCTGGGGCGAGGAGCCCGAGGAGCTGTGGGGCCGGCTCGGCGCCGGTGAGTCGCCGCTGACCGGAGGCGGCAAGCCGGTCCGTACGCTCCCGGGCGACTACCCCGCGTACTACGCGGCCGTCGCGGCAGCCCTGCGCGGCACCGGTGAGAACCCGGTGACCGCCCTGCAGGCCGCCGCCGCGCTGGACGTCCTGGAGGCCGCGCGCCGCTCGGCCCGCGAGGGCGTCTCGGTCACCCTTCTTCCCCACCACGACGAGGAGCAGCGCGCATGAACCCCAGCGCTCCGACCATCTCCGAGCTCATCGCACAGGAGCGGCGTCTGACGCTGCCGTATTTCAGCTACGACGACGCCTACGCACTGGGCGGCCTCCTCGTCGCGCTGGCCCGCGACCGGCATGCCCCGGTCGCGATCGACATCCGGCGCGGTGCGCAGCAGCTGTTCCATGCCGCGCTGCCCGGTTCGAGCGCGGACAACGACGCCTGGATCGACCGCAAGCGCAAGGTCGTGGAGCGGTACGGGGAGAGCTCCTACCTGGTGGGCACCCGGTTCCGGGCGAAGGGCACCACCTTCGAGGAGTCCTCCCGCCTGGACCCGGACACGTACGCGGCCCACGGCGGCTCGTTCCCGATCTCGGTCGAGGGCGCGGGCGTGATCGGCACGGTCACGGTCTCGGGCCTGCCCCAGGCCGAGGACCACGCGCTGGTGGTCGAGGCCCTCGAACAGTTCGCCACCCGCCGCCCGGCCTGACGCACAAGCCCGCCCGGCCTGACGCAAAAGGCCCGCCCGGCGATCGAGGGCAAGGCGCCCGTCCCGCACGGGGGCGCCCGCCCTCATCCCGGGCCGACCGCACCGGGCCCGTCTCCGGCGATCGAGGAGAGAGCGTCAGCCGGACGGGCCCGGCAACCCGACCCCCGGCACCTGCCCCGCCCCGGACCTACGCGTCCTTCAGGGACTGCCGCTGCCGCCCCAGTCCCCCCACCTCGAGCTCCACGACATCCCCCGCCCGCAGGTACGGCTTCGGCTCCGGCCGGCCCATCGCCACCCCTGCCGGCGTGCCCGTGTTGATCACGTCCCCCGGGTACAGCGTCATGAAGTGGCTGAGGTAGCGCACGACCTCTCCCACCGGGAAGATCTGGTCGGCCGTCGTGCCGTCCTGCTTCAGCTCCCCGTTGACCCACAGCTTCAGCGACAGCGCCTGCGGGTCCGGCACCTCGTCCGCCGTCACGAGCCACGGCCCCAGCGGGTTGAACGTCTCGCAGTTCTTGCCCTTGTCCCAGGTACCGCCGCGCTCGATCTGGAACTCGCGCTCCGAGACGTCGTGCGCCGTCGCGTACCCCGCGACATGCCCGAGCGCCTCCTCGGCGGAGTCCAGATAGCGGGCGGTGCGGCCGATCACCACCGCGAGCTCGACCTCCCAGTCGGTCTTGCGGCTGCCGCGCGGCACGAGCACGGTGTCCTCGGGCCCGACCACCGTGTCCGGAGCCTTGAAGAACAGGATCGGCTCGCCCGGGATCGCCGCGCCCGTCTCGGCGGCATGGTCGTGGTAGTTCAGCCCGATGCACACGATCTTGCCGATCCGGGCGACCGGCGGCCCGATCCGCAGCCCGTCCGCATCGAGCGGCGGCAGCACGTCGGGCGTCGCCGCCGCCTCCCGTACCCGGGCCAGCGCCGACGTGTCGGCGAGCAGCTCACCGTCGATGTCGGTGACGAGCCCGGACAGGTCACGCAGGGTGCCGTCACGGTCAAGCAGTGCGGGGCGTTCCGCCCCCGCCGTACCCACTCGAAGAAGCTTCAACGGTCCATCTCCCCTTGGTCGCGATCGAGCCCGTCGATGGGTTGCGGCCGACGATGGGCTTGGCTGATCCTCCAAGACATCGGATCACCCCGCAAGACCCTGTTCACACACTGGACCCGCTGCTCAGATCGCAGGGGCCAGCGCGGCCTCCGTGGCCGGGGTGTCCCGGTAGAGATACGCCCGCTCGATCGCGGTCCAGGTCGTGCTGGTGACGATGTACAGCGCCGCGGCCAGCGGCACGAAGGCCACGGAGAAGAGCGTCAGGAACGACATCAGCGGCATCACCTTCGTCATCGCTCCCATGCCCGGCATCGGCTGCCCGTCGGGGCCGGCCGCGGGCGTCACCGGATTCGCCGCCATCTGGCGCTTCGTACGGCCGTAGTTGAACGTGGCGACCACGGCGACGATCACGAAGAGCGCGAGGTAGACCAGCCCCTGCGCACCGAAGGGACCGCCGTCGGCGAGCGCGTTGTGCCAGCGTTCGCCGAGGGGTGCGCCGAAGAGCTCGTGGCCGAGCAGGGAGTTCGGGTCGCCGCCGATCCTCTGGCTGGAGAAGAGGTGGTAGAGCAGGAAGAAGGCCGGCATCTGGAGCAGGCTGGGCAGGCAGCCGGACAGCGGCGAGACCTTCTCCTTCGCGTGCAGCTCCATGAGCGCCTTCTGCATCCGCTCGGGGTTCTTCGCGTGCTTCTTGCGCAGTTCGGTGATCTGCGGCTGGAGCTTGGTGCGGGCCTTCTGCCCACGCGCCGCGGCCCGCGACAGGGGGTGCACGGCCAGCCGTACGAGGGCGGTGAACAGGACGATCGCGGCGGCGGTGGACGCGGTCTGGAAGAACGGCTGGAGCAGATCGGCGAGCGCGCCGACCAGGCTCGCGAAGGCGGACATGAAAGCGGACATGGGTGAGCCCTCCGGGGGTCTCGTCGTGCCGGGAAGAGTGGAACTCGGCAGGACGACCCGCGTGGGGAGTACGAAGAGGAGCTGGTCCCTACGCGGCCGTCAGGAGGGCGGGCCCGGGCGCTCGGGGCCTGGTGCGCCCCCTGGCGTCGGGATCCCGTTGAGGCAGGAACGCGGTGCGCTTCGCGCGGTCGCGCATCGCGGTGCGCACCCGGGTGCGGGGCACGGGGGCGGCGCAGCGTGCGCTGATGACGGAGCAGACGAGGAGCGCCGATCCGGCTGCCGCGGTGGCGGCGAGCGCGACCGCGGCGGAGAGGCTGCCGCCTTCGGCGAGCAGGACCTCGGTGAGGAACAGGACGAGGAAGGCGGCGGGCCGGAGCAGGCGGGCGACTCCGCGACGCACACGGTTCATGTCGTTCATCGGCCCCTCTCCTCCACCTCGTGCGACGCGTGCGCGCCTGGCCCGGTCTGTCCTGCAGGTCCTACATGTCCTTCAGCCCGTTATACACGATCGGCCCAAGGACCGGCCTCACGATCCGCCTCACGATCGGCCTCCGACGGCCGAGGAGGCCGACGGGGACGAGCGCGGCGCGACCCACCGGATTCACCGGAACCCACCCCGCACTGTGGCCTCCACCACGGCTCCATCCGTTGCTCTCTCACCCGGCCCCCGTACCGCAGTACGGTGTGGTTCATGCGCCCCGACACGCCTGCCGACCACACCACCGAAGCCGAGCGCCTGCTGCGCACCGCGGCGCAGTATCCCGAGGACCACGAGCCTCTGTTCCTCCAGGCCGCGGCCCATCTCGAGCTCGCCGGTGATCGCGCCCGCGCCGCCACTCTCTACGACGAGCTGCTCGCGGCCTCCGATACCACCATCGAGAACCCGCATCTGGTCAAAGCACTCAAAGCGGCCAATCTCTGGGAGTACGGCCACGAGGCGGAGGCCCGCGCGATCATCGACGGCATCCGTGCCGCGGGCCCGCTCGACGCGGCGGCATGGGAGATCGTCGCGGAGACCCTCGAGGCACATGACGAGCTGGAGTCGGCCCACGACTCCTTCTCGGCCGGGCTGACGCTCCTGCTGTCGCCGGGCGAGGAGGTGCCGTACGCCACCCAGTCGCTGCTGACCGGACGCCATCGCGTGCGCAGGCTGATGGGGTCCGGTCACGATGCGTGGGACGAGCTGGCCGACGCGCTCCACACGGCCGCCGTGCCGCTCGACGAACTCCACGACCCGAAGCGCCTGTGGGCCCTGGGTTCCTCGGACCCGGGCGAGCTGAGGGCGGAGATCAACCGCCTCCGCTCCGAGCTGGGCATCTACCGCACGGCGCTGTCCCGCCCGTTCCCCGTCGCGGTGCTGCACTGGCCCGAGGACGAGCTGCGTGAACTTCTCACCGCGTACCCGGAGTTGACCCAGGAGTACCTCGGTCACGCCGACCATCTGGCCCGCCTGGAAGCCGCATTGCGGGATCTGTACGCCGCGGGCACACCGAATCTCGGCATTGTCACGGGTACGGTCCCCTCGTACGAGGCGTTCGCCGCATCGGAGGCCGCCTCCCCGTCCGACCCGGACCTGCTCCCCCAGTACGCCACCACCCTCGCGGCCCGCGGCCGCGCCGTACCGTGGCCCCCGGCGCGCAGTGCGGCGTGCTGGTGCGGCTCCGGGCGTACGTACCGGGAGTGCCACGGAACCGCGTAGCACGCCCCGGGGGGATGCTCACCTGCCGGCGAAGGCGTCCCGCAGCTCGGCGTCCAGCTTGACGGCCGCCGCGGTGCTGTCCGGCGACTTGGCGGCCAGCAGTGCGTGCACACGGGACTGCAGTACGTGAGTGAACGCCCCGTAGTACGGGGTGCGCGGGCGCTGCACCGCCTCGTTCAGCGCCGCGCTCAGGGTCCGTGTGTACGCGGCCCGCGCCGACACCCCCTGTTCCCCCGAGGCACCCTCTCCCGACGGAGAGGGCGCCCCGGACGGCGGCGGATCGGCGGTACCCGCCGCCTTGGGCGAGTCCCCGGCGGGCCGCAGTGCCGCGGCCACGGCGGGCCAGCAGGGCCATCGGGAGCCGTCGGTGTACGCGGAGGCCCGGGTCGCGGCGAAGCCCGCGTCGAGCAGGCAGCGCTCGCTCTCCCTCGAGGTCAGGAACGTGACGAGCGCGCGGGCGTTGTCGGCGCGGGGCGAGTCCGCGGTGACGGCGAGGTTCTGCCCCCCGAGTACGGAGACACCCGGCAGCCGGTTCACCGAGTACGCGTTCGATGGCAGCAGCGCCTTCAAAGCCCCGTACACGTAGGGCCAGTGGCGCAGGAACACGGCGCGTCCCGCGGCGAAGTCGGTGAGCGCCGCCGTCTCGTCCGAGGAGAGGGCGGCGGGCTGGATCCGGCCGAGGCGGGCGCGGTCGAGCAGTTCGTCGAGCCCCTTCTTCAGCTTCTCGGGGCCGGACGTGTAGCGACCTTCGCTGTCGGCGAGCTCGACGCCCACGCTGGCGAACGCCTCGATGGCGTTGGCGGTCAGCCCCTCGTACTGCTTCAGCTGGGTGGTCCAGCCCGCGCGGTCGTCCGTGCGGTCCGGGCTGAGCGCGAGGGTGCCCACGGAGGCGTAGAGGTCGTCCCAGGTCCAGGCGGCGGTGGGCTGCCGGCCGGTCTGGATTCCCGCGGCCGTCAGCAGATCGGGGCGGTAGTAGAGGAGACCGACGTCCGTGTTGAACGGCCGGGCGTAGGAGCGGCCCTTCCAGACCGTCGTCGCGTGGACCCGCTTGATGAAGTCGAGATCGATGTCGTCGGTACCGTCGTCGCCGCCGCCGTCGCCGGTGCCGGGCATCGGGCTGATGAGTCCGGCCTCGGCGAATTCGGGGATCCAGGTGATGTCGAGATTCACCACGTCGTAGCGGGCGCTGCCGGACTGGAGCGCACCGAGAAGCTGGCTGCGCTGCTGGTCGGCGCCGCCGGGCAGTTCGACGAGCTTGGCCTGCTGGGCCTTGTTCTTGGCGTGGCTGCGGTTCCACTCCTCTATGAGCTGCTGCCGCACGCCCCCCGACCCCGTGACGTCGAGCCCGCTGGCGACGACGACGGGCCCCTCCGCGGCCTCGCTCTTCATGTCGGGCGAAGGCGTGTCGTCGGGGCCGCCCGTACAGGCTGCGCAGGCGAGGGCGAACAGACAGGTGACCGCGGCGGCTGCGCGGACACGGGAACGCCGGACGTGACGGCTTGTCATGTCGCGTCCCCCGTGCCGGTCTTGGCGACCTCGGCTGCCAACTCGGTCGGAATGTCGTCCGCCGGGTCCAGGCAGCGCCCGCCGGTCGCCCCGGCGATCTGCTCGCCGAACCGGCCGGCCGAGCAGCCGCCGTTCTGCAGCGAGACCGCCACGATCCTTACCCGCAACCCCTGGTGAGCGTCTGCGAGCAGCTGACCCAGCTCCTTCTTCCTGATGTCCGTGGAGTCCTCGTCGTCGGTGACCAGGACGAGGAGCCGCGGCTGTTCGTCCTTGGTGGATCCTCCGCGCAGTGTGGTGAGTGCGTCGCGCAGCCCGTCCACGATGCGGGCGTCGATGTCGGCGGTTCCGGCTGCGGCAACGGCCCGTTGTGCGCTGTCCCGCTGCCCGTTGCCCCCGGTGTTCGGCCCGAACGGCACCACGTCCGTGGCCGTCCTCCCCTTCTTCACGGCCAGTGTCCACACGCCGTACGTGTCCTTGGTGCCCAGAGAGCCCATCGAACGGGTCACCAGCTCCTTGGCCCGCCCTGTGCCGTCCCAGACCCGTTTGTCCGCCATCGAGGTCGAGTTGTCCAGGAGGTACAGGACCCGTCCCGGCCCGAGGGCCTCCCGGTAGCGGCGCAGGGTGTCGCTCAGCGAGGCGGCCGTGACCGTGCTCGCGTCGGCCGGCGGGAGCTGCTCCCGTACGGCTTCCTCGTTGGCGTCCGCCATGAGCGGCGAGCCCTCGGCGGGCGCGGCGGGTTTCCCGTCCTCGCCGACGCCGCGGAATCCGTCGTCGGTGAACAGCTTCTTCGCGTCGGGGTCCGTGACCAGCCAGTCGTGGAAGTCCGTCACCGCAGCCCTGCGCGCCCCGGCGTCCCGGCCCGCGTCGTCCCAGGTGACCCGGAGGAACGGCAGATCCAGGACCGGTACGTCCGAGGGGTACTGGGCGGTGCGGCCGTCCAGGGTGTCCGTCGCGCAGGACTGGTGGCCGGGGTCCTTGGGGCGCAGGTTGAACTGCGCCATGGTCTGCTCGGGTACGAGGACGGCGGCCCTTTCCTCCAGGTCGTTGAGGGAAGCATCGGCCAGGGCACACATCAGCTCCCTGGCCGTGGAGGGCATCGGGCTGAGTGCCTGGGCCATGCCCTGCTCGATGACGGATGCGGGTCCGGAGCCCTCGGACGCATACAGGGCCCCGGTCGACAGCAGGGCCCCGTCCGTGCCCTCCGGGTCGGGCCGCAGGACGGCGACCGGCTCCTCCTGCGCCTCCCGTCCCTCCAGCAGCGCGGAGATGATCGAGCCGAGCGGGGTGCCGGTCTGCACGGCTTTCGCGAGCGGCATGGTGTACGGCACGGCGAGGACCATCGGGGTGAACGCGAGGGGTCCGAGCGGCTCCAGCGTCACGACACTGTCCCCGGCACCCTCGTCGGAGCCGGCCACCGCCGCCGAGGCGGAGGCGGCAGCGATGCCTCCGGCGGCGCCGTTCTCCCCTGTGTCCGTCGCCCGCTGCCACGCACTCCCGGCGGCCGGAATCCAGATGTCGGGCTGGGCGCCGAGGTCCCGTTGGGGCCGCAGGCAGTCGCCCGACGTGGGGCAGGCGGCGGGCGGCTCCTGCCAGAGCGAGGAGGACCGGAAGGCAGCCACGGCGTCCGTGGCCTTGGCGTCGTACACGCTGATGCTGACGGCCCGGCAGTCGGCGTCCCCGTCCCGCTGCCGCTTCGGATAGGCGTCGGCGGCCCTCTGGATGGTGGGACTGATGTCGGGGTCGGCGAGAACGCGCAGTTCCAGGGGCGGCGCACAGGAGGTGGGCCCGCCGGGCAGAAGGCCTGGGAGGAGCCAGGCGCCCGCCCCGGCGAGGACGACGACGCCCGCGAGGACGAGGGTGGTTGCGCGGGTCATACGGCGTTGCTGCGCCAGGAGCCAACGGCCCACGACAGCAGGTGAGGGCAGTCGCCGCATCCGGGGCTCCGGCAGAACCGCCGGATCCGTCGGCCGCGGCCGAGGCGGCGGGGAAGACGCCGGGGGCGGTGCCGTGTCTCCCGTCAGGGCGAGCACCACATCGTCGCCGTGCCGCCGCTCCTCCGGAATCCACGGGTGCCCGTCGACGGCTTTGAGCGGTGCCATCGCCTCGCGTATCCCCGTGACGATCCTGGTGAACGTCGCCGGTTCCGGCCCGGCGGTGGACCCGGTCAACAGCCGGTGCAGGGCTGCGGTGAACTCCGTACCGGCGGCCGGGTCGCCGGGTGGGATCTCCACGCCCGGCTCGGCGGCGGTGAGCAGGGCGAAGTTCTGCCCGACGGAAGGGGCGAAGGAGGAGAGCGCGTTGCCCGCGAAGCAGCAGTCGAGAATGACGACCACCCAGTCGGCGCGGGCGTTGCGCAGCTCGGGCATGACGTCGTCCCGCCAGGACAGGGTGTCCACGAAGGGGTGGCGCGGGTCCCGCGTGACACGCGAGTCGGTGAACATCAGGTTGAGGTCGCTGCCGTCGGGGCGCACGATGCCGTGCCCGGCGAAGTAGACGATCAGCAGGCCGGTCACCTCGTCGCGGGCAGCGCTGAGCGCCGCACGCACGTGAAGCGGATCGACGGCCCCGGAACCGTCCGGCTCCCCGGCTTCCGGAACGATGACGAGATCCGCCGGATCCAGTACCCCGGTGCCCTCGGCGGTCAGGGCCTCGGCCATGAGGCGAAGGCTGTGCCGGACGGCCGGCAGGTCGTTCCGGTTACCGGTGTAGGACTCCACCCCGACGAGCACGGCACGGTGCCGCTCGGCCCTGTTCTCCTCGCCGCGCGCGTTGTACGGCGGCACGGCGTCTAGACCTCTCCGGGCTCGTCGCCGCGCGCTCCGTTCCGCCCGCCGGACTCGGGCCCCGCCTCCGGCGGGTCGTCACGATCGGTGTCACGACCGAGACCGGAGCCGGGCCCCGTGCCGGGCCCGGCGAGGGTGACGCGTGGTGTCTCCTCGGGGTCGGCGAACCGGCGCCGGTTGCGCAGCCAGGTCTCCACGGCCCGCCACGCGTTCTCCGAGACGGACCGCGCCACCTCGACGGAGACGACGAGGATGATGTCCTGGATCAGCTCCCCGCTCATGCCCTCGGTCTGGGTGAGCGAGTCCTTCCGCCGGACGCCGAGCTCGTCCCGCTCCTGTGCCTCTTCGAGCGCGGGCGCGCTCTTCAGCCAGGTGTGGAGTGCTTCGAGGTCGTCCCTGCGGGTGTGGGTACCGCTGACGCTGATCCGTAACTCGACCGTTCCCCCGCTCCGCCCCGGCTCCTGCCCGCCCGCGTACGCCCCGTCTGTCATGCGCTCTGCCCCCATCGGCACCGTTACCGCCGCCCCGCGATGAAGCGATCCTGAAGCGATCCACTGAACACACAAGTATTTCACGCGAGTTGACACGGGGCACCCCTTTGCACCCACTCCACTCACGAGCCGTGCGAAAGCCGGTGCCGGCCCCGGGCAGTCGCGTCAGGCGGGCTCAGGAGACTCGGGCGGCAGTGCCTGCTCGGCCCAGACAGTCTTGCCCTCGGGCGCGTAGCGGGCGCCCCACTGGTTGGCGAGCTGGGAGATGATGAAGAGGCCACGGCCGCCCTCGTCGACCGTCCGGGCATGGCGCAGGTGGGGAGCCGTGGGGCTGGTGTCGCGGATCTCGCACGTCAGTCCCCGGTCGAGGATGAGACGCAGTTCCAACGGCGGCCGGCCGTAGCGCACCGCGTTGGTCACGAGTTCGCTGACGATGAGCTCGGCCGCGTAGATCGAGTCCTCGTCCAGGTTCCAGTCGGCGAGCGTCCGTTCTGCCAGACGGCGAGCCGACGCGGGGGCCGAGGTGTCGTGCGGCAGCTCCCATGCGGCGAAGCGGTCCGCGGGCATGCCCTTGGTCCGCGCCAGGAGCAGGGTGGCACCCTGGAGGTCGATCGTGTCGGGGAGCACGTAGGAGGCCTCGTCGCACAACTCCCGCAAGGGGCGCTCGGGGTGGGTGAGCACGCGGCGCAGGGCGCCGGACGAGGACTCGGCATGGCTCTGCATCGCTCGGCTGTAGAACGCCAGCATGCTGCCCTCGCTCAGCGTGAACGAGGTTGTCGCGAACGGTGTCGGCTCGTCGGAGCCGAGCGAGGGCCCTTCGGGCAGGCCGGCCATCGACGCGGAACCGTCCGGGCTGATGACGAGCGGGGCCGGATGACCGGCCGACGCGACCGTGCACGTACGGCTGAACGGGTCGTACGTGGCGTACACGCAGGTGGCCGCGAGCGGGCTCCTGTGCAACGGGTCGCTGGTCGGCAGGTCCGCACGCTCCTGCGCCAATCGCCTGGCGGTGCCGTACAGGCGTGCGAGCAGCTCGTCCGGTTCCAGGTCGAGTCCGGCGAGCGCGTGGATGACGGTGCGCAGCTGGCCCATGGTGGTTGCCGCATGGATGCCGTGCTCGTCCACCTCGCCGATGACCAGCGCGGTGCGGGCACCGGACAGGGCGATCGTGTCGAACCAGCAGCCGGTTCCTCCGCCCGGCATCAGCAGATGGGCCGTCTCGACGCCGGTCCTGGCTGCCGGGTCCCCGGGAAGGAGCCGTCGCTGGAGGGTGCTGGCGATGGTGTGCTCGTGCACGTAACGGCGTGCGTTGTCGATGCTGAGTGCGGTCCGGGAGGCCAGCGTCGTCACGACCGGGATGTCGTCGTCGCCGAACGGTTCGGAGTCGTTGCACCGATAGAGGCTCACCATGCCCAGGACCGCTCCGCGCAGGGTCAGCGGTGCCACAAGGAGGGTGTGGGCGCCGACCGAGTGGATCGAGCGGGCACGTGCGATGTCGGAGTCGAACCACGGGGCGTCCTTCAGGGAGATCAGGCGCGGCCGGAGATCGGACATCACCCGCTCGTAGGGCGTTCCGGGCGCGATGGCGCGTACGTCTCCCACCGGGTGGGCGGGGTCGACGCTGTTGCCTCTGGAGGCGGCACGGCGCAGCGGTACACCGGGGGCCAGCGGGCCCGGAGTGGGTTCCTCGCCGCGCAGCACCGCGTCGACGACCTCGACCACGGCGATGTCCGCGTAACCGGGTGCGAGCGCGTCGACGAGTTCGCGGCAGGTGGCCTCGACGTCCAGCGTCCGGCCCACGCTCTGGCGGACCGAGAGGAGCGCCGACTGCCGGGCCTCCGAGCGCACCCAGCCGGTGGCATCGACCACGGCGACCGCCGCCCCCAGCTCCTCCCCCTGCGGGTCCCGCAGGGGGAACGCCGATACGGACAGGGTGCGCAGACCCGCCGATCCGTCGGTCGGCCGGGCGCGGAACGAGCGCTCCGTGCCGAGGCTGCCGGTGTACAGGGCCTCACGTACGAAGGCCTCCGCACCCTCCGGGTCCACGAATCCGCACGCCTCGGCGAACGAGCGCCCGCGAAGCTGCCCGATGGCCGCCTCGCTCTCGGGCGGGCCGCTGACGCGTACGACGTTCAGCTGCGGATCGAGCACAAGGACGCGTACCCGCGACTGCGTGAAGAGCGCTTCCAGCAGGGCCGCCCCCACAGCGTCCCCGTCGGCCCCGGTCAGGGGCGTATCAGCCATCAACCCTGCTCCTTCGCCCCTTTCACGGGACCCGGGAGCGAGTCTCCGTACACCGACATGGACGCCCCCAGGATCTGCCCCCTGCCAGCCGCCCGCGACCGGAGGCTTCAGACGGCCGCAGGCGGTGCGGATATCAGAATCTAAAAAGTCGACGCGGCCAACCGATCACTTTCGGGCGCGCCCGCAGTCGTAAGCGCAACAGGACTCGACCTCCCTGTCGATCACCTGACGACGTACGAAAACAGACGGGACGCAACGACATGACCGAGCCGGTAAAGGGCCCCGCGAGCTACTTCCCCTCGATCGAGAAGAAGCACGGCCGCCCGATCGCGGAGTGGAAGGACCTCGTCCGCACCTCGCCACTGGCCAAGCACACGGAGCTCGTGTCCTGGCTCAAGACGGAGCACGGCCTGGGCCACGGCCACGCCAACGCCCTGGTCGCACACACGCTCGCCGAGGACAAGGCCAAGTAGGCCACGCTCGGCCTGCCGGGGACAGCTCACCAGTCCGGGCAGATGGGACGTGATACGCCCCAATATCACTTTCCTCGCCCCGAAGGACGAGTACATCCACATACGCGCAATTCGCTGACACCCGGACCACACCTGCGCCACACTCTGGCTCCCGAACAATGACAGAGCGGACAGGCGGTCGGATGGCAGGCCCGGTCGGCCGCACAAGAGGAAGGCAGGCACCGGTGCTGAACGGACTCGGGCAGCTGGGGAAGTCCGTACGAAGGCGGGACATGCTCAGGTACGGCGGCCTCGGCCTGCTCTCCGTCGCACTGGCGGCCTGCGGCGGGAAGAAGGACGGCGACGAGGCGCCGGGAGCGGTCGGCAAGCCCGCCAGGCCGACGGTCACCGGGGCCGCGGTCCAGGCCTTCGTAGCCGGCTCATGGAACCTCGCCTTCACCCCGCAGGGTCAGGTCAACGACGAGTACAAACGGATCGAGATCACGGGCCGGAACTGGAGCCTCGACGGGGACGACCTGATGGGTTCCTTCGAGCTCACCGGAAGCGAGCTCGTGGTCCGCATCGACAACGTGAGTACGGAGAACGTCTGGGCGGCCACCGGCATGCCCGGCACGGTCGGCGACGATGCCTCGCTCACGCTGCAATGGGGCCACTCCGCGGAATCCGCCCCGGTCGACGCCGGCTCCCCGGTGGACACCACACCGTTCCCGCTGCCCGCCACATGGGACGGCACCACACTCAGGATCCAGGCCGGAAACGGCGTACTGATCACCGCAGTACGCGCCTGACACCCCACCGCGACCCCCGTACGGAGCGCCTCCGCGCCCGCACGGGGGCGCTCGGCTGCGCGGGCGACGGCGTTGCCCTCTGCAAGGGGCTTCGCGAGCAGCGGCAATGCGCCACAAAACCCCCGCTCGCCCCGCCGGGACGACCGGAATTCACCGGGACTCCCCTATGTCGCATCTTTGCAATACGATCACATTCAACTAATCGTCCCCGGGCCGCTCGTCCCCACGCAAGCCCCGCTCTGTCTGTGCGAGGAAGTTCCCATGCCGCCCTACCAGCCTTCCGCGGACTGGCAGTACGAGATCCCGACGACCGGCAGCAAGCGCCTCCCGCCCGCGCCCCGTTACGTCGAATCACTGACGCACCAGGGATACGGATTCGAGGCGGCGATTGCCGACCTCGTGGACAACTCCATCGACGCGGGCGCCCGCAACGTCGTCATCAGCTTCCTCCGGGACGAGGACCGCCTCGTCAGTCTCCTCGTCGTCGACGACGGTTCCGGCATGAACGACGAGGCGCTCGACACCGCTATGACGGTCGGAGGCAGACAGGGGTACGGCGAGCGCGCGCTCGGCCACTTCGGCGCCGGCCTCAAGGCCGCCTCCCTCTCCCACGCCGATTCGCTCACCGTCATCAGCCGCACCAAGCGCAGCCCGTCCACCGGCCGCCGCTGGCTGACGGCACGCGCCCAGGCCGACTTCACCTGCGACATCGTCGACCCCGGCTACTGCCAGGACCTGGTCGACCGCTACGACGGCCTGATCGAGTGGCACGGCACGATCGTCCGCTGGGACCGGGTCCGCGCCTTCGACACGGTCACCGCGGGACAGGCGGACCGCTATCTCAACGACGCGATCGAGAAGCTGGAGACCCACCTGGGGCTCCACCTGCACCGCTTTCTGGCCGACGACGACTTCAACGTCGACATCGTCGTCGAGGACGTGGCGACCAAGGAGGAGCTGGACCACCGCGGCGTCGAGCCGATCGATCCCTTCGGCTACCGCATCCCCGGCCGGGCCGGTTACCCACGTACGTTCACCGCCCCCGTCGAGGGTGTCGGCGAGGTCGCCCTGGCCGCTCACATCTGGCCGCCGAAGTCCCCGCTCGTCAGCTTCCGCGGCATCGGCTCGCTCTCCGAGCGCCAGGGCTTCTACATCTACCGCAACAACCGGCTTGTCCAGGCGGGCGGTTGGAACAGCACCCGCAGCCCCGAGGGGCACCTGGCCCTCGCCCGTATAGCGATCGATCTGCCGGCCGAGCCGAACGACGTCTTCAGCCTCACGGTCAAGAAGGACGGCGTGACCGTCACCCCGGCCTTCGCACGGGGTCTCGAGCAGGCCACGGACGCAGCGGGCCACACTTTCGCCGAGTACGTCCAGGAGGCGCAGGCGACCTACCGGGAGGCGGCCAAGCGTGCCTCCGAGCCGCAGCGCAAAGCGGTGATCCCCGCAGGCAAGGGACTCGACCCGCGTCTGAAGCGCACGCTCCGCGACGAACTGCCGGAGCTGGAGGGTGAGGACCCGGTCACCTTCCGATGGGACACGCTGTCGCCGGACGTGTTCTTCGAACTCGACCGCGACGAGCGGGTCATCAAGCTCAACAAGGAGTACCGGCAGGTGTTCAACGGCGGCCGGCGCGGTGGTCTCAACGACGCCCCGGTCGTCAAGAGCATGCTCTATCTGATGGTCAACGAGATCTTCCAGAAGGAACGGGTGCGGGCCGTCCACACCGACAACGTGGCCCTGTGGAACAGCGTCCTGGTGGCAGCGGCCCGCTGCGAACTGGCCCGCTGACACTCACCGCCCCGTCCCCCCGCCACCCTTCGAGGAAGCCGCTCCCGCGATGACCGACCACCTGTTCAATCTCCACGGCGACGTCCTGGCGGCCATGCGCCGGGGTCCCAAGGCCTTCGCGAAGCTGGCCTTCGCACTCTCCGAGGCGGAGGAACCGGCCGACACCTACCTCGGCCACTTCCGCGACCGGATAGTCGCCGCAGGCCCCGGGGACGAGCTCACCGCGCTCTGGCACCGCACCCTGACCGCCTGGGACCTCGCGGAGCAGGCCGACTGGTCCGCCTCCCCGCCCCGTACCGACGCACGCCGCGCGGACACGTTCGACCGCCTCGGCTTCGGCGCCGATCTGCGCAAGGCCCTCGACCATGCGGTCCCGGTCTTCAAGGAGCCCGGCGCGACGGTCATCAGCCGGGAGTTCACCCCCTGGTACTCCAGGGACGCAGCGGCTGCCCGCGCCTTCTACTGGGACTCCTACGAGCGGACGCTGCGCAGCAAGGGCTGGTCGGACGCGGCGGTCTCCAGCCTCGACGAGGCGAGCCACGCCGTGGTCGAGCGCCTCTCCGACCCCACCCGCACCGAGGCGTACGGCGCACGGGGCCTGGTCGTCGGGTACGTCCAGTCCGGCAAGACGGCCAACTTCACGGGCGTCACCGCGAAGGCCATCGACGCGGGCTACCGCCTGGTCATCGTGCTCGGCGGCACTCTGAGCCTTCTCCGCGGCCAGACCCAGCGCCGTCTGGACATGGAGCTGATCGGTCAGGAGAACATCCTGCGCGGCGCCGATCCGGCGGACACAGACGCGCTCGTCGGCGTCGACTACCAGGATGACGAGGACTGGCCGGCGAAGTTCGTCAGCCACGGCGGTCGTCCGTCGACGCTGGGCTCCTTCGACATCGAGCGCCTCACGACACGGGACAACGACTACAAGAGCCTGGAAACCGGCATCCGGGCCCTCGAATTCGACAAGCAGGACCGCACCCAGCCGCTGTACGTCCCGGAAAACCTGCACCACGCGGCCGCGCGCGTGATGGTGGTGAAGAAGAACTCGTTGGTCCTGGCCAAGCTGATCAAGGATCTGAAGAAGATCGGCCCGATCCTCTCCGAGATCCCCGCTCTGATCATCGACGACGAGTCCGACCAGGCGTCGGTGAACACGACGGACCCGAAGAAGTGGGAGGACGGCAAGGTCACGCGCAAGGCCATCAACGGCCAGATCACGCAGCTCCTCAGCCTGCTTCCGCGCGCCCAGTACGTCGGCTACACAGCGACGCCCTTCGCCAACGTCTTCGTGGATCCGGGCGACGAAGAGGACATCTTCCCGCGGGACTTCCTGATCTCACTGCCTCGCCCGACCGGTTACATGGGCGTGCAGGACTTCCACGACCTCGAGACCGAAGGAACCGCCGAGGAGACACACGTACGCGGGATCTACGACGGTACCGTCGACCGGCTCCAGGAAGCGCTGGATGCCTTCGTCCTCACCGGCGCGCTGAAGTTGTACCGAGCGGCCCATGGCGTTCCCGAAGGCCCGTTCCGCCACCACACGATGCTCGTCCACGAGTCCGTACGGCAGCGTGAACACGCAATTCTCGCCCTGCGCATCAACTCGATGTGGCACCGTTCGGCCTACACCGGTCAGGAGGGTCACGCCCGCCTCGCCGCCCTCCTCGCCGACGACTTCCAGCGCTTCGCGGACGACGACCTGCCCACGCCCACGTCGTACGACGACCTCAAGCCGTACGTTTCCCGGGCACGCCAGCTCATCAACTCGGGTGGCGAACCGGTCATCATCGTCAACGGCGACACCGAACGGGACTACGAGCAGCCGGAACTGGACTTCGACCGCACGCCGCACGTGTGGAAGATCCTGGTCGGCGGCACCAAGCTCTCCCGCGGGTTCACGATCGAGGGCCTCACGATCACGTATTACCGCCGCACCACCCAACAGGCCGACACCCTCATGCAGATGGGCCGCTGGTTCGGTTTCCGCCCCAACTACCGGGATCTGGTCCGCCTGTACATCGGGCGCGAGGAGGCCCTGGGTAAATACAAGACCGTCGACCTGTACGAGGCCTTCGAGGCGATCTGCCGCGACGAGGAAACCTTCCGCGCCCAACTCACCCGCTACGCCGCCCTGGTGGACGGCAAGCCCCAGGTCACCCCCGCCCAGATCCCGCCGCTGGTCTCGCAGCACCTGTCCTGGCTGAAGCCGGCGGCCCGCAACAAGATGTTCAACGCGGAGCTGGTGGAGATCCGGTCGCCGGGGCAGTGGGTGGAGCCGACGGCGTACCCGACGGCGGCGGCGGACCTGCGGCACAACGCGGAGGTCTGGCGGCCGAGCCTCGAAGCGCTGAGCGAAGACATAACCGTCCTCGTCACTCTCTCCGACGACGACCGTGGCGGATTCACCCGCTACGTAGCCAAAACAGCAGTCCTCAGCCACGCCCGGCTGCTCGGCATCATGAGCAGCGTTGCCTGGGGCCGACCTGACCTGTTCGCTCCCCACCTGGCCTATCTCAAGGACGCCAGCGACGCGGGCTGTGCTACCGACGACTGGGCGTTGATTCTGCCCCAGACTTCTGGACCGACGAGCGTTGCAGCCAGCATTCTCGGAAGCCAGCCCGTCACGCTGGTGCAGCGCAAGCGGAACGTGCGCGGTGTGTTCAACCGCATCTCTGGTGTGGCCCACCGTCAGTCCGCTGAGCGCATCGCCGGCCTTCGCCCGTTGAGCGATGACGACCCGTTCGCGTCACAGCTTCATCGTCCGCGCCGTGGAGCCGTGCTGTTGTACCCGGTAGTCGACCCTGATCTGGGCTATCCGGCAGATCTCGTAACCGGCCGCAGCATCGATCCGGCCAACGTGGTGCTGGCAGCGGCATTCATT
The DNA here is from genome assembly GCF_042736635.1 of Streptomyces sp. NPDC060035. Classification (NCBI taxonomy): domain Bacteria; kingdom Bacillati; phylum Actinomycetota; class Actinomycetes; order Kitasatosporales; family Streptomycetaceae; genus Streptomyces; species Streptomyces sp. NPDC060035. Next base: position 315,022 of record NZ_JBHWVO010000003.1, read on the forward strand.
CCGGCCGCCAGCGCCACAGCGCACTCGGTACCCTGCGTTCGCTTCCGGGCAGTCGACTCGTCCCGCCGTGGTGAGGCCACTATTGAAGTGCCATGACAAATGATTCTGGAGTGAACCGGTGCCTGATCCCAAAGGCTGGACCCCGCCAGACGGTTCGTGGGCCTCTTCTGCCGCGCGCAGGAGAAACATGCAGGCAATTCGCAGCCGCGATACGCAGCCGGAGCGGCTCATCCGGCGGCTCGTACACGCAAACGGTCTGCGGTACCGAGTCGCCGCCAGACCGTTGCCAGCCCTTCGCCGGACGGCAGACCTGGTCTTCCGTCCGGCGAAGGTAGCCGTATTCATCGACGGCTGCTATTGGCACGGCTGTCCCGAGCACTACGTCGCCCCCAAGACCAATCCCGGCTACTGGTCAGACAAAGTGGCCCGGAATATGGCCCGGGACCGCGATACCGACAAGCGCCTCACCGAGGCGGGCTGGCTGGTCCTACGCTTCTGGGAGCACCAGGACTCAGACGTGTGCGCTCTCAAGATTGTTAGCACTGTCCGCAGGCGTCGGCGCGGCCTGTCCGGGTAGAACAGCCTTGGGAGCATGCTTGTGACGGTCGCGCTCATGGGCAGCGAGCAGCACATCCGCGATCGCCTTGCCCACTGCGGCCGCAACAGGCGGCGGGAACGCGTTGCCGACCTGCCGGTACTGAGCCGTCTTGCCGCCAGAGAACTTCCAGTTGGCCGGAAACCCCTGGATAATCGCGGCCTGCTCGACTGTGAGCATGGGCCCTGCGTCCCGGAACAGGTCCCTGTCCTGGCTCTTCTTCTTCACGCTCTCATCGTGCGAGTTGGCAACACCCACCCCCGAGACGCCCAGGAGCGCCCAGGCCGCCTTCGCGCGGCTCGGCCCGAGGTCGGCACCGCCGTGCTTTTTCGACCCGCCAACCAGCGTGGGCGCAACGCCGCAGTCTTTTCTGCTCTCAGCCTTCTGCGCCTTCTCCTTCCACTGGCGAAGCCGTTGCTCCGCCAGGCGTGCCACATCGCCACTCATCTTCAGGTAGGGCGCATACCTGAGGTTCATGGAGCTCTCTAGCGCACGGAAGACACTCTGAGGAATTCCCGTAGCGGTGGGCCACACAAATTTGATGTCACCTAGCACATCCTTGCGGATAGCCACAAGGACTGCCCTTGGACGCAGCTGTGGCACACCAAAATCGCTGGCCTCAAGCACTTCCCACTCGCAGACTTCGTAGCCGAGACCAGTAAAATTCTCTTGGATTCCCGTGACAGGGTGCTTGGCCCAGCCCCCCTGAAGGCGCGCCTTAATGTACGTGCGATACTCTTCAAATTTCGCGTCTTTGATACCGCGTACGTTCTCAATCATCACCGCTTTAGGGCGAAGCTCATCAGTCAGCTCAAGAATGCGCGGGAATAGGTCACGCTCATCATCCTTCCCCAACTGCTTTCCGGCATGCGAGAATGGGGGGCACGGCACACCACCAGCGAGGAGGCCGAGATCTCCTCGGGCAAGCGGCTTCCCGAGATATCCCCGAACCCTTTTTAGATCAGATTCACGACTCTCATCGGAAGGAATGGGAGAGAAATCGTTCACGTCACCGGAAATAACGTCGCAGTATTCTCTCTCCCAACTCCACTCCTTCAGGTTGCCAATGTTGCCCCGAAGAGTCTCGGCAGCATGCGGGTCAATTTCCACAAGCGCCAGGTGCTTAAAACCGGCCTCATGAAGGCCGATGGCCTGCCCTCCGGCCCCCGCACAGATCTCGATTGAGGTCAGCACGTCATCGCTGGGACCCATCGGGTCCTCCTGGCGGGACTGGAGGCCCATCGGCTCAGGCTCCTCTTCGTACGGTTGATTGACAGAGGACAGGTGTCGCGTCGGCACACCCACACGCGGGCCGAGTACTCAAACTCGCGAGCAACCGCTTCGGCTCAAACTTGAGACGCGGCACGCGCAGAGCCTACCCGGGCCGGCCCTCGCAGCGCCGGCCCGAGTTGTCACCCACTCGAAGCACCGATCCCCGGCGAGAGACCAAGTCAGGTCGGCACCGCATGGGCGGAGATCGAAGCCGAGTATATTCGAACAAACGCTCCAATCTGCTTCGATTGGAGTCATCCAGCACCAGCAGCCGTCCGCGCGCGCCTGATTGCAGCCTTAGAGCGACCGGCAAATGGATCACTTGAGGCGTCGGGTCGTGGGGCGGCTGTCCCAGCGGTACCGGGTTGTCGAGCGTCGGATGAGCATGCGGAGCGTGACGAAAACGGCAGCAAGGTAGAGGTAGAAGTCCACAGTGCTGCCGCTCTTCTCGGTGCAGCGCCGCAGCTTGCCGTAGCCGTTCATCCACGCATGGGAACGCTCGACCACCCACCGCTTGCCGGCCTGGATCGGTGCGGGCATGCCCTTGCGGGCGATCTCGCCAGTGAAGCCGCATTCGTCGAGCAAGGCACGGGTCGCGGCACTGTCGTAGCCCCGATCGAGGTTGACGTTCACATGCTCCGGCAGTTCCCCTACCTGGGCTTTCGTCGCATCGAGGGTGGGGCCGAGCAAGGGTGAGTCATGTCGGTTGGCGCCTGCGGAGACGATCCCCAGAGGGATTCCGGCCGCGTCGGAGGCCACCGAGCGCTTCAGTCCCTGCTTGCCTCGGTCGACCGGGGAGCGTCCGGCTTTCTCGCCGCCCGAGGGAGCTTTCGTGATGCAGCCGTCCACGGAGATTTCGGCGAGTTCGAGGCCGATCATCCGGTCGTATGCCGTGAGGGCCAGAGCGTGGACCTGCTCTGATATGCCCATCTCTGACCAGAGTTTGACTCGGCGTCGGATGGTGCGGTCCGAGCAGCCGGGACTGGCGATCCGCTCGTATCCGGTGCCGTGGACCAGGGCCTGCACGATGTGCTCGAAGACGATCCGGTCCGGGACTCGGCGACGGTGACAGCCCAGCGGGTGGGTCGGCGCATAGTCATCGTGCGCGGGCAGCAGGGCGGCGAACTGGTCCCACAGGGGTTCGAGCAGGCAGGATGGCACAGTAGGCACGGGCCCTCCGTTGATCACTGAGCGTAGAAAAATCCATGATCACTCAAGCCCGTGCCTGTCTCGTGTCCAGCGCCACCATTCGCCCGAGCTCGCAGTAAGTGGCTGTGCTGCGCGGTCACACTGCCCGGTGCATGCTCGTCCGCGGCCACCTGTCCAAGCCGCGTGCCGCCTCGCGCTCGCGAATGTCACGCAGACCGGGCGTGAGCTCGTTCTGGGCGAGGTGCTGGAAGCCGAGGCGAGTGTAATACGGGGCATTCCACGGGGTCTCGGTGAACGTGGTGAGCGTCAAGGCGGGAATTCGGTTGGTCCTGGCGTACTCCGCCAGATGGTCAATGAGCAAGCGCCCGATACCGCGTCGTGCACTGCCGGGATGCACCGAGACCTGCTCGATGTGGAGGTTGCCGTCAACGCGGACTGCGACCAGGTAAGCCACTGGCGCGTCTGCTTGATCCACCGCGACCCAGGCCAGTCCCGCCTGGTGGTGGCGGTTCAGCTCGTTGAGCGGCAGAACGTCTCCGCCGGCAATCTCTGGCATGCCGACGTCGCGAAAGCTCGCGTCGGCAGCCTGCTCGATGTCCTGCAGTAGGGGCAGTTCGTCCACGTGTGCTGCTCGGATGCGCATGGACGCATTGTCCTTAGCCGACGGTTCAGCGCCACCGATTTATCAGCACGACATCGCCTGCCTGGGCTGCCACTTCTCCAAGGCCCGTAACATCAAGCGCACATACAACGACCGGTACAACCTCACGGACGCCGCGAAGAACGTCAACGAGCGCGCCACTACTTGCCCCGCGCTGCCCGCGACATCGCTGCCCCCGGACGACGACGCCCACCGCCGTTCTCGTCACGCTCCGCATGCTCATCCGACGCTCGACAACCCGCTACCGCTGGGACAACCGCCCCACGACCCGACGCCTCAAGTGATCCATTTGCCGGTCGCTCTTAGTTAGGCGGACGCCCCATGTGACGGCTGGAACGCCCAGACGGTGCTCGGCAGCCCCTCCGGCAGCAGCACCCATGTGCCCGTATCCAGTCCCGGTGTGAGGGCGCACACCGGGACCGTTAACCGCACCGACTCCCAGCGGCCATCTCTCCTCTGATCTACTGGAACAGCCCCGTGGAGCCACCCTCGGTTCACCGTGGCGACGCTCGCCGCGTTGCCGTCACTGCCGACGAGAACTGCGACCAGACACCAATCGGCATCTGCCGCCATGACCTCGTACTCATGTCGCGTCAGGTGAACCACCAGACGGGTCGGATCCGTGGTCGCCTTGACCTCGATGTGTGCGCGCTCAAAAACGGACCGGGCAGCCTCTATGTCGTATCCGTAGGCGTCGGACTCCGCAGCCACGTGTCTGACGTGTGGCACCCCGTCCCGCCGCAGGAGCCGCAGCAGCGCTTGTTCCCCAGCCGCCCCGATGGCCTTCTTCGCGTCTTCAGCGGCTTGGTTCCACAGCACGCGAGGAATTGCGACGGCTGCCATGTCTTCCCGCAACTCACCGTCGCATACCTCCACCACTGGCCGCCCCGCCGCAGTCACCATGCCCGTACGCCTGAGCCACGCGAGGCCTTCGGCGTACTGGGCCGGGGTGAGATCCGCGTACCGCGGATGGTTCGCGAAGAGCACCCGGACCCGGGGCACCCCAGCCACCCGCAACTCACTCAGCCAGCGAAGCGCCGCGCGGCGCGTCGGCTCAGTGGCCAGCGACGGCATCGACGTGATTCAGCAACGCGCGGACATCCGCCATATCCATGCCTGCGGCCCCGGACGGCTCATCCTCAAGATCACCGAGCTGCTGCACAGAAGGGTCATCCAGGATCCGCCCCATGAATTCGAGCTTCTCCTCAAGCCTCATCGCCACCACCTCGTCAATCGTGCCCTCCACCGCAAGCACGGTGACGCGGGTCCGGGTATCAGGCGCCAGTCCGAGTCGGTGGATTCGGTCCAGACTCTGAAGGAACCTCCCTGCCATGAAGTCACGATCGACGTACACAGCGTCATGGCAGACATGATGCAAGCTGATGCCTTCGCCGAGGGTGGCGGGGTTGGACAGGAGAACGTGGCAGTCAGGATCCTCGCGGAAGCGCCTGATCTGCTCTTCTCGGTCGGGGGTGCCACCGTGCACTACGGCGGGCTGATAGGCCGCGAAAAGGCTCTCCATCGTCGTGATGCTGCGCACGAAGGTCGTCCAGACCAACGTCTTCCGTCCCATCGCTGCATTCGTTGCAACGATATTCAGGGCCTCTTTGTACTTCGGGGAGAGTTCATGCGCCGGCAGGTTTCCCATGAGCGCGTACAGCGATTCGCCCTGCGGCACTTCGAGTGGCGGGACCTGGTACGTCAGCGGCTCATACCTGCTTCCGCCTTCGACAAGCAACGCAGGACTGGTGGCTGCCATGAGAAGGCGAAGCATCGCCTTGCCCAGGGCGTCGAAGTCATCACGCGATGCCTCAGCCCTCGTGGTGAATCGCCCAACCAGGGCGTCGTACACCTCGCGATGCAGCTCCGGCATTTTCAGGCGCCGGATGCGCGTCTCGAACGGGGGCAGGCCCAGCTCCTTCTTCGTCGTCCGCGTGAACAGCGGCCTCAGCACCGAACTTGCGTAGGCGAGATCACCACCTGCGACCGCCTGCGTGACCACTCTCCGGCCGTGGCCCGGCCAGACAAACGACAGCAGGTTCTCCAGGTCGCGAGCCCCGTTCGGGGCCGGGGTTCCCGTGAGAATGAGACGTCGCCGGGTCAGTGGTCCAAGCGCCATGCAGGCACTTCCGTACGTCCCCTGAGCCCCCAGCTTCATCCGATGCGCTTCATCAAGAACGATCATGGAGGGCGCACCCCTCAGCCAGGTCGCCAGCGACGCCAGCGACCTGTCGAGTCGCTCGTAGTTGACGACCAGGATCTCCGCCATGCCGTCGGGGGTCTTCCCCATGACAGCAGTCAGCGGGGGCTCCTTGAAGCACAGCTCGCTCTCAGTGAGCCACGCCTCGTAAGCAGATTTCGGGCTGACAACCAGCAGCCGGCGGACTTCGCCCCGTTCACGCATGGCTGCATACACCGCCAGCCCGACCCGGGTCTTTCCAGCTCCAGGCACACTGAAGTTCGCCCCGTGCTGCAGAGACAGCAGCCGTTCGATGTCACGACGCTGGAACTCCGTGAGGTCAGCACGCCATGCCGGGCCCAGCGCCGACTCCACACCACTGTCATCCCACGCTGCGTCCGAGCGAGGTGTCTGAAGTTGTTGTTCCGCCCGATCGGCATCATCGAGTACCTCGCCGACCAGGGCACTCAGTTCGTCCGCCCAGACGACCGACTCGGGGTGCGGCCAGTCGGCAAGAACGTCGATACCCACCAGGAAGTCATCGAGGGTCAGCTCAAGTGCGAGACGGCCCCGGAGCCCGCCTCCGGGAAACCTGGCTGCGATCCGGTTAAGGTCGCTGCGGCACTGCTCGCTCGCCCGCAGCACGGCCTTAGTACGCGTGACATCGAAGCCGATGTGCAGGGATGCTTCCCCAGCCGCCGCCATGGTCACGCCTGGCCCTGCCGCACCGCGTCACGCAGCCACTCGACGCCCTCGCCTGGCACTTCGATGGCTTGTGTGGTGGCCTGCGCCAGCTTCCTCAGAGTGGCCTTCAGCTTGAGGACAGCCTCGTCCAGGGCCTCCTCATCCAAACTGCGAGAAGCACTCGCCAGCACCATGTCGGTGATGCACTGTTCGATGTCCTGGCAGGCATCGTTGAGGCGATCAGGGGCAGCTTGCTTCCGCTTGCGGACACGAGCGTCCTTGCCGGCAGGCTCAAGCGCGTCTTCGACGGCCTTGTGTGCCACTTCAAAGACGGAAGTTGCCGCATCCAGCTGTGCCGAAGGAACCTTCTCCTTCGCCCGGACCACCGCCTTCGCGCGAAGCACCGAATCAGTGAAGGCGCGGGCCGCAGCCACCTGGGGCACATCTGCCTTGACCGCACGGCCGATACCGGGGATCACCCGCGCGGGGGCCGCGGCAGGAGCCGCCTTCAGTTCGTCTGGCAGCCGGTGCTCCAAGTAGCGGCCCCGGAAGTCAGCTTCGATGAGACGGACGTCGGTTTTGGAGAAGTTCATCACGATGGCAGCAAGGCGGTTCTCCTTGAGCAGCTCAGCTTTCTGCGTATCGGTCTTCGATTCCTTGGCGTAAGCGCGGTGCACCTCACGAAGCCTCTCCTGCGCGTCCTCGAAGTCCAGCAGCCGCAACTGCACACCGCCGGTCGAGGACCTGTCGCTCAGGTCCCGAAGGCAGACAAGCACCCAGAGATCCTGTTCAGCTGTCGATTCCCTGATACGGAAGTCTCGCGCGACTTCCTTCAGCGGCCGGCCTGATTCCACCTGCTCATCGATCGTGAGGAGCCTGTTGATGTACGAATACGGCCGCCGGGTGTCATGGCGGAGCTGAAGGGAGAGTTCAACTTTGTTGATGTCTGCCCAGGTGCAGGAGTCCGGCAGCACAGCCACCCGGATGTTCTCCACACCGAGCTCACGCAGGGCCGCCGCCCTGGTGTTGCCGTTGACCAGGATGCCTTCGCGGGTGATGAGCCCCGGCTCGTTCTGCTTGAAATCAGCAAGGCTCTGCTTCAGAGCATCGAAATCCTTGTCCCTCTTCGACGGGTCAGAGGGTTCGGCTTGGAGCAGGTGCTGAAGGTAATTCTGGCTGTCTTCGCTCCAGGGGGCCTCATCAAGCCGACGGTCAAGCTGCGGGTCGTAGCTGCGCTGCGCCCTGATCCGGTGAGTCCCCGGGTTGTAGTAGAGCGAGTTCACCGGCATGTCGATGACCTGTACGACCTGCGGCTTCGTGCGCCACTCAATCGTCAGGGTCTCCTGAAGTCCACTGCCGACAGCTACGTCATTGAGACGCTTCTCTACAACTTCCCAGTTCTTGGCGGCGTGCGGCGGCAAGCCGAAGTCCCCGACGTTTCTGATCACAGCTCGTTCTCCTCTGGCCTGCGAATGGTGTGGCTGGGCTTCATGGGTGGGGCTGCTGCCGGCAGCAGCCCCACCACGGCTCTACGTATGGAACTCAGGCGGGGGGCAGGCCGAGGGTTTCGCGCACCTTGTCGCGTGCCTCCGCCGGCAGCGTGCGAATGTCTGCCCACACCCGCTCCACGACGCTGAATTCACGCTCGTCGGCCGAGACCCAGTCCTTGAGAGTCTGCAGCTGAAGCCCACCGAGCTTCTGAACATCTTCAAGCACGGCAGTGAGATCCGCTTCCAGAGTGCGGCCGCCCACGCGGCAACGATTGCACTCCGCGATCGGCTGCACCGATGAGGTGCCGCTGGGCAGCTTCACCTTCCGGCGGGCGATGTCGATCTGAGCAGTCTCGAAGGTTCCGGAGTAGGTCTGCCCGGGCGTGATCCCGCATGACCGGCAGCGGTTGCCGTCGCGAGTGAGAACCGCCCGCCTCTGCGTGTCTGTGAGGACCGAACCGCTCTTGGTTGCCTTCCCCGGTTCCCAGACATGCTGACCCGCCGCGACAAACCGCAGCTCGTGCTGGCCCAGGCTCGCGTCCTCCCGGTGGGTATCAATCTTCCACCCGTGGTCACGCAGGTCACGCACCCTGCGATCGGCCTGACTGATGCCGGGGAAGGCTGCCTTGACATCTTCCTTGGTGAAGGTGCCGCCCTCCTGCACGACCGTCAGCAGCCACAGCGCGGCCCTCTTCATCGTGCCGAGCTTCTCGTTCTCCCACGACGGCAAATTCATCCACAGCCCCCAGCTATGTCAGATGCACGGCAGTCCCGAATGCCAGTCCTCTGGCACCCCTCGCTGACTCCGCCACTCTCTCTGGTTGACGACCCATCACGCCAGGTTCCGCAAGCTTTCGAGGGGCTATGGAAAACATCCACACACTGCCGAAATCTGCCCGCGTCGTCCACAATTGGTGATCACCGCTGCACTGACGACGAACGGATGCGTGCGTGACACCGAAGCCGAGGACGTGGAAAGAGCTGCCGCCCGGCATCACCGCAGCACACAGGGCGTTTGTGACAGCACTGCGCGGGATCCGGGAGTGCAGCACTCGAACGCAGGCCGACATCGCCAGGGATGCCCACCAGGAGCCAACCACCCTCTCGAACCATCTGAACGCTGGCCGTATCCCCGAGGAATCGCTTCTGTGTGACTTCTACGCTGTCGTGGAAAAGGACGCCTCAGGCACCGGCCCGCTGCCACACACCCTGAAGTTCCTTCTTGATCTGCGTATTCACGCCAAGATGAAGCACTGCGCATGCTGCTCCGTCGGCTATCCGGCCACGGCCGCAAGCTCCCAGGCGGGACCACAGCAGCCGGCTTCGCACAGTGTGCAGGAAGCCAATCTGGTGCGGATGCGGCGCCTTCGCCGACGTGTCCGGCGGCACGCTTTTCCGATCCCCCAGGAACGCGCCGAGGTGCCGGTCCCCCGCAGAGAGGGGGACCGGCACCCCGTAGACACGGCAGAACTCACCTGGTCCGAGACTGGAGTGGTGGCCCGATACCTTGCCGTTGGCCAGAAACGGGACGCTGGCTTCCTGCTCTGGCGGGCGGGTGCGTCCTACTCGGCCGCGGAAATCGTGGTGGCCGTCAGCTCCTGCCGAGCGGCCGGGCTGCACGATGCTGCCGAGGCAATACTGATTAATGTCGCAGAACGGACAGACAGGCAGGCGGTCCTGAACATCGCGGCGGCGCTAGACAGTGCCGGCCGGCACGATGAGGTCACGTTCATGCTCACTGCGGCGATGCGAGCTTCGGCCTGACTCAGGGGCGAAACCACCGACGCTATGGATCTTGCAAGCCGCAGATCTGCTTCGGGCAGCCGGAGCGGAGGCCTCAACCGCCAGGACGGCTCCCATCGCCCCATCAGGACACAGGAATGGCGCCATGCAGTCCACAGACTTCTTGTTGAGCAAACTGGCCCACCACATGGACACGTTAGCCACGGTCTCGCGCGTCTACATCCGGGTCGGCCGCTTTACCGACGTAGCTCCCAGCACGGCTGAGCTGGCGGAGCAGGTCCACGGGCTACTCGTCCAGATCTTCGAGGACGTGGCTTGGAAGCGCTTCTTCACGTCGCACGAACCGATGCCGGCCCTGAACATTGAGGCCAGCCTGGAGCCCATCGAGATCAACGAGGCGGCAGCATTCATGGCCATCGCCGCCACGGTCGACATCGTCTGGCCGCCGCATCGCCTCATGGACGACGCCGGAGCCCTCCACACCGCGAAGCGCGTGGTGAGTCTGCTCGGCGCGGATGCAGCCTGGTGGACCAACCACGATTCCTACTGCGGCGCGACCAACCTTGTCACCCCTGTCTTCGACAGCCTGATCGCAGGGATGAACGGCCACGTGTTCGCGATGTTGATCCAAGTCGCGGACGACTGACGGGACCGGGGCGTCGAAGAATCTCTGCAAGCGTCCGCGTGGCGACGGTTGAGCGGCTCCTGAAGCGGCGCACCGACTGTACGCGTACCCACGTGACCTCCCAGGTCACCGGCTAAGCCAGCGCACCCGGGATCCTCAGACCTGCGAGTCGGCAGCAAGCTCCGTGAAGGCTGACCAGGCGCGAGGCGAGACCGTCAGTGCGCGTTCTCCCGCATCCTTAGAGTCTCTGACCAGCACGGCCTCGAGACCGAAGGCGATCTCCACGCAGTTGCCCCCGCCGCCACCGCTGTAACTGCTCTTGAACCATGCAAGTTCAGTGGTGCTCATAGCGCTCCTCGCATCTGCTCCAGCAGACCCGCGGTGGCTTGTTGACTCAGAGCCTGCGAGCGCATCTTGCCATAGCGCTGAAGCATCGCGCTTGCGGCTTTTGAGTCGGTGATCAGCATGCTGCTGTCGTGGGCCTCGACGTATCCCACCCACCGGTTCTCCGCCGTCTCGGCCAGGGAAAGTGGACCTTCGAAGCCTGAATGGTCCTCCTGGACGAGCGGCATGGCCTGGATCTCCACGTTCCGCAGACGACTCACCGTGAGCAGGTGGTCGAGGAGCGCCCGCGTGACCTCGTCACCGCCCATGCGGCGTTCCAGCAGCGCCTGTTCAATGATGAAGCTGAAAGTGGTGTTCGGCCGCTCCGCGAGAAGACGCTGTCGCTCCAGGCGGGCAGTGACCTGGTGCTCGAACTGGTCCTCCGACAAGGGTGGCAGACGACGCTCGAAGAGTGCGCGAATGTACGGCTCGGGTTGCAACAGCCCTGGAATCACGCTGGACTCGTACGAGAAGAGCGAAATCGCGTCCTCCTCGATCGCCGCCCACTGCAGGAACCACGACGCCAGCCCCACCTTCCGCGTCAGGCTCCTCGCCGCCGCCGCCAGCACCCGGGCCGCCGCCGGTCCCAGGACCTCCTCCGAGCGGTCCAGTAAGTCCCTCGGCGGGAACCGCTTCCCCTGCTCGATCTTGGCGATGTATGCCGCCGAATACCGCACCCGAGGCGCGAACTGCTCCTGGGTCAGGCGCGCTTCGTCGCGCAGCGCCCTCAGCACGGCCCCGAACGTCTTCAGGCTGTCCGACAGCTCCGGCTCACCGCACTGCGCGCCGACCCCGCCATTGTCCGAAGCCATGCGCGGCCGCCTCTCTCCTGTGCCCACCCGTACCGCGCGTCGTCCGCACTGCGCCACGCCTGACCACGCAAGGCTTACGCACAGCGACTCTCCCAGTCCAGCGGGTGAACCAGTACAAGCCGATCTGTATGGGTGTCGTGCCTGCCCCAGGGCATCGCCTCCGCACCAGGCTGGGCTCATGCCAGCCCCTCACACCCAGTCCCCCGCCCTCATCCGCCTGTTCGCGCAGCGCTTCTCCGCCACGCGGCGGGGTGCCCGCCTCGCGCGCCTGCTTGCCGGGCTGCAGTTGGCCGAGTGGGGGCACCCTCGCGATGCTGATGTCCACGACGCGGTCACGGCCGTCGTGGCCGAGCTCGCCGCGAATGCCGTACTGCACGGCCGCGTGCCCGGCAGGGACTTCGCTCTGCTCCTCCGTCATGACGGAGGACGGGGCCTCGTCCATATCGAGGTGTCCGACACCCACCCGGCCCGGCCTGTCCTGGTCATGCCGGCCTTCGACGAGGACCACGGCCGTGGGCTGGTCCTCGTCGACGCCCTCGCCACCCGCTGGGGCGTTGATGACCGCGTCGGCCCTGGCAAGACGGTCTGGGCGGAGTGCACCCTGTCCACGGCGGTCGGAGAGCCCACGTACGGGCAAGCCGGTCAGTAGGGCCGCATGCGTCAGTCGCGGGGTGAGCGCGGCCCGGAAGTCGTTGGTTCTTCAGGGCGACGCCCGCCCGTCATCCGTCCGTGCGGCGGCGCGGCTCGCGGCGCGGGCGCGGCGGCGCGTCGGTGTCGCCGAAGAGGTCGGGGTGTCGCGTGCGGATCGTGTCGACATCGGCGAAGACCTGGCGCAGATGCCCCCGCAGCGCGGCATCGGCGCCGTCGATGTCCCGGCGCTCCAGCGCATCGACGACGTCGGTGTGCTGCCGGATGAGGAGGGGCAGCTGGTCCTCGAGCGGCAGCGACAGGCGCCGTGCCCGGTCGAGGTGCGCCTTCGCGTGGCTGACGACGGACCACACCTCGGGGTGTCCACCGGCAGCCATGAGGCGGGCGTGGAACTCCTCGTCGAGCTTGAAGAAGGCCTCCGGGTCGGATTGCTGTTCCGCGTCGGACTGCGCGGCGAGCAGGGCGCGCAGTTCCAGCACGTCCCGCTCACCGGCGCGCGTCACGCTGTCCCGCAGGGCGGCCAGCTCCAGTGCCTCGCGGACGAACTGGGCGGAGGCGATGTCCCGCTCCTTGATCCGCGCCACGAACGTGCCGAGCTGGGGATACACGTCGACCAGCCCCTCCTCCGCGAGGAGGATCAGGCTTTCCCGTACGGGGGTGCGGCTGACGCCGAGCTCGGCGGCCAGGTCGTTCTCCGAGAGGGCCGCCCCCGGCAGGATCTCCAGCAGCACGATCCGCGTGCGCAGGAGCTCGTGCACCAGTTGCCGGGTATTGCGCCCCCGCGCCCGGGCGGCGTGCAGTCCTGTGGACAAGGCCATCGTTGCCCCTCCCCCTCTTGACGTTGCCTGAAGTACTTGTATGGTAGCCGACGCGATCTAGATTGTGTGGTCCTTCATGCAACCGGCCACGTGATCTTTTACCTGCAAGGAGGCAGGCAGATGAGCGAGCACACCCCCAAGGGAACCACCCCCACCGGGACCGCCCCCGTCGAGGCTTCACCCAAGGAACTGCGCCGGACCGTAGGCGCTTCCGTGGTCGGCACCATCGCCGAGTACTACGACTTCTTCATCTACGGCACCGCGTCGGCGCTGGTGTTCAACAAGGTGTTCTTTCCCGAGGTGGACCCCGCGGTGGGCACCCTGGCCGCGTTCTCGACGTATGCCGTCGGGTTCTTCGCGCGCCCGCTGGGCGGCCTGGTCTGGGGTTACATCGGTGACCGCGTCGGCCGTAAGAAGGCGCTCGTCTTCACCCTGCTCCTCACCGGCCTCGGAACCTTCGCGGTGGGCCTGATGCCGACCTACGACCAGATAGGCATCTGGGCAGCCGTCATCCTCGTCCTGGTCCGCCTGATCCAGGGATTCGGTGTGGGCGGTGAGCAGGGTGGCGCCGTCCTGCTCACGGCGGAAGCGGCACCACCGGCCGAACGCGGCTTGTTCGCCAGCTTCGTGCAGCTCGGTTCGCCGGCCGCCTACCTGATCCCGACCGGGCTGTTCGCCCTGCTCACGTCGTTGCTCTCGGAGGAGGCGTTCGTCTCCTGGGGATGGCGCGTGCCCTTCCTGCTGAGCGCATTCGTCGTCCTCATCGGCCTGTTCGTGCGCATGCGCGTCAACGAGTCGGAGACCTTCAAGGCCGCCAAGGAGACGCAGGCGCACCAGGTCGCTCCGCTGAAGCTGCTCGCCCGCGACCACAAGCGGGAGATGTTCGGCGGTCTGTTCACCAAGTTCGTCGAGGCCGCGGTCTTCCCCTTCTACACCGTCTTCCTGGTCAGTTACGCCAAGGAGCACGGCATCGACGACAGCATGGTCCTCAACGCCGTGATGATCGCCATCGCCTGCGAACTGGTCGCGATCCCGCTGATCGGCAGGCTCACCGACAAGGTCGGCCGCCGCCCGGTCTACCTGGCCGCCGCGGTCCTCAACCTGGTGCTCGTCGTCCCCGCGTTCAAGGCGATCGAGAGCGGCAGCATGGTCCTCATCGTGCTTCTGCTGATCGCCGGCCTCGCGCTCGGCCACGCCGGCACCTACGCGCCGCAGGCGTCCTACTTCCCCGAACTGTTCCCGGCCCGCGCCCGCTACAGCGGCGTCTCCGTGGTCTGGCAGTTCGGCTCGATGATCGCCAGCGGCCCGTTCACCGTCGTCGCCACCGCCCTGCTGATCACCGGTGACGGCTCCTACACCTGGGTCGCGCTGTACGTGGCCGCGCTCATCACGGTCAGTATCGTGGCCCTGCTCTTCATGCCGGAAACGGCACCCGGCAAGCGCGGCGGCATCGAGTACGCCGACTGGGGCCGGGGCGAGACCGCAACGCCGCGTGCCGAGACCGCCGCCCCGCGTGCCGAGTCACTCGCCCGCAACTGATCCCTCACCCCCCTCGCTCCCTGAAGGGCTGTCCCATGGCCACCATCACCCAGGCGAAGGTCATCATCACCTCGCCGGGCCGCAATTTCGTCACGCTCAAGCTGACCACCTCCGACGGTGTGACAGGCCTCGGCGACGCCACCCTGAACGGCCGCGAACTCGCCGTCGCGTCGTACCTGAACGACCACCTCGTACCGTTGCTCATCGGCCGTGACGCCGACCGCATCGAGGACATGTGGCAGTACCTCTACAAGGGCGCCTACTGGCGTCGGGGCCCGGTCACCATGACGGCGATCTCCGCCGTCGACACCGCGCTCTGGGACATCAAGGGCAAGGTCGCCGGCATGCCGGTGTACGACCTGCTGGGCGGCAAGGCCCGCGAGGGCGCCCTGGTCTACGGCCATGCGAGCGGTGCCACCGTCGGTGAACTGATCGACGATGTGGCCCGGTTCAGGGAGGACGGCTACCGCGCGATCCGCGCCCAGGCCGCGGTGCCGGGTGTGGCGGGCACGTACGGCGTCCGCAAGGGCTCCGTCTACGAGCCTGCCTCGGCGGCCCTTCCCGAGGAGCAGCTCTGGGACACCGAGCGGTACCTGGACTTCGCTCCCCGCTATCTCGCCGATATCCGGGAGAAGTTCGGCTTCGACTTCCATCTGCTGCACGACGTCCACCACCGCCTCACCCCCACCGAGGCCGGCCGGCTCGGCGCGCGCCTGGAGGACCTGCGGCTGTTCTGGATGGAGGACCCGTCCCCGGCCGAACTCCAGGAGAACTTCCGGCAGATCAGGCAGGCGACGACGACACCGATCGCCGTCGGAGAGGTGTTCAACTCGATCTGGGACTGCCAGCAGCTCATCTCCGAGCGCCTCATCGACTACATCCGCTGCTCGGTCGCCCACGCCGGCGGCATCACCCATGTGCGGCGGATCTTCAACCTCGCCGAGCTGTACCAGGTCCGTACCGGCTCGCACGGCGCGACCGACCTGTCGCCGGTCAGCATGTCCGCCGCGGTCCACCTCGACGTGACCGTCCCCAACTTCGGCATCCAGGAGTACATGGAGCACAGCCCGGTCACCCACGAGGTGTTCCGCCCCACCTACGAGCTCCGCGACGGCGCCCTGTACCCCTCCGCCGCCCCCGGCCTCGGCGTCGAGCTGGACGAGGAGGCCGCCGCCCGCTTCCCGTACGACCCCAAGTACCTGCCGGTGGGCCGCCGCTCGGACGGATCGGTGCACGACTGGTGAACAGGCTCTCGTACGCGACGCTCGGCGCCCTGCCCGCCGGAACCGGACCGCTCACGGACCCGCGGGCACTGCGCACCCGGATCGTCCACCTGGGACTCGGCGCCTTCCACCGGGCCCATCAGGCCGTCCACACCGAGCAGGCGGAGGCACTGCACGGCGGAGGATGGGGCATCGCCGGCTTCTCGCAGCGAGGCCGCTCCGTCGTCGAGCAACTCGCCCCGCAGGACGGGCTGTACTCGCTGACCCTGCGTGCCCCCGAGGGCCCCCGCACCCGCGTGATCGGGCAGCTCACGGAGATCCGTCACGCCGCGGACGACGCGGCCCGACTGCGTGATCTGCTCGCCTCGCCGGACGTGACGGTCGTGACGACCACGGTCACCGAGAAGGGCTACCGGCGGGCCGCCGACGGCAGCCTCGACACCCGAGACCCCCTGGTCGCCGCCGATCTGGCGGGGGCCCCCGCCCCTGCCACCGTGGTTGCACAGTTGGCGCACGGCCTGCGTGCCCGTCGGATCGCATCCGGCGCGCCGCTGTCGGTGGTGCCCTGCGACAACATGGCCGACAACGGCACCGTCGTCGCCCGGCTGGTCGGCGAGTACATCGAGGCCTCCGGCTGGGCGGACCGCGAGGCACTCCTGACGTGGATGGCGGATGCGGTCGCCTTCCCGTCCACGGTCGTCGACCGCATCGTCCCCGCCACGACCGAAGCCGACCGCGACGCCGCGAGCGCCGTCCTCGGCATCCGCGACGAGGGCGCAGTCATCGGCGAGCCGTTCACCCAATGGGTACTGCAGGACACGTTCGCCGCCGACCGGCCCCGCTGGGAGGACACCGGCGCACTCTTCGTCCCCGACGTCGCGCCCTACCAGGTGATGAAACTGCGCCTGCTCAACGGCGCGCACACACTGCTGAGTTGCCTGGGCATCGCGGACGGCCGGGTGAGCGTCGCCGATGCGATGACCGCCCCGTGGGGCGAGCCGGTCCTGCGCGCCTACGCCGCCGAGGTCGCCGGCAGTCTGCCGGCCGGCCTCGACGTCGAGGGGTACATCGACGGACTCGTCCTGCGCTTCGCCAACCCCGCCATGCGGCACCTTCTGCGGCAGATCGCCACGGACAGCTCGCAGAAGATCCCCGAACGGTGGCTCACGCCGCTGCGCGAGATCCGGATCGCAGGAAGGCCCTCGGCAGTCCTCACCGGCGCCCTCGCGGCGTGGATGCGCCACACCCGGGACCAGCCGCTGGACGACCCCGCCGCCGACCGCATCCGTGCGGCCTGGACAGGGTCGGGCGACCGCCCGGTGCGCGGACTGCTCGCCGTACTGGGGGCACGGGACCTCGCGGACGACGCCGAGTTCGTCACCGCCGTAGGGGAACGACTCTCGGCCCTCGACGCCGACGGGCCGAAGGCGTTGCTGTAGCCCGACCGGCGTCGGCAACTCCGCCATCTGCTGCGGGAGGCCACATGGACGTCCTGAAGTGGCCGTCGTAGGCCCCGGTGACGGTGCCGCAGAAGGTGCGGGTGGCGGTCGGGGCGTCCTCGGTGCCGGTCATGGGGAGGCCCCGCAGCGGGCCGCGCCGTATGCTCCGCTCAGGCCGCTGGCGTTGGCCAACGCATGACAACGGGGGTACGGGACTGATGAGCCATGCGACGGATGTCTTCCAGCCACTCCAGGCCGACGACCCGCCCGCGGTGGCGGGCTATCGGCTCGCCGCGCGGCTGGGCGCCGGTGGCATGGGCCGGGTGTATCTGTCGCACACGCAGGGCGGGCGGCCCGTGGCGATCAAGGTCGTGCGGCCGGAACTGGCCGACGATCCGGACTTCAGGCGGCGGTTCGGCCGGGAGATCAAGGCGGCCCGGCGGGTCCAGGGGGCGTACACCGCCGAGCTGATCGACGCCGATGCGGACTGCGTACCACCGTGGCTGGCCACCCTGTACGTGCCGGGGCCGTCGCTGACGGAGGCGGTGACCCGCCGCGGGCCGCTGCCGGTGCCGGCGGTGCTGTGGCTGATGGCGGGTGTGGCCGAGGCATTGCAGGCCATCCACGCCGAAGGCATCGTGCACCGGGACCTGAAGCCGTCGAACGTGCTGCTGGCCGCCGACGGCCCACGGGTGATCGACTTCGGTATCGCGCTGGCCGCCGACGGGACCTCGTACACGGCGACGGAGGGCACGATCGGCACACCCTCCTTCATGTCCCCGGAGCAGGCGTCCGGGAGTGACATCACGGCGGCTACCGACGTCTTCGCGCTCGCCCAGACGGCGGCGTTCGCGGTGCTGGGCAGGCCGCTCTACGGCGACGGTTCGGCCGTCAACGTGCTGTACCGGATCGTGCACTCCGAACCCGACCTGTCCCTGCTGCCCCAGTTGCTGCGTCCGCTGTTCGCCCGGTGCCTGGCCGCCGACCCGGCGGAGCGGGCCACTCCGGCGGAGGTCGTGGAGTGGTGCCGGCAGCGGCTGGGGGCGGATGCCGACGCGGGCGGGGGACCTGCCGTGTGGCGGGAGGTCACCGGGCCCGAGGCCGTGGTTCCGGCGCCGGTACCCGAGCCGACCCCGGCCCACCCGCAGCCGCCGGTGCCCGCACCGACGTACCCGCAGCCGCAGCCGCAGTTCAGGTGGCCGCAGCCGCAGTCCGGGGGGCCGCAGCCGACGCCGACGCCGGAACAACGTAAGGCCCGCAGGCGGCGTACGGCGCTGATCGCGGCCGCCGCTGTGACGGGAGGCTCGCTGCTGGTCGTGGCACTGGCATGGTCGCTCATCGATGCGGCGAACCGGCTCGGCGACCGGGACACGGCCGGCTCCAAGACGTCTGCCACGGAACCGGCCGCACGGTCGTCGGCGTCCGCACCGGGATCCTCGTCGGGCTCCTCCGCGGATGCCGCGGATGCCGCGGATCCATCGGCGGCCGGGGCCGATGGCGGTGCATCCGGGGATGCCGCGTCCTCGTCGGACTCCCCCGAGGATCCGCGGCCGGAGGGGTTCTACCTGGTGCGGTTGGACGCGGAGAACTCGCTGAACCTCAAGAACTCCGAGCCGCAGGTGGCCAGCAGCAAGGGCGATATCCGCTTCAGTTGTGAGACGGGCGGCTGCGAACTGAAGAGCGACCGCGCCGCGTTCGTCCAGATATTCGGAGGACACGGCACCACCCTCGACGAGTGTCGTCTCATGCTCCACAGCGCCAAGTACCACAGCTGGACGCTGGATGCGACGGCGGCCGGCACGGAGATCTGCATGAAGGACACCGAGGGCAACATCGGGCTGTACGTGATCCAGGTCAAGTCGACCGCCCTACCGGACCTCGCCTTCCTCCTGGGAGACCTGACCGTCTGGCGGAACGCGGCCTAGCTTGATCTTCGACCTCGGCGTCCGGCGTGCTGAACTTGTTCCCATGGGCCTAGGCCGTTTCGTTTGGATCACCGCGCAGACCGGAGGAAGATGCCCGCGATGCGGAGTCCGGCCAGGTAGATGGTCGCGGTCTTCTCATAGCGGGTGGCGATGCCTCGCCACTGTTTCAAGCGGTTGATGCAGCGTTCGACGGTGTTGCGCTGCTTGCATGCCTCGCGGTCGAAGGCGGGTGGCCTGCCGGTTCACCTGCTGGTGCCGCCTCGGCCAGCGGAAGTGATCCGACCGAGCCGGCCTAGGCCGTGAGGACGCCGAGGTCCCGCCGGAGTCCTGCGGGGAGAGGCCTCCGGTCGCGGTGGCGAAGAGCAGCATGAAGGCGAGACCGAAGCCGAAGCCGATGAGGAGGATGTCGGGCAGCCGGTGGGTGGCGTAGGAGCCGCCGGCCTCGACGCCGGTCAGGAGCGCAAGGCCGACCGACGCGAGCGCCAGGCCCGGCACGATCAGGCCGCGGGGTGCCGGCCGGTGCTGCAGGCGGGCGGAGACCTGGGCGGAGGCGTTCCTGCCATCGGCAGCAGGACAGGCCGATCCGGGCCGGGGGCAGCCGAGGGCATCCACCCGACCACATCGTGGGCCCGCCCTGCGCATTCGCCGGACCGGTCGTGCCGAGCGGCCTGCCCGGCCCCAGGGGCGGCCCGAGACCCACCCGTGACCTGCGGGAAGATCCACGACGGGGTTACCGCGGGTTCCGTCGCCACGCGCACAGGATCGTCACCGAACCGACATACCGAGCGGTCGGAAACCCCCTTACGCAGGAGCTATACCCATGAGTAACGTACGCGGACCACCAGCGCCACCCGCCCGTTCCCCGGGGCGGCAAGGAGCAAGATCGATGTCGTACCACCAGCCTTTCCCCGGCCCACCGCCCGTACCCCAGCACCGGAATGCCGGGCGGCACCGCCAAGAGGCGGCGTCGCAGTCCTGGGAGGGTGGATCGCCGTCCTGGGACACCGATCCACAGGCAGCCTGGGACTCGTCCCCTCGAGCCTGGGACTCGTCCCCTCGAACGTGGGACTCCTCGCCGCAAGGCTGGGACTCCGCGCAGCAGCCCTGGGACGCGTCCCCACAGCCGCAACCGCCCGCCGCCACCGACGATCGTGATGATCTGCACCGGCTCGGATCGGCTTACCGCAGGCTCCGCCGCGTCGCCACCTTCACCACGCTCGGCTACTTCGTCATCTTCCTTTTCCTGTCCGGCTACGCCCCCTCGATGATGACCAGCAACATCACCGGTGGTCTCACCACCGGTCTGGTCCTGGGGCTCCTCCAGCTGCCCGTGGCGCTGGCTGCGATCGCGCTGTACGAGCGGATCGCGCGCAACCAGGTCGACCCGCTCGCCGCGGCGATCCGCGAACGCGCCGAGCAGGAGGCCGCGGCAGCCGCGCCCCGGCCGGAACGCCAGAGCCGCTCCGGACGTCCCGTGTGGCAGCAGCCCACCGGAGGTGCGCGCGCATGACCAGCTTCAGCTCCGAAGCCCAGACCATGTCGCTGATGGCGTTCATCGCGGTCATCACTGTCACGCTGCTGCTGTGCGTGATAACCGGCCCCGATCGTGACGACCTGGGCGATTTCTACACCGGCTACCGCTCGCTCTCCCCCGTGCAGAGCGGCCTCGCGATCGCCGGCGACTACATCTCCGCCGGCACCGTGCTCGGCACCATCGGCATCATCGCGCTCGTCGGCTTCGACGGCATCACGCTCGTCCTGAGCACCGTGCTCTCGCTGGTCCTGATGATGTTCCTGCTCGCCGAACCGCTGCGTAACGCCGGCCGGTTCACGATCGGCGACGTCTTCACCCGGCGTCTCCCCGGCCCCGCCGTGCGAATCACCACGGCCGCGGTCACTCTGACCGCACTGCTGCCGCTGGTGATCTTCCAGCTCGCGGGCGCCGGCGATCTCCTCTCCGTCGTCCTCGGCTTCGACGCCGACGGCTTCAAGACCGGGGCGATCGTGTTCCTGGGCCTGCTGATGATCGCGTACGCGGCGATCGGCGGCATGAAGGGCACCGCCTTCATCCAGATCGTCAAGACCGTCGTCCTGCTCGGCGCGTCCCTCGCGATCGCCGCGCTCATCCTCAACCGCTTCGACTTCAGCCTGCCCTCCCTGCTGGACGCCGCCAAGCGCGGCAGCGGGGCGGGAGACGCCTATCTCGCCTCCGGTCTGCAGTTCGGCGGCAACGAACTCGACATGATCAGCACTCAGTTGACGGTCGTGCTCGGCGCCGCGGTGCTGCCGCAGATCACCATGCGCATGTTCACCGCACGCAGCGCGGCAGCCGTGCGGCGCTCGATGTCCTGGGCCGTGTCGACCGTCGTCGTGACCTGTCTGCTGATCGCCGTCATCGGCTTCGGCGCGGCGGCGATCGTCGGCCACCAGGGGATCGTCGCCGGCGACCCGCAGGGCAAGACAGCGTTCCTCATGGTCAGCCAGGCCGTCATGGGCACGGAACAGACGACCGTCGAGACACTGCTGTTCACGGCCGTGGCGACAGCCATCTTCCTCACCCTGCTGGCCTCGGTCGCCGGGATCACCCTCGCCTGCGCCAACACCCTGGCGCACGACCTCATCACGCACGGGCTGCGCCGCAAGGCGCAACTGAAGGACTCCACAGAGATGGCCATCGCCCGGACCGCCGCGGCGGGCGTCGGGCTCGTGGCGATCGCGATCGCCGCCGGTACACGGCATCTGAACCTTCAGGCACTGCTCACCCTGTCGTTCTGCATCGGCGCGTCCGCGGTGGCACCGGCCCTCATCTACAGCCTCTTCTGGCGCCGCTACTCCCGTACGGGACTGCTCTGCACCCTCATCGTGGGCAGCGCCTCCGCGTTCCTCCTCATGACCGGCAGCAACCTGGTGTCCGGATCGCCCCAGGCGATCTTCCCGGACCAGGACTTCAACTGGTTCCCGTTCACCACCTCGGGCATCCTCTCGGCCCCGCTGGGCTTCCTCGCGGGCTGGCTCGGCACGGTGCTCTACGAACGTGACCCGGCCGACCAGCGCATGCGGTACGAAGCGGTGGAGGAGACGATCCTGGCCGGCACACCCGCGGCGAACAGCGCCTCCGCGTACTGACGCGCACGCCCCGACGAAAGGGCGCCCGGCCTGAAGTTCCAGGCCGGGCGCCCTTTCGGCTGTCCCGAGGCGCCTAAGGGCTGTCCCGTAGCCAAAAAAGTCGACGGTTCGGGACGACCGGTGATCGAAAGCGCTGTGAGCGAGACACGGGGGGTGCTGCCCGCCTACGCGATCGAGGTCGGGCCCGAGCCGTTGGTCCGGCCGGTGCGGAACTCGTTGGGCGGCCGGCCCTTTCTCGACCGTGGCCAGGCATGGCCCGAGTGCTTCGTCAGCCGACCCGCCGGGCCAACACCTGTCCCGGCCATGACCCGGACAGGAAGCGAACGGTGGGAGTGAAACCGTTGCGCTCGTAGAACGCGACCAGTTCGCCCCCGCCGCCCGCCCAGCAATCGACCCGCAGCAGCTCCACGCCGGCCCGCCGGGATTCCTCGACGGCATGGGCCAGCAGCGCCGCCCCGATGCTCCGACCGGCGTGCCGCCGGTCGGAGATCAACAGACGGACATATCGCTCGGGTTCCTCGGCCGGCGCGATCGGCATCTGAGGGCTGGGCCCGGAATCCAGCACCAGAGCTCCGACAGGCGCTCCGTCCAACTCCGTGATGAACGGGGCGTTCTCGGTCATGTACCGCTCGACCCGCGCCACCGCTCCAGGCTTCTGCGAATACGGTGTCGTGCCCCACTGCTCGGTGTTGCCGCGATCGTTCATCCAGACCACCGCTGCGTCGAGCATGTCCAGCACGGCCGGTGCGTCGGCCAGGGTGCCCGGTCTGATCCGTATGCCATGTGTGGTGTCGTTCACGGCAGAAGCCTACGTAGGGTGGCGTCGATCCGGCAGATCGCACACCGGGAGGGCAGCGTAGTGGGTGCAAGCGGGTGGACGTACGTCACACCGTACGAAGGCAGCGTCCAGAAGTCTCTGGAGGCTCTGCACGCGCAGGTCTTCCAGGAGCTCTTTGGCGACGACGACACATACGAGTGCCTTGAGGACCTGTGGGACGACGAGGAGTTCATGGGCGAGGAGGGAACCCACTCGATCCTCGACATCCAGCAGGTCGTCCAGGCGACCACCGCCCCGTCGGAGCGGAACGCCGAGGACTACGGAACGCTGCGCCCGCTGGCGGACGACCGCATCGCGCACCATTTCGGTGCCGACCGACCGACGCCCGAACGGTTCGAGAAGCTGCTCGCCAGGGACTTCGGGCCCGCCGGAGGTTCGCCCGGCTCCACCGAGTCACTGCTCGACGAGTGCCGCATGCGGTGGACCGGCGTGTACGTGGTTCTGCACACCGATGACAGGCCGACGCACGTGGGGATCTTCGGGTACTCGGGCGACTGATCCATGGCGATGTCGGCTGAGGGACACGGGCCGGATCCGAGACCCGAGACCCGAGACCCGAGACCCGAGACCCGAGATCCGGGACTCGGGACTCGGGCTTCGAGGGCCGAGAGCCTGGACCCGAGCGTCGGCTCGGCCCCTTCACCCTTTCGTGGGTACGAAACGGAGGCCCGGCCCGACGCTTGAGCTTCGGGATCCGGGGGTCGGGATGCGAGGTTCGGGATTCGAGCGGTGTCTGTCATCCGGTAGGTAAAGGAAGGGTGGGGAAGAACCTCCCTACCCTCCCTGACCCGTCACGGCCAGCAAGTATGACTAATCGTGACCAGCTTGCGGCGCGGAGTCGCGGCTGCTTACGGTGCCCTCAACGAAACGACCCCGACGCGGTGTTGGACGCACCAGGCCGGGGTCTCACCCCAAGATCGAACGGACCCGATCTCGTGGCTACCGAGCAGCCTAGCTCCGCCTTGCGCGCACCCGCAGGCCCCTCCCGCGCCTCCCGCCCGTACCGGAAAGCCCACCGCGGCTACGGCAAGCGCTCCGCGCCCGATCAACGCCCGCCGGTTGCGGCCGATTTCGCGCTGCTGCCCGAGCGGGAGCGGTACATCGCCGGATACGTCGACCGGCTGCCGGAGGGCGCGGCCATGGACATCAAGTCGCTGGCCAAGGACCTCCCCCTGTACGGGCAGATGGCCATCGGCACCGCCCTGCGGGCCCTGGGCGTGGCCGGGCATCTACGCCACGTACGGTGCCGGGTCGAGACCCTCGGCCAGAACCGCTGGGTCACCCTCACCTTCTGGTCGCGCACCGCCCGCGACAACGAATGGTGGGCCGCCCACCTCGACGCCGGGAACGGCCCGGCAGCCAGGACGACGACGGCGTCCGCTCCCCCGCCGCACCCGGCCCTCGCGGTGCCTGCGGAGACAGAGGAGACAGCGGAGACAGGCGATGCGGCCGAGCCCGCGGCCACCGTCTCCGTACCGCAGCGGCGGAATGCGGACCCGGCGCCGGGCAGCGGCCCCTCCCCCGCGTACCTCGCTCTGGCCCGACTGGGCCGTACCGAACCCCGGCTCGCCCTCTCCGCCACCGACTGCAGCGCCCTGGAGGACCTGGCCGCAGCCTGGTTCGTACGCGGCGTGAACGCCGACTACCTGACCCAGGCGCTCGTCTCCGGGCTCCCGGCCCAGGTCGGCTCCCCCGTCGGATTCGTACGTCGCCGGCTCCTCGACAAGATCCCGGCCCGCCTGCCCGTCGCCGCCGCTCCGACGCCGGGCAATCCCGCGCGCCGCCTCCTGGTCGAGTGCACCGAATGCGGCCGCCCCGGACCCGCCGGGTCACTGCCCGACGGTCTCTGCCGCCCCTGCCGCGCACCCGCTGCGGACACTGCCCCGGCAGCCCAAGAGCCCTCGGCCGACCTGCCCGCGGAACGCGATGTCCGCCGTTACGTCGACGTACTGCGCGGCAAGCACCGTATGCCCTCGTAGTCGGCTGCCCGGAGCCGAGCCGAACGCTCCCGCCCGGAGAGGCGCCGGCTGCGGCCCGGTAATTCGATGGCGCAAGGCGCACCGAACGTCGACGCTGGTCAGCGTGCCAGAACCCAAGTATCAGATCCGCGCCCTCCATACGGCCTCCACGGTGACCGTCTACCAGGCATACGCACCGGAGATCGGCCTGCCCGCCGCACAGGACGGTCATTTTCCGGCGGCCTGGAAGAGGGGCCGAATGACGTGGATCAAACCGTCGTTCCTCTGGATGATGTACCGCTGCGGATGGGCGAGCAAGGAAGACCAGGAGACCGTCCTCGCGATCGAAATCACCCGCGAGGGCTTCGAATGGGCCCTGCAAAACGCCTGCCTGTCCCACTACGAACACGGGCTGCATTCCGACCACGCCACCTGGAAGCGGCAGCTGAAGCGAGCCCCGGCCCGAGTGCAGTGGGATCCCGAACGCGATCTGCACCTCCAACCGCTTCCTCATCGCTCCCTCCAACTGGGCCTCGCCGGCGAGGCCGCTGAGCGCTACGCAGAGAAATGGATCGTCTCGATCAACGACGTCACCGCACGCGCGCATGCGATCCATGCCCACGTGAGGGACGGGGCTCTGGATGCCGCCCGGCAACTTCTTCCCGCAGAACGCCCCTATCCGTCGGGCGACGCGCTTCTGACCCACCTACGCGACTGAGCGCTCGTCACACGGAGCGGTCCCACCACCTTGCGGACGAGCAACGAACGACGGCAGCAACGGGGCGGCCGGCTCCCAGAGTTCATCAGGAACCAGACGCTTCGACAGATCAGCACCCACGACCGGCATCATGCCGCACGAACATCAAGTCACGTGGGACAACCTCTAAGCCTTGACTGGTGCGGCCGACCTGGCAGCCTGCTCGATCTTCGCGCAGTAGGCTGCACGGGCTTCCTCGTCGATCTGCTGCTCGTTTTCGGCGCGCACCCCGGTCCGGCCGTCGAGGCCCTCGCGCAGGATATCGGCGTGCCCGGCATGCCGGATGGACTCGCCGAGTACATGGACCATGATGGCGAACAGGTTCGTGTTGGGATAAGGCTCCGGCCACCACGGCACGTGGCCGGGGGCGTCGAGGGGCAGCTCGTTGATCGTCGCGTCCGAGTGTTCCCACGTGCGCCGGTAGAACCCGATGATCTGATCGCGGGTCTCGTCCTCGGTCGCCCACAGATCGCTGCCGTTGGAGTCCTGCCACCGAGGCAGCGGTTCCGGGGAAGGGCGGTCGAAGACCTCACCGAAGTACCTGGCCTCGACGGTGGCCACGTGTTTGACCAGGCCGAGGAGGTTGGTCCCGGTCGCTGTCAAAGGTCGGCGGGCGTCGTATGCGGACAAGCCGTCGAGTTTCCAGAGCAGCGCCTCGCGGTCCCGCCGCAGTCTCCTGTGCAGGTTGTCTTTCGCGAATTCATCGATCATGCGGCATGAGCCTGCCATGGGCTGCTCGTGGTCCCAAGATCCCGTACGTGTTCCGCAACGACTGGCAGAGCCGAGGCCTGGCCATGGCGCCGCCCTGACCTGCTACAAGAAACTCACGAAACCAGTCACGTGAGACAACCTCTAAGAACTGGATCAATTGAGGCAATGGGGGCCCCTCCGCCCGCGAGGGGCGCGCAGGTCACCACAGTGGTTGAAGGAGTTTGCGGGCTTCCTCGCTCACGGCACTATCCGCATCCGATGCCAGCGCCGAGCACAGTACTGCGAACCGTTCCCCGTCCTCCTGGGACTGACGGCAGACATTGAGGATTGCATCATCGAGGTGATCGCCGGTGCTGTCATCCGCAGCGACGAACGCGGCCAGCACCATGCGCAGACCAACCACGTCCCAGCGTTCGAGCAGAGCTTCCGCCGTCTCTTGAGTGACGAAAGTGTCGCGACCATCCAGCAGCAGTCGGTGCAGGGTCTCGGCTGCTTCAGGAACCTCCGCGACGGCTGCCAGGCGCCGGCCTGCGGCCGCTCTGACAGACCACGATGCCGAAGCAGCGTCCTCGAGGAGAGGGATCAGCTGGTCATCGGACTCGCAACGGGACATGGTTCACACTCTGGCATACACCGCTTCGCCCTGGGTGCGGAGCGGGTGCGGAGCGCCCTGCCGGTCACCGGGTCACTTCGACGAGGTGAGAACGTGCGCGCCGTGGTCATGAAGCACTACCCGGCCGAGTCCAAGAAGGCTGCGGTCGAGCTGTGCGGTCGAGGTACCTGGCCCGTTCCCCAGACGTTCGGCGCGGCGAGGGCGAGAGCGGGCCGAGACCCTGGTTTCTGGGCTTGCAGTTGCCGCACCGGCAGCTTCTACCGTCGTGATCAGGGCCGGAGAGACCGGCTCAGGCGATCCGCCTGGCCGAGCTGCTGGCCGCAGGTACGCCCGCGGACGACGACGCGGTGCTCGCCGAGATCGATGGCCAGTACCGGGCGCTGACCGGGCTCCGGACAGTTTCCGCCGACGAGTACCGCGCGATCGGGCGATCGGGCGGGTGGAGAACGAGCAGTGGCGCGCGGCGTACGAAGCGATCGCGCCGGGCCTGGCCGCGTACCAGCGGGATGCCATCGAGGCGTACGCCTCGACCTGGCTGCGCTGAGCCGGAAGTGCCGCCGCCACGGAAGTCGACCCGTGGCGGCGGCACTTGGGCTGCCCGCGCTTCGTTCCGCCGCGCGAGGTCGGACTGTGGGTGGGGTCAGTAATCCGTGGGGGCGGGGCGCCCGTGGCCCGGGACGCGGGCGTGCAGGTGCATGTCGTGCCGGCCGTCGCCGTGGACGGCCGCACTGCGCTTGGTGCCCTCCAGGACGAAGCCGGACTTGGCGGCGACCCGGCAGGAAGCCTCGTTACGCGTGGAATGGTCCAGCTCCAGACGGTGGAAACCGGCCTCCCTCAGCGCCCAGTCGCTCACGGCAGTGAGCGCGCCGGAGGCGACGCCGGTGCGGCGTGCGGCCGGGAGGACCCAGTACGCACACTCGGCGACGCCGTCATCGAGGTTCATCCCTCGCAACGCGATGCGGCCGAGCACCTCACCGCCGTCGCGGGTCACCGCCCAGTTGGCGGCCTTCTCCTGTGCCCAGTCCTGGCGGTATCCGGCGAACCACTCGCGGGCCTGGTCCTCGGACGCGGGGCTGCGCGTGTGCCAGCGCCGGATCTCGGGGTCCCGGTAGGCGTCGAGGAACACCGGGGCGTCGGCGGTGTCCCAAGGCCGCAGCAGCAGGCCCGCAGCGCGGAGCACGGGATGCGGAGCGGCGACGAGAGAACCGGCGGGGATGGCGGACTGCGTGGACAGCACGTAGGTCATGGGCCCATCGTGCCCCGACCGGCTCAGACCGGATTCCGCTCCACGGGAATCCAGAGCTCCGCGTCCGCCTGTGCCGCGTCCGGCGACAGCCGGGTACGCAGGATCTCGGGACCCGGCCTGCTCCGGTACGGATTGGACGGGAACCACTGCGTGAACACGTCCCGCCACAGGTACTGGAGCGTCTGCGGAAACGGCCCGGAGCTGTCGAAGACCGCCCACATCCCGGCGGCGACGGTGAGCACGTCCATGTCGTCGGGCACCTCGGCGCCGGTCACCACACCGTGGTAGTAGTCGAGTTCGGTTCCTTCGGCTCGGCTGTCGTCCAGGTTGTCACTCACCGAGACGATGCCCTCCGGCTCCTGGTCGGACAGGCTCTCGATGCGCTGCAGCGTCTCCTTGCCCAGGCCCCGGATGAAGTCGCCGATGGCCGGGTTCATTCCCTCGTGCACGAGGGGGACGCGCGCCTTCCTGCCGACCACCCGGAACTCCTCCCGCTCCACAACCCTGTACCGCATGCTGCTGCTCCCTTCGACGATGAGGCGGAAGGACATCCGGGGCTGGGACTGCAGGCTCGCACCGGTCCGTCTGGCCTCACCGGGGCCGACTCCGTGCATGGCACGGAACGCCCGAGCGAACGCCTCGCCCGAGGAGTAGCCGTAGCGCACCGCGACCTCCAGCAGCGTCCGCTCCCCGGCCAGCACCTCGGCGCCCGCGACCGTCAGCCGCCTGCGCCGGATGTACTCCGACAGCGGGATGCCCGCCAGCGCGGAGAACAGCCTGCGGAAGTGGTACTCCGACGTCATCACGATCCGGGCCAGTTCGGGCACCTCGATCCGTCGGCCGAGGTGGCCCTCGATGTGCTCCATCGCCTGGTTCAGCCGCTCCAGCACCCTGGACTCCTTCCTTTCGTCCCTCACGCTAGGCAGGACCCGCCCCGCCGGACCCGACTTCCCGTGCCCGGTACGGTCGGGTGCGTCTCCGGGAGACCGCCTCGGGGCCGGCGTCGCGCTCGACCATGGGCGCGACCGTCACCGTCACCGGAGGATGCCGTGATCCGAGAGCTGTACAACGTCCGCGCCCTGCCTTCGGAGCAGGCGACGACTCCCCTCACGCCCGAGGAGGAACGGCGTTGCAGGGCAACGCTGTTCACCGAGCTGGGCAACAAGATCGCCGACCGCGGCTGGGTACGGTTCCCCGCCTACAGCCGGGAGGAACGCGCGCGGCTCGTCGACGTCGGCCGGATGCTGAGCGAGCACTGGGGCATGACCGTCACGGTCGAGGCGGAGGACGAGTGCGCCCTGCGCCTGTCGCTCGCGGGTCACGCCCTGCGCCCGTAGGAACAACAGACGGACCGGACTACGACGGCTCCTGGCGGCCGGTGTCCGCCGGGGAGGCGAGCGCGCTCAGGGGCAGGAGCTCGGGGCGCTTCGCGATGCGGCCGTCGCCGGAGGACCTGCCGCGCAGTCGGCGTCCCAGCCAGGGCCCGAGGAACGCTGCCGCCCAGCGCACTTCGGCCCGTGCGGCCTTCAGGCCGGAGGGAACGGCCTGCGGCGGCAGCGGGAGCATCCAGGCGTCGTCGCTGCCGGGCAGACCGATGGTACGGGCGACGGCGGCGGCGATCCGCTCGTGGCCGAGCGGGCTCGCGTGCAGCCGGTCCTCGCTCCACAGCCGCGGGTCGGTGGCGACGGCCTGCGGTGCGATGTCGACGACCGTGACGCCGTGCCGGGCTGCCGCCGCGCGGATGCGGGCGTTGATGTCGAACACGCGGGACCTGACCGGCCGCGCGAGCGGCGCGATCTTCCCCACGTCGGGAAAGGTCATCGTCACCACGTGGGCCCCGGCTGCCGTGAGCGCGGCGAACATCTCCTCCAGGTGACCTGCCACCTCCTCGGCGTCGAAACCGGGCCGGAGCAGGTCGTTGACCCCGGCGACCACGGTGGCGAGGTCGGGGCGCAGGGTCAGCGCGGGCCCCAGCTGTTCCGCGCGGACCTGGCCGGCCACACGTCCTCGTACAGCCAGATTGGCGTACTGGAGACCGGGGTTGGCTGCCCCCACGTGCGCGGCGAAGAGGTCGGCCCAGCCCCGCAGGCCGGTGACATCGTCGCCGTCGCCGACCCCTTCGGTCTGACTGTCGCCCAGTGCGACGTAACGCAGGTACTCACCGCTCGGCACGGGTCGTCCGCCTCTCTCTCAGTACGTTCGCGATCCGCAGGCACCAGTCCCGGTGCCCCTCCTCGAAGGCGAGGCCGCGCAGGCAGGTCAGGTACGGCCCGACACGCTCGCCCGTGCGCAGGTACTGCTCCTCGTCCAGGTCGCCGCGCATCTGCCGCAGCAGGTTGCCGAGGAGCTGGATCTTGGCGTCGGCCGCGGACGCTCGCTCCTCCAGCTGTTCGATCACCGGTGCGGTGCCGATGCGGTCGGCTGCCTGGACCTTGACGAGCAGGTCGTCGCGGATGAACGAGGGCTTCGACACGTCCGCGGCGAACCGTTCCAGCTCGGCTCGGCCGGCATCGGTGACGTGGAAGAGGCGTTTGTTGGGCCGGGTCTCCTGGATCACCTGCCGGCCGGCGACCAGCCCGTCCTTCTCCAGCTTGGCCAGCTCGGTGTACAGCTGCTGGGGCAGGGCGTGCCAGAAGTTCGCGACGCCGATGTCGAACGCCTTCGCCAACTGATATCCGCTGTACTCACCGTCCAGCAGTGCTGCCAGCACGGCATGCCGCAAGGCCATCGAAGCGCTCCTTCTCCCGTTTCTGGTCCGCCCCCATCCTACTCAAAAATTTGTCTAGTCATACCCTTGAGCATGAGGACGGAAATCACGTGGAGGCACACGGCGCCGACCACGAGGATGACGGGATGAGCAACCACGCAATTCCCGCAGAGGCACTGCTTGTTGTCGACGTACAGTCGGCCTCCGTCGTCGGCGACGGAGCACTGCCGAACGCGGCCGGGCTCCTGGACCGGACGACGGACCTGATCACACGGGCGCGGAGGGACGGGGCGCTCGTCGTCCACCTGCAGAACGACGGGCGGCCCGGAGCCGGCGACGAGCCGCACACACCCGGCTGGGAGCTCCACCTCCCCGTCGAGGCCGGTCCCACGGAGACCGTGATCCGCAAGACCCACGACGACGGGTTCAAGGAGACCCCGCTGGGGGGCCTGTTGACCGGTGCGGGAGTACGGTCGCTCGCCGTCTGCGGGCTGATGTCCGAGATGTGCGTCCAGGCGACGGCCCGCACGGCCCTGGCGCTCGGGTACCGGGTCGTCCTGCCGTACGACGCCCACGCCACGCACGACGTCCCGGCGGCCCCCGGGATCAGCGAGGTGATCCCGGCCGCCATGGTCGCGCGGGTTGCCGCGTGGGCCATCAGCGGGGATGCCGACGTCACGACACCGGCCGCGGACGTCAGGTTCACGGCGCCACCCCGGCCCAACTCCCCGCGCCCGCATGGCGGGACGCGTTCTGCGACACATTGACGAAAACTTTCGAAGCGTTGACCGAAATCTATCGGAGAGCTAGCCTGCCGCCTGAATCCCTGGGCGCAAGTGAAGACGCCGTCCATATACATGGACGCACTCCTCGCTCGCCCCCGCTTCTTCATGCCCTGCTTCCCCCACCCAGCCAGAGGGAGCACCACCGTGAACCGAAGATCGTCGATCCTCAGCCTGATCGCCACCGCAGCACTCGCCGCCACCGTCGTCACCCCCGCCATCGGAGCCGGGGAAGGCGGCCACGGCCCGGGCAGCTCCCCGACGCCGAGGGAACGGAACGCCCGCTGGGTGAGCACCTGGACATCCATGCCACAGCTGACGGAGCCGGGCAACATGCCTCCGGCGCCGTTCACTCAGGCCGGCTCCGTACTGACGGATGCCACCCTGCGACAGACGGTCCATGTCTCGGCCGGCGGCGAGCACATCCGGCTGCGCTTCTCCAACGCGTTCGGCGGCGCGGTGCTGCCGATCACCAAGGTGTCCGTGGCCCTGCCGCTCGACGGCAGGGCCGGAACCAGCGCGGTCCAGGCAGGAACCACCCACGAGGTGACCTTCCAGGGGCGCTCCTCCGTGTCGGTGCCGGCCGGTGCGCAGGCGGTCTCCGACCCGCTGGACTTCCCGCTCGAGCCGGGCTCCAACCTCACGGCGACGGTCTACCTGGCCAACGGCCAGGCATCCACCGCCATCACCTCGCACCCCGGCTCCCGTACGACCTCCTACCTGCAGGCCGGGAACCACGTCGGCGACACGGACCTCACCGGGGCGACGGCCACCGACCACTGGTACTTCCTCAGCGGCGTCGAGGTCTGGTCCAGGAACACCACCTCGGCCGCCGTCGTGCTCGGTGACTCGCTGACCGACGGCCGGGGCTCCACCACCAACATGAACGACCGCTGGCCCAATCTCCTGCAGAAGCGGCTCGCGTCCGGGCCCGCCACCGCGAAGGCCGCGATCGTCAACCAGGCGGCAGGCGGAAACCGGCTGCTCAACGACGGTCTCGGCCCCAACGGCCTGGCCCGCCTGGACCGTGACGTCCTGGCCCAGAGCGGCGTCGACTGGCTGCTCGTCTTCGAGGGCGTCAACGACATCGGCACGGCCGAGGCATCACCGGCCGCCCAGAAGCAGGTCGCGGCCGACGTCATCGGCGCGTACGAGCAGATCATCACCCGGGCCCACACACAGGGCATCCGCGTGTACGGGGCGACCCTGACCCCCTTCGGCGCCAACACCGGCTACGACGACCCCGACGGCTACCGCGAGGAGGCGCGGCAGACGGTCAACACCTGGATCCGTACGAGCGGCCGCTTCGACAGTGTGCTCGACTTCGACAGGGCCGTACGCGACCCGCTCGCCCCTGGCCGGCTCCGGGCCTCGATGGACACCGGCGACCATCTCCACCTCAACCCCTCGGGTTACCAGGCACTGGCCGACGCGGTTCCGACCCGGCTGTTCCAACAGGCTCCGCTTCCCCGGGGCTTCGGCTACAACTGACCCGAACGAAAGATCCTGGGGCCGGGTGCCACGACCCGTCACCCCCACCCGGCCGCCGTCCGGGACTCGTACGACAGCGTCGCCACCGACTACGCCGCACGAGTCCCGAGGCCGGCCGGACCCGACCCGTTGAACCGGGCGATGCCGGCCGCCTTCGCCGAGCCGGTGCGGGCCGCAGGAAACGGACCGTTCGCGAACCTCGGCTGCGGCCCCGGCCCGGTGACGGCACACCTGGCCCCCCTGGGGCCGGACGCGTTCGGCATCGACGTGGCCCGGACGCCCGTGACTCCCGGGTCCTGCGTCGCGGTGCGCTGCGGCGCCGATCGCGACATCCTCGCCGCGGCGGTAAATTGTCGCCTGAGCGGGCCACGCACGCATCCGGCCCTGCAGAAGGGCCGCGGAGCCCTGCGCGCCGGGTTTCCGGGCTCCGTGCGCCGGGCTCCGTGCGCCGGTCAGGCCGTCGCGAGCCAGTCGCGGTAGCGGGTGGGCGCGATGAGTACGTCGCTCTTGGCGATGAGGGCGTCGCCGGGCACCGCCGCGAACATTCCGGCGCTGTCGTCCGTGACGACGGTGCGCTTGTCGCCGCGGGCGGCCAGCGTGATCCTGCCGAGCTCGTCCAGCGGAAAGACGTCGGCGCCGGCGACGTTGCGGGTGCCCCCGAGAGGGCTGTCGACGGCGACGTCGGCCACCGCCCGGGCGACGTCGGCCGCGGCCATGGGCTGCAGCGGAGTGGACGGAAGGCGGACGGTCTCCTCATCGGCGGTCCAGGACAGGACCGCGTCCATGAACTCGAAGAACTGGGTGGCGCGGACGATCGAGTACGGGACGGGCCCGGCCTTCAGGACGTCCTCCTGGAGGACCTTGGCCCGGTAGTAGTCGAGGCCGGGCACCTGGTCCGCGCCGACGATGGACAGCACGACCGCGTGGCCGACCCCTGCCTGCTGAGCCACCATGAGGAGGTTGTCCATCGTCATCCGGAAGAAGTCGAGAGAAGCGTCGTCGAAGGTGGGCGAGTTCGTCAGGTTGACGACGACATCGGCCCCCTCGAGCGCCTGGGGCAGCCCCTCGCCGGTGAGGAGATCTACGCCGGTGGACAACGCGTGCGGTACGGCGTCGTGTCCGGCCGCTTTCAGGATCTTCACGACCTGTGAACCGATAAGCCCTGTGCCGCCGATCACTGCGATCTTCATGCTCTTGCCTTCCGGAGAGTGGATCCTGAATCCGATATGCCGGATTTGCAACGACTTGCCCACTCTACTCAGAGAGCTGAGAAGGTGGCTCCATGGCCACTCTGCCCCGGATTGCCCCCATGCTCGCGACGCCCGGCACCCTGCCGCCCGCGGCCACCGACGACCAGTGGGCGTTCGAAGTGAAGCAGGACGGCCAGCGCGCCATGGCCTATCTGCCGGGAGACGGCACGGTGGAACTCCTGGCCCGCTCCGGTGCCGACATCACGGCCGCCTATCCGGAACTCACGGCACTCGGCGCCGCGCTCGACGGCGTACCGGCAGTGCTGGACGGCGAGATCGTCGCGCTGGACAACCAGGGGCGCAGCGACTTCGAGCGGCTGCAGTCGCGCATGGGGCTCTCCGGGTCGCCCGCCAGGGCAGCCCGCATGGCGGAGCGGGTCCCCGCCCACCTCGTCCTGTTCGACGCCGTGTTCCTGCGGGGTACGAGCCTCCTCCGGCTGCCCTATACGGAACGCCGTGCGGCCCTGGAAGGTCTGGGGCTCGGCGGGGCGCACTGGTCGACGCCCGCGGTCGTCGTCGGGCACGGCGAGGAGGCCCTGGGGATGACCCGGGAGGCCGGACTGGAAGGTCTGATCGCCAAGCGGCTCTCATCCTCGTACGAGCCCGGGGTCCGCTCCCGTACCTGGATCAAGATCCGCCACGTACACACCGTGGACGTCGTCGTGGGCGGCTGGGTGCCCGGCCGCGGCCGGCTGGACGGACTGCCCGGAGCGCTGCTGGTCGGCGAACGGCACGAGGGCGGCCTGCGCTACGCGGGCAGCGTCGGAACGGGGTGGAGCGATTCGGAGCGGACCACCCTGGCCGGGCTGCTCCGGGTCGCCGCGATCGGCACCTGTCCGTTCGACGAGGTGCCCCCGGTCGCGGGTGCGCGGTGGGTGCTGCCGCGGCTGGTCGGCGAGGTGCGGTACGCGACCCGGACCAGGGCGGGGCGGCTGCGCCAGCCCTCCTGGCACCGGCTGCGGCCCGACCTCGCCCCGGACGACCTCGGGTGAGGGAACGCGGCGGACTCAGGATGCCGTCCGCTTCCTGGCGGCCCTCTTCCCGGCCGGTTTCCCGGCTGCCTTCGCCGTCTTCCCGGCCGCCGTCTTCCTGGTCGCTGTCTTCTTCGCGGTCCTCTTCCGGGTACCGGACTTCATCTCGTGCACGCTCGCGCGCTCGCCCTCCGTCCCGGTGGCCTCGCCGCGCGTCTCCTTCGCCGCCTTCACCGAGGCGTTCAGCGCGGCCATCAGGTCCATGACCTTCCCCGGCTCCTCCTCCTCGCCCCCGCCGGGTTCCGGAAGCGCCTTGCCCTCCGACTTGGCCGCGATCAGCTCCTCCAGGGCTTCCCGGTACCGGTCGTGGAACCCGGAGATGCCGTCGAGGGCCATCGTGTCGGTGAGCTGGACGGCCCGCTCGATCTCGTCCTCGCCCAGCTCGACGTCGCCAGGCCCGAGCGACTCGGGGCTGCGGATCTCGTCCGGCCAGCGCATGGAGTGCAGCACGATGGCGTTCTCCCGCACCCGCAGCAGGCCGAGGCGCTCGCGGTTGTGCCAGGCGAACTTCGCGACAGCGACCTTGTCGCTGCGCTCCAGTGCCTTGCGGAGCAGGGTGTACGGCTTCGCCGCGACCTGGCCGTCGATCGCGAGGTAGTAGCTGTCGCTGATCCGTACGGGGTCGACACGGTCGGCGTCGACGAACGCCACGATCTCGATCGCCTTCGCCGTCGGCAGCGGCATCCGGTCGAGCTCCTCGTCGGTGACGGGCACGGTCCGGTCCTTGGCGATCTCGTACCCCTTGCCGATCTCGTCCTGCGAGAGGACCTCACCGTCGAGCTCGCACACCTTGCGGGTACGGATCCGGCCCATGTCCTCGAGGTGGTACTGGTGGAAGGAGATCGAGTGGTTCTCGGTGGCGGACACCACCTTGATCGGGATGGTGACCAGCCCGAAGCTGATCGCTCCGGTCCACAGGGGCCGCGGCATCCAGTACCTCCGTTACCCCCCTGGTGGCTGGGCTGCAGGGCCTCCCGGCGCGTGTCGTCGTCGCACGGCGGACGCCGGACTCGCGCGGGGACCCACAAGCCTGTCCTCGTCTCGTCCACCACGCTATGAGGACGAGGCGGTCCGTGCCACTCGCGTCGGTGACGGCGGGCTTCCGACGCCGGGCGAGAGCCGGAACGGGACACCCGCCACCTCAACCGGATGCCCTTTCACACCATCCCCCCCACGAAGGGCACATTGTGACGTACGTCACTATTGACCAAGGTGAATGTACATCACATGATCTTCGCAATTCTTGTAATGAAAAATTAAGGGGTGGGGCGTGTTCACGCACGAACGGAACGGCTGGAGACGGGCGGTGCGGAGCGGTGCTCTGGCCGTCGTACTCCTGGGGGGCGGGCTTCCGGTAGTCGGAGCAGCGGCGACCCCGGCACTCGCCCAGGACGGGACGGCCTCGGTGGCGGCCGGCCGGACTCCGGAGGCGGAGGCCGGCGCTCTCGCGGCGAAGACAGGCGAGCGGGTGGCCGTGGACGCGGCGACCACCGAGTCGTCACAGGTCTTCGCCAACCCTGACGGAACCTTCACACAGGAGACGAACGCGGCTCCGGTCCGTGCCCGGAAGGACGACGGCACCTGGGCTTCCATCGATACCGGTCTCGTGCGCGGGGCGGACGGTGCCGTCCGGGCGAGGAACACGACGGCCGGTCTCACCTTCTCGGGCGGGGGCAGCGGGGCCGGACTGGTCGCACTGGAGGACGAGGGACACGCGCTGCGGCTGGGCTGGCCCACCGCACTCCCCGAGCCACGCCTCGACGGTGACACCGCCACCTATGCCGAAGTCCTTCCGGACGTCGATCTGCAACTGACCGCGCTGAGCTCCGGCTACACCTCGGTACTAGTGGTCAAGACCGCGAAGGCAGCGCAGAACCCGGCCCTCGCGACGATCAAGATGTCGGTCTCCGGCGGCGGCCTGGACATCTCCCCGACGGCCGACGGCGGTTTCGTGGCGCGCGACGGCGACGGCACCCCCGTGTTCGACAGCCCGGCGGGGCGGATGTGGGACTCGGCCGGTGACGCCCCGGCCACCACGACCACCGTCACCACGCAGAGCGCCCGCACCGCTTCCCTGGCCGAGGACGACGCGGAAGCGACTCCGCTGCCCGCCGCCGGAGGCGAGCCGGCTCCGAGCGAGGCTCCCGGTAGCGGTGACGCGGCAGCCGATCTCCCGCTCAAGGTCACCGGCACCACCCTGGAGATCACACCCGACCCGGAGCTGCTGCACGGCGAGGACACCGTCTTCCCGCTCTACATCGATCCGCCGACCAAGGGCATCGCCCTGGGCGACTGGACGGCTCTGGCCTCCAACGGCACCAAGTACTGGGAGTTCGACGGGGACAAGGGCGTGGGCCGCTGCTCCAACTACGCCGGCTACCTCTGCTCCAACAGCCCGTACACCCAGCGCATGTACTTCGAGTACCCGCTCTCCTCGATCCACGGCAAGAAGGTCCTCGACGCGACGATGGAGGTGTACCAGGAGTGGACGTTCACCTGCGATCCGCACTGGTACGACCTGAGCCGGGTCGACAAGGGCATCTCCTCCAGCACCACCTGGTCGTCCCGCCCCACAGCGGTGGACCTGATGGGCGACCGCTCCGTCGCCTACGGGCGGGGCAGCCTGTGCAGCCCGTCCCAGCCGGCGAACTGGGTGCGCTTCAGCGACAACGTGGACGAGGAGACGAACGAGAACCTGACGACGACCCTCGCGTCCTACGCCGCGAACAAGACGTCGCAGATCACCTTCTCGGTGGCCGCGCACGACGAGTCCGACGCGGCCTCCTGGGCGCGGTTCCGCAACGACGCGAAACTGTCGGTCACCTACATCTCCTACCCGAGCACGCCGACCTCGTACGGCGTCCAGCAGGGCACCACCGGGCGGACCTGCAACGCTTCCACCCTGCCCTTCGTCACCAGCGACACCACGCCGAAGATGCTGGCCACCGCGCAGTCGGCCGACGGCTCGAACGCCCAGCTGCGTACCCTCTTCGAGGTGTGGAAGGCCGACGGATCCAGCCGCGCCTGGTACGCGGCCTCCCCGGACAGTGCCTGGGTGGCCGACAACGCCGTCCGCGACGCGACCTCCAGCACGCTGCCGGCGCAGACGGACTACCGGATGAGGGTCAAGACACAGGCGTACTACAAGACGGACCGGGGTGTCACCGGTGTCCTGGACTCGTCCTGGTCGTCCTGGTGCTACTTCCGGGTGGACACCGATTCGCCGCCGCCCCCGGTGGTGACCAGCGCCGACGGCGTCTACAAGCCGGCCGAGACCGATCCGGCCGCAGGCGGGGTGGGCTCGGCGGGCAAGTTCACCTTCACCCCCGCGGACACCAACCCCACCACGGCCGGCATCCAGTCCGACGTCGTCAGCTACAAGTGGCGGCTCAACAGCGGCGCGGTCTCCGCCCCGATCACCGTCGCCAAGGGCGCGGCAACCACGCAGACCATCACACCCAACCAGGCCGGTGAGAACACCATCCAGGTCTGGGGCTACGACGCTGCCGCGCACAGCTCACTCACCGGCTACTACAGCTTCCTGGTGCTGGGCGCCGAGAAGCCCTCGGGGGTCTGGCACCTGGACAACGCCCTCACCGACTCCACCACGGCCACCCAGCACCCGCTGACCTCGTCGGGGGCCACCTGGGACAGCTTGGCCCGCAGCGGCTCCGGCGCGGCGAAGTTCAACGGCACGAGCGCCTACCTGTCCACCTCCGGC
The DNA here is from genome assembly GCF_042736635.1 of Streptomyces sp. NPDC060035. Taxonomy (NCBI): domain Bacteria; kingdom Bacillati; phylum Actinomycetota; class Actinomycetes; order Kitasatosporales; family Streptomycetaceae; genus Streptomyces; species Streptomyces sp. NPDC060035. The sequence goes on from NZ_JBHWVO010000003.1 coordinate 354,439, forward strand.
GCGGTACTGGACACCACCAAGTCCTTCACCGTCTCGGCGTGGGCACGTCTGGAGAAGAAGGACGTCAACTACACCGTTCTGTCCCAGGCGGGAACGAGCGCCTCCGGCTTCCAGCTGTACTACTCCAGCTACTCCAACGCCTGGATCTTCAACCGCCACCAGACGGATGTCGTCGATCCCGTGATCACCCGCTCGTTCGGCACCAAGCCGCCGGTCCTGAACGCCTGGACCCACCTGGCGGGCGTGTACGACGCGGCGGCGCAGACCGTCCAGCTCTACGTCAACGGCGTCCCGCAGGGCAATCCGGTGCCGTTCACGGTGACCCCGTGGAAGGCGTCCGGCGGCCTGCAGGTCGGGCGGCTGTGGTACAAGACAGGTGGGGCGGAGAACTTCGCCGGAACCATCGACGAGGTGAAGACCTGGTCGCGTGCGCTCGCGGATTCCGAAGTGGCCCACGATGCCTGGCTCGAGGACGAGGACCTCTCCGACGGAACCGCCGGTGATCCGGTCCCGGCGCTCGTCGCCAAGTGGGATGCCACGGACCTGGCCAACGCCACGGGCACCACGGTCAAGGACACCAGCGGCTTCGGCCGCAACCTGACGCTCAGCGGGGCCGCGCTCACCCAGTTCACGACCGGCGATCCCGAGATCGGCGAAGAGGTCACGACCAGGCAGGCGATGACCCTGAACGGCACCAGTGCCTATGCCACCGCCACCGGCCCGGTCGTCGACGACGCCGGTTCGTTCACCGCGACCGCGTGGGTGACGCTGGACCCCGCCAAGCTTGCCGACACCAGCAAGTCGTACGCGGTACAGGTGTTCGGCCAGTCGGGGGCGAGCCAGTCGTCCTGGGGCGTCTGGTACGAGCAGCCGGCCGGCAGCGCCCAGGGCCGGTGGACGTTCGGCCGCCCCGACAAGGACGGAACCGGGGCGGTCTGGACCAAGAACGAGTCAACTGCGTTCACCACGGCGCAGTTGGGCGTCCCGGTCATGCTGTCGGTCGTCTACGACGCCCAGGCAGCAGCCGACCCTGACGACACCTCCAAACTCGGTGCGCTCAGGCTCTACGTCGACAGCGCCCTGATGGGCGACGAGGAGGGCGTGGCGCATTCGGCCCCCTGGCAGGGCGGAGGAGCCTTCGAGATCGGCCGGGCGAAGATCAACGGCGCTGCCGCGCGTTACTTCCCCGGGTCGATCGACAGCGTCCGCGTCTGGGCCGGAGCCACCTCCACCGACACGATCGCCGACCGGCGCAACACCGAACAGCAGTAGCAGCACTGCGGGGCAGTGCGGGCCTTCCGGCCCGCACTGCCCCGTTTCGCTCGACACACCCTGCGCGTCCGCGGACGCGCTACCCAGATACAGCGCATCAGGGCGGCGACGCCGCCCCAGCGCCCCCTGCCCCCATCGGAGAACCGGGACATCACTGTGTCTTCACCACATTTCCGCCCACGCGTGCCGGCGGCGGGTATACGCCGCTGGCTCGGCCGTGGCGCGCTCATCGTCTCCCTCACCGTCCTTCCACAAGTAATGGTTCCGTCGGGCTACGACTTCGTCGCCCAGGCCCAGGCCTCGGCAGCCCGTAAGCAACTGGAGGACCGGCCCGACGCGAAGATCGACAAAGTCGGCATCCTCGACCCCAGCACCTCCAAGGCCCCCAAGGACAAGGCCGGGCCCGCCTCCACGAAGACTCGTGAGCGGCTGAAGAAGGCCGCGTGGCCGGAAGCCGGGAAGGCCACCGCCAAGGTCACGGCGACCGGCGGGGCCGCCGTCACCGTCGGCGGGCTCGACGTCGCACTGGCCCAGGAACCCGCCGCCCCGGCGCCCGGGGCGGCCACACGCGGGGCGAAGAAGGCGAAGGCCACCGGTCCGACGGAGAATGTGGCGCTCAGTGTCCACTCCCGGTCGGCCGCGCAGAAGGCAGGCGTCAACGGCGTCCTGCTCACCGTCGACCCGGCGGGAGCCGTATCCGGCAACGCCACCGGTGACACCGACAAGCTCCGCGTCTCCCTGGACTACTCCTCGTTCAAGGACATCTACGGCGGCAACTTCGGCGCCCGTCTGAGCCTGGTGACGCTCCCGGCGTGTGCGCTGACCACCCCGGAGAAGGAGTCCTGCCGCACCCAGACCCCGGTGGCGGGCGCCGACAACGACGCGGGCTCCCAGACCCTGACGGGCGCGGTCCCTGCCCGCGCACTCGCATCCGGCACCCCGATGCTGCTCGCCGCGGCGGCCGACGCCTCCGGCGGCGGGAGCGACTACAGCGCCAGCCCGCTGGCCCCGACCGCGACCTGGGAGGCCGGCGGCAACACGGGTGACTTCACCTGGAGTTATCCGCTGCGGGTCCCCCCGGCGACGGCCGGCACGGCCCCGAACCTGTCGATCTCCTACGACTCCGCCTCGGTGGACGGCCGTACAGCCGGGGAGAACAACCAGACCTCGGTGGTCGGCGAGGGTTTCTCCCTCACCGAGTCCTACGTCGAGCGCACCTACGGCTCTTGCAAGGACGACGGCCAGTCCGGCAAGGGCGACCTGTGCTGGAAGTACGGCAATGCCACCCTGGTCCTCAACGGCAAGGCCGTCGAACTGGTCAACACCTGTGCCGACAAGGCGGCCTGTGACACCGCCGCCCTCTCGGAGGCGAACGGCGGCTCCTGGAAGCTGAAGAACGAGGACGGCACCCGCGTCGAGCACCTCACCGGTGCGACCGCCAACGGTGACAACAACACCGAGTACTGGAAGGTGACCGGTCCCGACGGCGTCCAGTACTTCTTCGGCAAGCACCGGCTGCCCGGCTGGAGCGACAAGGGAACCACCGACACCGCCGACGACGACCCGGTCACCAACTCCGTGTGGACCGTCCCCGTCTTCGGCGACGACTCCGGTGAGCCCTGCTACAAGTCCACCGGCTTCGCCGACTCCTCCTGCAACCAAGCCTGGCGCTGGAACCTGGACTACGTCGTGGACACCCACGACAACGCCTCCGCCTACTGGTACGGCAAGGAGACGAACTACTACTCCAAGAACGCCGACACCGGCGTCAACGGCACCGCCTACACGCGCGGCGGCTACCTCAGCCGCATCGACTACGGGCTGCGCTCCGACCTGCTCTACACCAAGCCCGCCTCCCAGCGGGTCACCTTCACCCACGCCGAACGCTGCGTCACGTCCGGCGGATGCGACAGCCTCACCAAGGACACCAAGGCCAACTGGCCGGATGTGCCCTTCGACATGATCTGCGCGTCCGGCACCAAGTGCACCACCCAGATCGGCCCGGCGTTCTTCACCCGCAAGCGCCTCACGGACATCACCACCTCCGTGTGGACGGGCACCGGCACCACCCGCCGGGACGTGGACGCCTGGCACCTGGAGCACAGCTTCCCCGACACCGGCGACGCCTCCTCGGCGAGCCTGTGGCTGAAGTCCATCCAGAACACCGGCAAGGCGAACAGCACCACCGCAGTGATGCCGCCGGTGGTCTTCGGCGGCATGCAGCTGTCCAACCACGTGGAAGGCAGCGGCCCGGACACCCTGCGTTACATCAAGTGGCGCGTGCGGACCATCAAGTCCGAGACGGGTTCGACCCTCACCGTCAACTACTCCGACCCGGACTGCATCTGGGGCAGCAGCATGCCCGCGGACGTCGACAAGAACGCCCGCCGCTGCTTCCCGGTCAAGTGGTCCCAGTCCGGCGCCACTCCGGTCACCGACTGGTTCCACAAGTACGTGGTCACCTCCGTCTTCCAGGAAGACCCCTACGGCCACGGTGACACCGGCGAGAAGTATTACGACTACCAGGGCGGCGCCGGCTGGGCGTACGCCGACGACGAGGGCCTGACCAAGCCGTCCAACCGCACCTGGTCGCAGTGGCGTGGCTACGGCAAGGTCGTGGAGACCTCCGGCGACTCCGAGGGCCCGCGCAGCAAGAAGACCACGCTGTACATGCGCGGCCTCAACGGCGAGAAGGAACTCGACGGCACCGCCCGCGTGGAGAAGGTCACCGATTCCACCGGCACCGCGATCGACGACTCCCGCCAGTACGCCGGTTTCGTCCGCGAGACCATCGTCCACAACGGCACCGCCGAGGTCAGCGGCACCATCAACACCCCCTGGTCGCACCGGACCGGCAGCCACACCTACGACTGGGGCACCACCGAGGCGTGGATCGTCCAGCCGGGGGAGGTGAGCACCCGCACCACGACCCCGGGCGGCATTCGTACGGTCCGGCAGAAGAGCACGTACGACACCACGTACGGCATGGCGCTCACTCTGGACGACAGCGGCGACGCCGCCAAGAGCGGCGACGAGACCTGCACGCGCAAGACCTACGCCCGCAACACCTCGGCCTGGCTGGTCTCGCTGACCTCCCGGATCGAGACGTACAGCGTCCCGTGCACGACCACCCCGTCGGTCCCGGCGGACGTGGTCTCCGACATCACCACGGCCTACGACCAGCAGGCCGTCGGCACGGCGCCCACCAAGGGCGACCCCACCGCCTCCTACCGGGTCGCGAGCTACGGCGAACTCGACAAGAAGCCCGTCTACCAGCAGGTCTCCAGCTCCACCTACGACAAGCTGGGCCGCCCGTCCACCGCGACCAACGCCCTCAACCGCACGGTCAGGACCACGTACGTCCCCGATGACACCGGCTACGGTCCGCTGACGTCGAGGACCACCACCGACCCCAAGCTCTTCACGACCACCGACGAGGTGGACCCCGCCTGGGGGACGACCACCAAGTCCACCGACGCCAACGGCAACATCACCGAGTGGGAACTCGACGCGCTCGGGCGGCTGCGGTCGGTGTGGAAGCCGGACCGCGCCCGCGGGCTCGACGACGCTGCCAGCATCGTCTACGCGTACAGCGTCAACAACGACAAGGAGACCTGGGTCCGCACCGACGCCCTCAAGGCGGACGGGAAGACGTACAACAGCTCGTACGAGATCTTCGACGGCATGCTGCGGTCCCGGCAGAAGCAGGTCCCCGCACCGAACGGCGGCCGGGTGATCTCCGAGACGCTCTACGACGACCGCGGCCTCGCCTATCTCACCAACGAGCAGGTCCACGACAACAACGCGCCCTCGGGAACCCTGGCCAACACCTTCCCCGGCTCCGTTCCCTCCTCCACCGAGACGGTCTTCGACGCCGCCGGCCGCGCCACCGCGTCCATCTTCCGGGTCTACGACCAGGAGAAGTGGCGTACCGCGACGGATGAGCAAGGCGACCGCACCGCCGTCACCGCCGCCGCGGGTGGCACCGGCACCCTGACCGTCACCGACGCCCGGGGCCACGTGACCGAGCGCCGCGAGTACAACGGACCCGTGCCGAGCGGCAGCGACTACACCCGCACCCTGTTCACCTACACACCGGGCGGCCAGATCAGCAGGATGACCGGCCCGGACGGCGCCGTGTGGTCGTACGGCTACGACCTGCGCGGACGCCAGGAGTACGCGATCGACCCCGACAAGGGCCGAACGGACAACACGTACAACGACGCCGACCAGCTGGTGACGGTCACCACCACCCTCAACGGCGCCTCGCGCACACTGATCACCGACTACGACGAGCTCGGCCGCAAGACCGGCACCTGGGACGGTGTGAAGGACAGCGCACACCAGCTGACGAAGTTCACCTTCGACTCCCTCGCCAAGGGACAGCCGAGCGCCTCGATCCGGTACGTCGGCGGTACCACCGGCAAGATCTACTCGCAGACCGTCACCGGCTACGACGCCCTCGGCCGGGCCAAGGGCACCAAGACGGTACTCGCCGCCGGCGACCCCCTGGTCGTGGCGGGTGCGCCGCAGACGTACACACAGTCCACGGCCTACAACGTCAACGGCACCGTCCAGTCCGCGTCGATGCCGGCGCTCGCCGGCCTGCCCGCCGAGACCGTAGCCAACAGCTACAACGGCATGGGCATGCTCACCGGCACCGACGGCATGACCGACTACGTCCAGAACATCGGCTACTCCCCGTACGGGGACATCGAGGAGACCCGCCTCGGCACCTCCACCGACGCCAAGCAGCTCCAGGTCCTCAGCCGCTACGAGGACGGCACCCGCCGCCTCGCCAACACCCATACGGTCGACCAGACCAACACCGGATACACCAGCGACGTCGACTACGCCTACGACGCCAGCGGCAACGTCAAGTCGGTCACCGACAAGGCCAACGGCACGGACACCCAGTGCTTCGCCTACGACGGCTACCGGCGGCTGAGCGAGGCGTGGACCCCGTCCTCCAACGAGTGCTCCACCACCCGCTCGGCAAGCGCTCTGGGCGGCCCGGCCCCGTACTGGATGAGCTGGACCTACAAGTCCGGCGGCCTGCGCGAGACGCAGACCGAGCACAAGGCGGCCGGCAACACCCAGACCGCCTACGCGTATCCGCCCGTCAACGCCTCCGGCACCGGCCAGCCGCACACCCTGACCTCGTACAGCGTCAACGGCGGCACCGCCAAGGCCATGACGTACGACGAGCACGGCAACACCACCAAGCGCTACGGTCCCACCGGCACCGCAGAGGACCTCACCTGGGACATCGAAGGAGAACTCACCCGCCTCACCGAGGGCACCAGGACCACCGACTACCTCTACGACGCCAACGGCGAACTCCTGATCCGCCGGGACCAGGCCACGACCGTCCTCTACCTGGCCGGTCAGGAACTCCACTACGACAGCGCCACCAAGAAGTTCACCGCGCAGCGCTACTACGCGGCCGGTGCCGTCACCGCGGTGCGTACCGAGTCCGGCCTGAACTGGATGATCGACGACCACCACGGAACGGCCTCGATGTCCGTCGGCGCCCTCAACCAGGACATCACCCGGAGCTATACGAAGCCCTTCGGCGAGTCCCGCGGCGCGGCACCGTCCACCTGGCCCGACGACAAGGGGTTCCTCGGCAAGGCCGCGGACGCGGGCACCGGCCTCGTTCACGTCGGGGCTCGCGAGTACGACCCGGCCACCGGCCGCTTCCTCTCGGTGGACCCCGTCCTCGCCCCGGACGACCACGAGTCCCTCAACGGATACGCCTACGCCAACAACACCCCGGTGACGAAGTCCGACCCGAGCGGCGAACGCCCCATCACCGACTGCGAACGCGGGTGCAGCGACGGCAAGGGCGGGACCTACCACGACTCCATGACGATGGGCCCCAACGGCACCTGGGTCTACCACTCCACGAAGACCTACACGCTGCCCGCGCCCTTCACCGGCTTCAGTGGCAGCGGCGGGATCATCACCATCACCGTCAAGAACGACGGCGGGAAGATCTCCCAGAAGATCACCTTCAAGAAGGGCCCCCAGCCCAAGCCTGATCTGAAGAAGGGTGAGGACCTGTTCTCCCAGATGGAGAGCTACATGTACGACGAACTGACCCGCAACGCACGGTCCGACGACGTGAAAATGATGCAGGGCCTGCTGCGGCCGTCCGCCTGGTACGACGGACTGGCCGGGCGCGACCAGGGGGCCGAGACGATAGCAGCCCTGACCATGTGGGGTGCCAAGGTCTGTCCCAAGATCTGCGACTGGGACCACAAGCCCAAGCTGGACAAGAAGTTCAACCTCTCCGAAAAGGGCTACTTCGCCGACGTCCCGGGCACCGACTACAAGGTCTTCTACGACATGTGGTCGAACGTCCACTACGGATACGTCGGCCGGGCCGCAGGCTTCGACTCCAAGACGCTCATCGAAGGGGCCTCCGTCGCCGACCCCATCCTCGTCGGACAGGATGACCCCGGGGACCACATGACCATGCAGGCCGGGGTCGACCTCTTCGACCAGCACGGTCTGAACCTGACCAGGGAACAGTTCCATGCCTCGGTGATCGACATGATCGGGCAGATGTATGAAAAGGGAACGGACCAGGTGAAAAAGAAGTAACCCGGGACCGGCCCGGCCCGTCCGTCAAGGGCCGGGCCGGTCCCCGCTGGTCAGGACGTGATGAGCACATGGATACAGTGACGAGCCGTTGCGGCTGGGGTGCTTTCCGGAGCGGACGATCAATTGGGGGGATGTATGGGTAACCGACGGCTGCATGGATGTCTCGGCACAGTGGTGGGGCTGGCTCTCGCGGTGCTCACAGCCATGCTTCTCGGCAGGGCGTTGAGTGCCTGCGACGCCGGAGTGAACAATTCGGCGAACAGCACCTTCCTGCTCTTCCTCTTCATCCCGTGCCTCTGGGCCGTCCTGGTCCTGGGCTGGGTGGCCGTGGGCGCCCTCCTGGGGAACCGGCCGCCCCTTCACGCCGTCGCCCTCGTGGTGATACTCCTCGGCCTTTCCTGGTGCGCCCTCTCGCTCTTCTGGAGCGGCACCACCTACAACTGTCCCAGCGGCGTACCCCCGTGGTGGCCGGGCTTCCTTCCCGCCCCCGGGTTCTGAGCCTTTCGTTCAACCTCGACTCCCGGAACACGTCGCAAGGGTCCCTCCAGAATTCTGGAGGGACCCTTGCTCATGCATACGGCGGGCCCGGCACAACCCGCCGGGCCGGGAGGCGGACCGGGGCGCCCGGAAGGGAGAACCGGCCGGCGACGGCCGAGGCGCTACCGGGCCACCGCCCGTACTCCCGATTCTCACGCCGGGCCCCCGGGGCCGCATGTCGATCACGGCAGGTACGTCACACCCGGTTCCGGCCACCGGGTGACGCCCCTGGCCGCGCCGGGTCAGCGGTAGTCGTCCGGGTGGCCCTGCATCCAGGTGTTGATGCGGTCGCGGGTGCCGATCAGCTGGGTGCGGTGCTTCTCCAGGTTGGCCGTGGAGTCGTCGTTCTTGAGCTCCGTACGCAGGGTGCCCATCCAGGCCAGGGGCTCCTTGAAATGGCCCGGACCCTTCGCGTCCGCCCTCATCGCCGCGTCCAGACCGGTCAGTTCCTCGTTGACCCTGCCCAGGAAGTAGGCGCAGTTCCCGTCGCCCGGGGTGCAGGTATCGAACAGAGTCGCTTGCAGGCCGGAGAAGGCATCGCGGACCAACACGGGCCTGTTCAGGTCCGCTTCGGTGAGCGTCTCCGGGCTCGCCGAGGCAGACGCCTCCGCCTCCGCCCGCTCGGCCGCCGCACTCGCCGCCGCGGCGTTCACCTCCGGCGCCACCTGCGGAACGTCACTGCCCGGCCCGTTCGTGGTGGTCGCCTCCACACAGCCGGCCAGGCATGCCCCCAGGATCACGGCCGGTATCGCGGCACGCAGAGCATTACGGATGAACATGAGGCCCCCCTCGTCGTGTGGCCCAGACCATACTGCCTGCGGCCGGTCAGCCCGTGACCAGGCTCTGGAGCGCGGGGGCGTACAGGTCCGCGAGATGCTCCGGGGTGGCGCGGGAGCCGGCACCCTCGCGGTGAAGGCTGAGGGTGGCGCCCAGTCCGATCAGCTGGCCGGCGATCAGCTCGGCGCGCAGGGCGCGTTCGCGGCCTGGAAGACGGGCTGTCAGGCGACCGGTGACCTGTTCGTGGAAGCGGTCGCGGAGCAGGGAGCGTTCGTCGTGGTTGCCGAGGGAGAAGACGACACGCAGCAGGGGGTCGCTCTGCTGCGCCCTGCGGCTGCGTACGAGCGTCAGCACCATGTGCCGGCCGAGCCCGTCGAGCGGAGCGTCGAAGAGCTCCTCGGCGGCCGGGCCGAAGTCCGCGACGGTGTTGAAGAGTTCTTCCTTGCGGCCGAAGTGCTTCACCACGAGGGACGCGCTCACACCGGCATCGGCCGCGATGCCCCGGATGGTCACCTCCGCGTAGGGACGCTGGGTGAACGCCCTGCGCGCGGCACGCAGAATCGCGTCCTTGCCCGTCGGGGCGGCCGGTGCGGGTGCTGCCGGTGTCGATGCTGCGGTGACTCGGGCGATCATGCGCCCTCCTGGATCGGCATCGCCCGCGTACGGCCGCTGCTCCTGCGGTTCCCTTCGACCGTACCCGTATCCGCGCGCCCGCCCGGCAGGCACAGCGTCACCGCGAGGGCCAGCAGCGCGGCGCCCGCCGCGATCTGGAAGATGAGCTGGTAGGCCTGGAGTGTCGGAGCCGTACGGCCACCGGCCAGGAAGGTCATGTGGGCGAGCACCGTGGCCACCGTGGCACTGCAGAACGCCTGGCCGATCGAGCGCATGAGGGTGTTCAGACCGTTGGCGGCGCCCGTCTCGCCGACCGGGACCCCGCGCATGACCAGCGCGGGCAGTGCGGAGTACGCGATGGCGGTGCCCGCCGCGACGACCGTTGCGCCGGCGATGATCAGCCACAGGCTGTGGCTGGTGAAGTACCGCACCACATAGCCCACGGCGATGATCCCGGCGGCCAGCGCGAGGCTGGTCCTCGGGCCGCGCCCGGCGGAGATCCGCGCCGATACGGGCGAGAGCGCCACCATCGCCAGGCCGCCCGGCAGCAGGCACAGGCCGCTGACGACGAGCGAGGCGCCGAGCCCGTAGCCGGTGGCCTTCGGCTCCTGCACCATCTGGGCGGTGACCAGGGAGTTGGCGTAGAAGGCGAAGCCGATCAGCAGGGCGGCGACGTTCGTGAGGAGCACCGCGGGACGGGCCGAGACCCGCAGGTCGACCATGGGGTTGGGCATGCGGAGCTCGTACGCGCCCCAGAGCAGCGCGACGACGACGGCGACGGCGAGCAGACCGAGGGTGCGCGCAGACGTCCATCCCCAGTCGCCGCCCTGGGTGACCGCGAGCAGCAGGCAGACCAGCGCCGCTGACAGGCCGAGCGCACCGACCGCGTCGAAGCGGCCACGGGAACGCAGCGGGGACTCCGGTACGCAGCGGAGCACCAGGACGATGTCCAGGACGCCGATGGCCCCGGACACCCAGAACATCGTGTGCCAGTCGAAGTTCTCGATGACGAGTGCCGCGACCGGCAGGCCGACGGCCGCCCCGATGCCGAGCGTCGAGCTCATCAGGGCCACCGCGGACAGCACCCGCTCGGGCGGCAGTTCGTCCCGCAGGATGCTGATGCCCAGGGGTACGACGGCGATCGCCGCCCCCTGCAGGGCACGACCGGCGATCAGCACGCCGATGTGGGAACTGACGGCGCACAGCACCGAGCCGACGACGAGGACGCCCAGGGATGCGACGAGCACGCGCCGCTTGCCGTACATGTCGCCGACCCGGCCGAGCACGGGGGTGAACACCGCGCCGGTGAGGAGGGTGACGGTGACCAGCCAGCCGGCGGCGGCCGGGGTGGCGCCGGTGAGGGCCGGGATGTGCGGGAGGAGCGGGACGACGATCGTCTGCATGACCGCGACCACGACACCGCAGAAGGCCAGTACCCCTACGGCGAAGCGGGGGTGGTCAGGGGCGGGGGCCGGGGCGGTCATGTGGTCTCCGTACGCAGAGGGGTGCACAAGCGTTCACCTTCAGGGTAAACGCTTGTGCACCCCCTGGGTGCCACGGGAGTCCGGAGCAGCGCGTTAGCCTCGGAGCCTCGACCTGTACGAAGGAAGCGAAGGTGGCTGCGATGGCGAAGGTTCCGGCGGCGGCAGTGGCGGCGAGCGGGCTCGTCGGGGGGTACGGGATCGCCCGGTGGACCGGGAAGCGGCCGCTCGGCGGCGTCGCGCTCGCCGCCGCCGGATCCCTCGCCGCGTACGAGTGGAACCGGCAGGCGGGGACCCGGGCGGCCGTCGGGCTGACCGCTGCCTACGTCGCCGCGTTCGCCGGATCGCACCCGCTCGCCAAGAAGGTCGGCGCCTGGCCCGCCGTGTTCGCCGTCGCGGGCGGGGTCGCCGCGGCCTCCTGGGCGGTCACGCGGCGCGGCGCCTGAAAAAGGTGCGCCGGAAGATGAACACCGGCGACGCGGGGCGCGTACTGAACGGCAACTCCCCTGCGTGACCCGGGGGTGCCCCCGTACGACAGGACGGGCGCACCCCCGGAGCTTTCCAGCCGCTGCACGCCCCTGCTGCGGCCGCTGCCGACGCCCTCAGGCGCCGAGTGCCCGTGAGACCGAATAGATCACCAGACCGGCCAGCGCACCCACCACCGTGCCGTTGATCCGGATGAACTGCAGGTCACGGCCGATGTGCGCCTCGATCTTCTTCGAGGTCTGGTCCGCGTCCCAGCCGGCGACGGTATCGCTGATCAGCGAGGTGATCTCCTGGCGGTACGTCGTGACGACATACACCGCCGCGTCCTCCAGCCAGCCCTCCAGCTTGGCCTGCAGCCGCTCGTCCGTCGCCAGCCTGGCGCCCAGCGACATCAGCGAGGCCCTGGCACGCAGCCGCAGCTCGCTCCGCTCGTCCTCCGCCGCGGCGATGATCATCGTGCGTACGGAGGACCAGGCCGACGCGATGACGTCCTGGACCTCGCCGCGCCCCAGGATCTCCGACTTGAGCCGCTCCACACGCGCCCGGGTGTCCGAGTCCGTCTGGAGGTCGGCGGCGAAGTCCGTCAGGAACGTGTCGATCGAGCCGCGCGCCGGGTGCTCGGGCATGTCCCGCATCTCCGTGACGAAGCGCAGCAGTTCCTTGTAGACCCGCTCCCCCACCCGCTTGTCGACGAACCGCGGGGTCCAGCCCGGCGCCCCGCCCTGCACCGCGTCCATCACGGACTCGCCGTGCTCGACCAGCCAGTCGTGGGCCCGTACGCAGACGAGGTCGACGACCCTGCGGTGACCGCCGTCGGCGACGACCTTCTCCAGCATCTTGCCGATCCCGGGCCCGACCTCCGCCGCATCCGCCCGCCGGGTGATCGCCTCGCCGACCACCGCCTGCACGTCGGAGTCCCGCAGCACCGTCAGCGCACCGCGCAGCGCGGTCGCGAGCTCCGCGGTGACCCGGTCCGCGTGCTCCGGCTCGGCCAGCCATGCCCCGAGCCGTGCGCCGACGCCCAGAGCGTGAATTCGGTCACGAACCACGTCTCCGGAGAGAAAATTCTCGCCCACGAAGGAACCGAGTGATGCCCCGAGCTGATCCTTCTTGGTGGGAATGATGGCCGTATGGGGGATAGGCAGTCCGAGCGGGCGCCGGAAGAGCGCCGTGACCGCGAACCAGTCCGCCAGCGCACCCACCATGCCCGCTTCGGCAGCCGCCGCGACGTAGCCCGGCCAGCCGCCCACACCCTCGTTCTTCGCCCAGGTGGCGAGAACGTACACGAGCGCGACGAGCAGGAGCAGACCTGTGGCGGTGATCTTCATACGGCGCACACCGCGCTGCTTCTCCTCGTCGGCAGCGGTGTATGCGAAACCGGACAGCGGCGCAGTCGTACGCCGGGCGCCGGGGCCGCCGGCCCCGGCTGCGGGTCCGCCTTCCCCGGCTTCTGTCCCCGCCCCGGACATCAGCCCCGGCCGCCCGGACGCGGGATCGTGCGACCCCGGTCCCGCCCCGGAGTCCGGACCGGACCCCGTTCCCTGTCCCGCGTCGTGTTCCATCCGCTCCACCCGTCCGCGTACGCGTCACCCAGTGCCGTACGCATTGTCCTTACCTCACCTACTCCCGGGCCGCACGTCGAGTTCCCCACGGCCTGTCGCATCATGAGACCAGCCCGATCACCACAAGGAGAATCACCGCACATGCCCAGGCGCCAGGGGTATGCCCTGCTCACCGCCCTCGCAGCAGGCACCGCCGCGCTCGCCGCCGCGCTCGCGTTCAGTACGTCGCTGATCGCCGGGGAACGCCGCGCGCCGCTCCCCGGGCCCGAGGCACACGCGGCTGCGCGCAATCCCGCCGCGCCGGCCAACTCCACCGGCACCTGGGTCGCCACCTGGACCGGAGCACCCGTCAGCGGCGAACCGGACACGGAACGCGGCTTCCCCGGGCGCACCATCCGCAACATCGTGCACACCAGCGTCGGCGGCGACGCCGCCCGCATCACCCTCTCCAACCTCTTCGGCGCGGCCCCGCTCGTCATCGACGAAGCCACCGTCAACACCCGCCCCGTGACCTTCGAAGGCCTGCCCGCCGTCACCGTCGCCGCAGGCCGTCAGATCGTCAGCGACCCGGTGGTCGTGCCCGTCGCACCCGACGCCGATCTCGTCGTCACCCTGCGCACCCCGCACTCGAGCGGCCCCGTCACCTACCACGCCCACGCCCTGCAGACGTCCTACCTGGCCGACGACCGCGGCACCTGGCGGACCGACCGGTGGCGCTATCTCACCGCAGTGGACGTCCGCAACAAGACCTCGCCGGGCGCGGTCGTCGTGCTCGGCGACTCACTCACCGCGGGCAGCGGCTCCACCACCGACGCCAACAACCGCTGGACGGACGTGCTCTCCGACCGGCTGCAACACCGCTACGGGATCGCCAACCAAGGCATCGCGGGCAACCGCCTGCTGCGCGACAGCGCCCGCGAGAGGAACGGCCGGGGCGGCCTCGGCGGGACCCACCGCTTCGAGCGCGACGTGCTGTCCGTCACCGGAGCCAGGACCGTGATCATCGCGCTGGGCATCAACGACGTGCAGCAGACTCCCCAGGAGGAGGACCCCCGGCGCATCGTGGCCGGCCTCCGGTCCCTCACGGAGCGCGCCCACGCCCGCGGGCTGAGGGTTGTCGGGACGACGCTCACCCCCTTCCAGGGCTACGCCACCTGGACACCCGCACGCAACGACGTACGCCTGGCAGTCAACGAACAGATCCGGGCAGGCCGCATCTTCGACGCCGTCGTCGACTTCGACCGGGCCGTACGCGACCCCTACGCCCCCAACCGGCTCCTGCCCTCGTACGACTCCGGCGACCGGCTCCACTTCAACGACGCCGGCTACCGCACCCTGGGCCGCCTCGTCGACCTCGCGACGGTGACCGGAACGCCGAAGGCCGGCACCTTCTGACCGGCCCCTCCTCAGGAACCGTCCGGCTTCTCCAGGCGCAGCCACGCCGCCTCCTTGAGCCGCTGCCGCTGCGCCTTGCTCCACTTGCGGTCCACGCCGACCCCGCCCATCAGGGCGAACCCGGTGACCCGCACCCGAGGCGCGTCCGGAGCCGGGTCGCCGAAGTCGGCGTCCTTCGTCTGCTCGTCGAACCCGCCCATGACGCCGACGCCATTGACATGGAGGTGCACGTTCGGCGGGACCTTCACCTGCAGCCCGCCCATGATCGTGATACAGCGGATGACGACGTCGCGCTCCTCGAAATCGGCCTCGCGCAGATCGATCTCGCCCCCGCCCCACATGGCGAACGCGGTGAACGTCCGCCCCACCGTCCAACGGCCCCTGCGACTGAACCCGCCCCAGAAGGCGAACCCTCCCGACGACGTCGCGGGGCCGCCGATACGCCCCGCCCAGTCGACGGACGTCCCCGGGGCCCGCGCGGGCGACGACGCGCCCACATGCGCAACAGCCGTACCCGGCACCGGGAGATCGCTCACGAGCGGCTCCAACTCCCCGTGCGTACGCGCCTTGTACGTCGCGTCCAGCCGCTGCTCGAACTCGTCCATCTCCAGCCGGCCCTCGGCCACGGCCTCCCGCAAGGTCTCGGCGACCCGCTCACGTTCCGCATCGGAAGCACGCATGTCCGGACGTTCACTTGTCATGCCGCGCAGCCTATAGAGCAACCCGAAGACGGGCCTAGAGCCTCTCGTTCGTATGAAGCCGGGCTCGCGGGGCCCGATCCGAACGAAAGACCTCAGAGACGCGAATCCGACACGTACATCTTCGCGATCACGGCCTCGATGTCCGGCTCCCGCACCGACAGGTCCACCAGTGGATAGTCCGCCGCGATGCGTGCCACCAGCGGAGCCGCGGACGCCGACGCGGGAAACGCCAGCCACTGCCGGGGCCCCTCCACCTTCACCACCCGCACCGAGGGCTCCGACGCCAGCTCGATCGGTGGCAGCACCCGCTCCAGATCGACCACGAGCGTGCGCTCGCTCTCCCCCACCTCGTGCAGCCCCGCCAGCGCACCGTCGTACACCAGACGGCCGTGGTCGATCACCATCACCCGCTTGCACAGCTGCTCGATATCGGTCAGATCGTGCGTGGTCAGCAGCACCGTCGTGGACCGCTCCGCGTTCAAGTCCCGCAGGAACTCACGCACCTTGGCCTTGGAGACCACATCGAGCCCGATCGTCGGCTCGTCCAGATACAGCACCTCCGGATCGTGCAGCAGCGCCGCCGCGATATCGCCCCGCATCCGCTGCCCCAGCGACAGCTGCCGCACCGGAGTGTCCAACAGCTCCCCCAGGTCGAGGAGTTCCACACAGCGGTCCATGTTCTCCCGGAAGCGGCTGTCCGGGATCCGGTACATCCGGTGCATCAGCCGGTACGAGTCACGCAGCGGCAGGTCCCACCACAGCGTCGTACGCTGCCCGAACACCACACCGATCCGGTGCGCCAGCTTCGTGCGCTCCCGCGACGGATCGATGCCCGCGACCCGCAGCCGGCCTCCGCTCGGGGTGAGGATCCCCGTCAGCATCTTGATCGTCGTCGACTTGCCCGCCCCGTTCGGGCCGATGTACCCGACCATCTCGCCGCGCGGCACCCGGAAGCTGATGCCGTCCACCGCGCGCACCTCGTGCCGCTCCCGGCGCAGGAACCCGGTCCTGCGGCGTACGTCGAAGACCTTCTCGACCCCGTCGAGCTCAATGAAGTCCATGTCCATGCCCACTCCTCAGCTTCCCGTACTGCGATACGCCCGCAGCCCCGCCCGCCAGGCCAGCCCCGCAAGAACCCAGCTCAGCCCCGCCACCAGCGGGGGCAGGAACGCCACCCACTCCGGCAGACCCAACGGATAGTCCCGGCCCAGCACGTACAGCGCGGGCAGCCAGCTCACGAACGCCAGCGGCACCACGAACGTCACCCCGCGCACCAGATCCTTCGCGAAGATCGACGGCGGATACTGGAGCAGCGTCGTCCCCCCGTACGTGAAAGAGCTCTGCACCTCCGCCGCGTCCTGCGCGAAGAACTGGAACGCCGCCCCCGCCACGAACACCGCCCCGAAGATCGCCGCCCCGCTCAGCACCATCAGCGGCAGCATCAGCACCTTCAGCGGCGTCCACGCGATATCGAGCGTCACCAGCGCATAGCCGAAGACCACCAGCCCCTGGGTGACCCGCCCCAGCCTGCGCAGCGCGAACCGGTCCGCAGCCACCTGCGCCAGCACCGGAACGGGCCGCACCAGCAGCGTGTCGAACGTCCCGTCACGCACCCGCCGCCCCAGCCGGTCCATCGACCCCAGCGCCAGATCGGACAGCCCGAACGCCGTCGCCGACGCCCCGTACAGCAACGCGATCTCCGGCAGCGAGTAGCCACCGAGTGCGTCGACATGAGCGAACATCAGCATGATCGTGACGAAGTCGAACGCCGTCGCCACGAAGTTCCCGAGCGTCGTCATCACGAACGAGGCGCGGTACGCCATCGTCGAACGCAGCCACATCGCCACGATCAGCCCGTACGCCCGGACCCCCTCCACCAGCCGCGACCGGTCGGAGAACACGATCTCCGGCAGCCGCTCCAGCTCCCCCGCGGCCACCCTCTCGGCCTGGATCTCAGCCACCCTGGACCACCACCCTCCTGGTCGCCACCGACTGCAGCAGCCGCCCCGCAAGCAGCAGCGTCACCGCCCAGCCGGCCTGGAAGACATACGCCTGCACCAGGCCCCACCCCGTGCTCCTGCCGAGGAACACATCGGCCGGCACCTGCAGCAGCGACGACCACGGCAACGCGCGTGCCACCTCGCCCAGCACCCCGGGGAACAGATTCAGCGGCAGCAGCATCCCCGAGAAGAACATCCCCGCAAGCCAGGCGATCTGCATCGCACCCGCCCCGTCCATCAGCCAGAACGCCGACAGCGCCACCAGGAAACGCACCGCGAAACTGACCACGACACCCAACGCGACCGACACCAGGAAGGCCAGCCACGTCCACGGCGAGGACGGCAGCGCCAGATCGAAAGCCAGCGCCCCCAGCAGCAGGGGCACGATCCCGCGCCCCAGCAGATGGAACGCGGCCCGGCCCAAGTCCCCCGCCATCCACCACAGCTGAAGATCCGCCGGCCGGTACAGATCGATCGCGATGTCCCCCGTCCTGATCCGTTCCATCAGCTCGTCCTCGAAGCCGCCGCCCATCAGCGCACAGGTCATCAGCAGCGCCTGCCCCAGCCACACATACGTCAGGGCCTGGGACACGTCGTAGCCACCGAGCTGCGGCCGCGCGTCCCACAGGGCCATATAGGTGTACGCCATGATGAAACCGAAGACGGTGTTGGTGAACACCCCCGCCGCCGTCGCCATCCGGTACGTGGCATGCCGCCGGAATCCACCGGCCGCCACCACCGCATAGAGCCGCACCGCGCCCCCTCTCCCCGCTCATCGGCCAAAGCGCACGACCCTAGTCCACGGCCGGCGGCCGCCGCGACCCGTTATCCGGGGATGATCCGGTGGTTATCACTCCGAAAAGTGCACTATGGGATAACTGCCCGCAGCCGAGGAGCCTCCACAGCCATGAGCCACGAGCCACCGCAGCCCGGCGGAGACCACGGAGAGCCAGGTCAGAAGGGTCCCGGCGGCTGGAAGCCCCGGGACCCCTCGGCCACGGCGACCAACCCGAGCCCGCAGTCCACGGGCGCGCACAACCGCAAGGGGCGCACACAACGCGTCAAGCGGCCCAAGCGCACCGGCTGGCGCCGGGCCATCCCCACCTGGCGCACGGTCCTCGGCAGCGCCCTCCTCATCGCCCTCCTGCTCATCGGCGGATTCATCGCCGGATACCAACTCGTCGGCATCCCCGCCGCGAACGCCAGCGCGACCGCCCAGTCCAACGTCTACCTCTACGAGGACGGCAGCGTCATCGCCCGCGACGGCGAGGTCAACCGGGAGAACGTCCGGCTCAGCCGGATCCCCCGCACCGTCCAGCACGCCGTACTCGCCGCCGAGGACCGGGACTTCTACTCCGAGCCCGCCATCGACGTCAAAGCCATGACCCGCGCCGGCTGGAACACCCTCACCGGCAAGGGCAGACAGGGCGGCTCCACCATCACCCAGCAGTACGTCAAGAACTACTACCTCGGCCAGGAACAGACCGTCGTACGCAAAGCCAAGGAATTCTTCATCTCGATCAAGCTCGACCGCGAGCAGAGCAAGGACGAGATCTTCGAGGGCTACCTCAACACCAGCTACTTCGGCCGCAACTCCTACGGCATCCAGGCCGCCTCCCACGCCTACTACGGCAAGGACGCCGAAGACCTCGGCACCGGCGAAGGCGCCTACCTCGCCTCGCTGCTCAACGCCCCCAGCGCCTACGACGTCGTCGCCCGCCCCGAGAACAAGGCCGCGGCCCTCGCCCGCTGGAACTACGTACTCGACGGCATGGTCAAGGAGGACTGGCTGAGCCCCTCCGACCGCGCCGCCATGACCTTCCCCGTCCCCGACAAGGCCAAGCCCGCCACCGCACTCTCCGGACAGCGCGGCTACCTCGTCCAGGCCGTCGAGGACTACCTCGCCGCCAACAAGATCATCGACGAGAACACCCTCGCCACCGGCGGCTACCGCATCACCACCACACTCGACAAGAAGAAACAGAACGCCCTCGTCGAAGCCGTCGAGGACAACGTCCTGGCCAAGACCAGCGACGACCGCAGAGCCGACCGCAACGTCCGGGTCGGCGGCGCCTCCATCGACCCCGCCACCGGCCACGTCCTCGCCATGTACGGCGGCATCGACTACACCAAGCAGTACGTCAACAACGCGACCCGCCGCGACTACCAAGTCGGCTCCACCTTCAAGCCGTTCGTCCTCACCGCCGCCGTCGCCAACGGCTCCACCACCCAGGACGGCCGGGGCATCACCCCCAACACCCGTTACGACGGCACCAACGAGCGCACCGTCCAGAGCGCCCACGGCTCCACCGGATACGCCCCCGCCAACGAGGACGACGTCGACTACGGCTCCGTCACCGTCCGCGAAGCCACCGACAAATCCGTCAACGCCGTCTACGCCCAGATGGCCCAGGACGTCGGCCCGGACGCGGTCAGGGAAACCGCAGTCTCCCTCGGCATCCCCCAGAACACGCCCGACCTCACCGCCTCCCCCTCCATCGCGCTGGGCCCCGCCACCGCCAGCGTCCTCGACATGGCCGAGGCCTACGCCACCCTCGCCGACCACGGCAGACAGCGCGAACACACCCTCGTCGTGAAGATCAGCAAGAACGGCGCCGGCATCGCGCTCCCCGCCAGGAACACCCGACAGGCCGTCAGCCGCGAAGCCGCAGACACCACCACCTCCGTCCTGCGCAGCGTCGTCGACGGCGGAACCGGGACCGCCGCCCAAGCAGCGAACCGCCCCGCCGCAGGCAAGACAGGCACCGCCGAGGAGGACAAGGCCGCCTGGTTCGCCGGCTACACCCCCGACCTCGCGACCGTCATCGCCGTGATGGGCCAGGACCCCGACACCGGCGTACAGAAGCCCTTGTACGGAGCACTCGGCCTCGCCCGCATCAACGGCGGCGGCGTACCCGCCCAGACCTGGGCCGCCTACACCGCCGTCGCACTCGAGGACGACGAGGTGCAGGCATTCGAGCTCGAAGCCGAGGAAGGCCCGGAAGAAGCCGACCCGGACGAGAGCGAGGAAACGGATAAAGAAACGGACGAACCCGGAGAGGAACAGAAGAAAACCGACTCCCCCGCGTCCGACGCCCCCTCCGAGATCACCACAGAAACCTCCCGAGCCCCACAAGCCCCGACGACCGGCACCCCGGCCGCCGCCCCCTCGCCCGCACCCGGCAGCAGAGCACCCACCACCCCCGACGGCAACCGCCC
Organism: Streptomyces sp. NPDC060035; assembly: GCF_042736635.1. Taxonomy (NCBI): domain Bacteria; kingdom Bacillati; phylum Actinomycetota; class Actinomycetes; order Kitasatosporales; family Streptomycetaceae; genus Streptomyces; species Streptomyces sp. NPDC060035. Next base: position 375,090 of record NZ_JBHWVO010000003.1, read on the forward strand.
CGCCCCGGGCAACCCGGAAGGCGACGGCCCCATCGAAGGCGCCCGCGGCCCCGGCCTGCCCGGCCTCCCCGGCCCGCCCGGCCGCTGAGACTCAGTGCCCCGACGTCGCCTTCAGACCCACCACGGCCACCAGCAGCAGACAGACGAAGAAAATCCGGGCAGCAGTCACCGGCTCATGCAGCACCACCATGCCCAGCACCGCCGCACCCGCCGCACCGATCCCGACCCACACGCCGTACGCCGTGCCGATCGGCAGCGTCCTCGCCGCATGCGACAGCAACACCATGCTGGCCACGATCCCCAGACCCGTGAACACACTCGGCCACAGCCGTGTGAAGCCCTCGGTGTACTTCATCCCGATCGACCAGCCCACTTCCAGCAGACCGGCAACAATCAACAGAACCCACGCCACGACGGCACCTCCGACACGAAACACGCGAACAACACGGGTGCGTCGTCTTTACGGAAACCCGGTACGGCGCGTCTCGTCGGGGTCGTCCCAGCCTAGCAAAACCCAGCCAAAAGGCCTGGTGACAACGGTCACCAGGCCCAATCGGCACACCTGCCGAACTACAGATACAACCCGGTCGAATCCACCGAACCCTCGAACCGGTCCGCCGCCACCGCGTGCAGATCCCGCTCCCGCATCAGCACGTACGCCACGCCCCGCACCTCGACCTCGGCACGGTCCTCGGGGTCGTACAGCACCCGGTCCCCCGGCTCCACCGTCCGCACGTTCTGACCGACCGCGACCACCGCGGCCCACGCCAGACGCCGGCCGACCGCCGCAGTGGCCGGAATCAGAATGCCGCCGCCCGAACGCCGCTCACCCTCGGGCGAATCGGACCGGACCAGCACACGGTCGTGCAGCATCCGGATGGGCAGCTTGTCGTCGGTGTCGTTGCTCACGCCCCGAAACCTACCTGCCCCCAACCACTCCGCACGCCCCCGGGCCCACCCGGGATCCGCCCTCAGCGCTTCCTGTGCCGCACCGAAACCGTCAGCAACGCCACCGCGCCCGCCACCAGCAACGCCGCCGGAATCACGCGCTCCAGCCGCGGCGAACCCTCCTCCGACACGAACTGCGCCCTCACATCCGACACCGACCGGTTCACCGCGACGAACGCTCGCCCGGCGGTCCGGTCCACCGTCGACGCCACCTTGGCCTTCGCATCACCGATGATCGTCTTCGGGTGCACCCGCACCCCGATCTCGTCCAGCACCACTGCAAGCTGCTCACGCCTGCTGATGATGTCCGCCTCGATCTGCGCAGGGGTCCTCGTATCCGACACTGCGCCGCCTCCGTCATCGTCGTCCGGTAAACCTTCATCGACAGTCTGTCAGCTCGACCGCCCCTACACCTGGCGGCACCCCCTATTACGCTCGGTCCCACACACCCCGCGTGCCAATCGAGGAGAAACATGAGCGAGCGACTCCAGACCGGCGACACCGCTCCCGCCTTCACCCTTCCGGATGCCGACGGCAACGAGGTCTCGCTCGCGGACCACAAGGGCCGCAAGGTCATCGTCTACTTCTACCCCGCCGCGCTTACCCCGGGCTGCACCAAGCAGGCCTGCGACTTCACCGACAACCTGGAGCTCCTCTCCGGAGCCGGATACGACGTCATCGGCGTGTCACCCGACAAGCCGGAGAAGCTCGCCACGTTCCGCGAGAAGGAGAACCTCAAGGTCACCCTCGTCGGCGACCCGTCCAAGGAGACCCTGGAGGCATACGGCGCCTACGGCGAGAAGAAGCTCTACGGCAAAGTGGTGACGGGCGTCATCAGGTCCACGATCGTCGTCGACGAAGAGGGCAAAGTGGAGCACGCGCTCTACAATGTCAAGGCGACCGGCCACGTAGCCAAGATCATCAAGGACCTCGGCATCTGACCGGAAACCGCCCCCGCACCGCCCCCCGTCCGGCCGGAACATGTGAGCGACGTCGCATTCGGCCACAGATTCGGTTTGCAACCGCCATGACCGCGCAGAAGCCTTTCCTGGAACACCCTTCGAGGAAAGGAACCGGCCATGGCGGCCCCCGACCCCCACCAGGCGGCCGACCCGGACGCGGTCAAACGCCACCCCGCGCTCTTCCGCGCCATCAGGAAGCGCCAGAACCCCCGGCTCCGTCGGACCGACATCACCGTCACCGACGACCAGGCGGTCAAGCGCGCGGTGAAAGCGGCATCGCTCGGTAACGCCATGGAGTGGTTCGACTTCGGTATCTACTCCTACCTCGCCGTCACCATCGGGCACGTCTTCTTCCCCTCCGGGAACGACACGACCCAGCTCCTCTCCTCCTTCGCGACCTTCGCCGTGGCCTTCCTCGTTCGGCCACTCGGGGGAATGTTCTTCGGACCGATGGGCGACAAGATCGGCCGGAAGAAGGTCCTCGCCCTCACCATGATCCTCATGGCGATCGGCACCTTCGCGATCGGCCTCATCCCCTCGCACGGCACGATCGGGCTCTGGGCCCCCGCCCTGCTGATCCTCTTCCGGATGCTCCAGGGCTTCTCCACGGGCGGCGAGTACGGCGGCGCCTCCACCTTCATCGCCGAGTACGCCCCCGACAAACGCCGCGGCTTCTTCGGCAGCTTCCTCGAATTCGGCACGCTCGCCGGATACATCGGCGCCGCAGGGCTGGTCACCGCCCTGTACGCCCTCCTGGACACCGGACAGATGGAGTCCTGGGGCTGGCGCATCCCGTTCCTCGTCGCGGGACCCCTCGGCCTCGTCGGCCTCTACCTGCGACTGCGCCTCGACGAGACCCCCGCGTTCCAGAAGCTGGAGGGCGGCACCGCCCACGCCACGGAGGCCGCCGACCACGTCGAGACCACCGCCAAGGGCGACCTCGCCAAGATCTTCCGCCAGTACTGGCCGACGCTGATCCTCTGCATCGCCCTGGTCGGCGCGTACAACATCACCGACTACATGCTGCTCTCGTACATGCCGACGTACCTCTCCGACGAACTCGGCTACAGCGAGACCCACGGGCTGCTCATCCTGCTCGCCGTCATGGTCTTCCTGATGCTGGTCATCAGCCAGTTCGGCAAGCTCTCCGACCGCTTCGGCCGCAAGCCGCTCCTGATGGCCGGCATGCTCGGCTTCCTCTTCCTGTCCCTGCCGTCCTTCCTCCTGATCCGCCAGGGCAGCATCCCGGCGATCACCATCGGCATGCTGCTGATGGGCCTCTCGCTGGTCTGCATGCTGGGCACGATGTCCGCCGCACTCCCGGCCCTGTTCCCGACGAACGTCCGCTACGGCTCCCTGTCGGTCGGCTACAACATCTCGGCCTCGCTCTTCGGCGGTACGACCCCGCTGGTGATAACGGCCCTGATCAGCTGGACCGGCTCGAACCTGATGCCGGCGTACTACGCGATGGCGGCGGCCCTGGTGGGCGTGATCGCGGTGGCCTGCATGAAGGAAACGGCCAACCAGCCGCTGGCCGGCTCCCCGCCCTCGGTGGAAACGGCGGAGGAAGCAGCGGAACTGGTCCACGCCCAGAGCCCGGACCCGAAGTTCTGACCCGTTCCCCTCACGGAAGGGCCCGCACCGTTCTCGGTCGTCGAGAAGTGGTGCGGGCCCTTCCGCATCTCATCGCATTTCGGACGTGACCATCCGATTAACGGTTCGTTGCTCCGTACGAGGCCGCGAACGCGCGGCCGAGGATGGAGGCAGGATGTCTGAGGTGTACGACCCAGCGAGGCTCGCGCCAGCTGTAGCAGCAGCAAGCAACTGGACCGACCTCATGCGCCGTCTGGGCTTGAAGGAGAGTGGCGGGAGGCACCGCGTCCTCAAGGAGAAGGTCGCAGAACTTGGTCTCGACACAAGCCACTTCAAACAGCGCAGTCCGTGGCGCAAATACCCGGATGCAGCCATCGCCGCCGCCGCGACATCGTCATCATCGCTCCGCGAGGTCGTGCTCAAACTGGGTGCGACCCCGGCAACCGGCACGTTGTCTCACATAGCCCGCCGCATCGCAGCTGCAGGGATCGACGTCAGTCACTTCCCTGGCATGAATCAACCCCAACTGGGCCTCCTGTTCACCACCGAGGAACTGCGGGCTGCCGCTACCTCAAGCGAGACTGTTCGTGGGGTTGCGCGTGCGCTCGGTGTTCCCGATGACGGGCGGTCGCGCGCCGCAGTGGCGGCCCTGCTTCGCAGGAGGGGCATCGACACCTCCCACTTTCGCAACGCGCGCCTGACGATCCCGGAGAATGCGCTGCGGGCAGCGGTACCGGAGGCCAGGAGTTACGCCGATGTCATGCGGGCGCTTCGCCTCGACGTGAACGATTCCAATCACCGCCGTGTTCGGCGCAAAATTCTGCAGTTAAAGCTGGACACGAGCCACTTCAAGCGTCGTTCCTGGGGCTCGACTGAGGTCCACGAGCCCAGGTCTATCGCGGCGACCACCCTGGTAGTCATGCCCCGAGACTCAACACGTACTAACCGCCCGAGGCTTCACCGCGCGCTGCAAGAAATCGGGATCCCGTACCGATGTGAATCCTGTGCCAACCCTGGCGAGTGGCGGGGCAAGCCAATCACTTTGCAGATCGACCACATCAGTGGCGACTGGCTCGATAACCGGGCCGAGAACCTGCGCTACCTCTGCCCCAACTGTCACGCGCTCACGGACACCTGGTGCCGCAACCGTAGAAGCAGTCCAGCGGCGTCTACCCAGTGACTATGCTGTGCCGTGAAAACGCCGAGCCCGGTATCATGGTCCCGCGTATGCGGCCGTAGCCAAACTGGTATCGGCGGGTGTTTTAGGGGCATCTGGGAGAAATCCTGTGTGGGTTCGAATCCCACCGGCCGCACCAATGCAAAGAGGGGCCGTTCCGACCAGGGCGGCCCCTCTTTGCACGCCTCAGCCCACCAGCTCCCGCACCACCGGCACCAGCGCTCGGAACGCCTTGCCGCGGTGGCTGATGGCGTTCTTCTCCGCCGGGGTCAGTTCCGCGCACGTGCGGGTGTCGCCGGACGGCTGGAGGATCGGGTCGTAGCCGAAGCCGTTCGTGCCCGAGGGGGCGTGGCGCAGGGTGCCCGTCAGGCGGCCTTCGACCACGCGTTCCGTGCCGTCGGGGAGGGCCAGGGCCGCCGCGCACGCGAAGTAGGCGGTGCGGTGGGGGGCGTCGATGTCGGCGAGCTGGGCCAGGAGCAGGTCCAGGTTGGCGCGGTCGTTGCCGTGGGTGCCGGACCAGCGGGCCGAGAAGATGCCGGGGGCGCCGCCGAGTACGTCGACGCAGAGGCCGGAGTCGTCGGCGACGGCGGGGTGGCCGGTGGCGCGGGCCAGGGCGTGGGCCTTGAGCAGGGCGTTCTCGGCGAAGGTGACGCCGGTTTCCTTGACGTCGGGGATGTCGGGGTACGCGTCCGCGCCGACGAGGTCGTGGGCGAGACCTGCGTCGGCGAGGATCGCGTGGAGTTCGGTGATTTTCCCGGCGTTGCGGGTGGCGAGGATCAGGCGCGTCATGCGTCGATTATCCCCGCCTGATCACGGGGAGCAGACCTTGCCGATCTCGGTCGCGGCGTCGGTGACCGGGGCGATGTCGGGGGTGGCGTCGCCCTTCTCCACGGAGCTGCGGACGTTGGTGACACCTGCCTGGAGGTCGTCGACGGCCTTGCTGAGGTCGGCGTTGTCCGTGGTGTCGCCGAGGTTCTTGAGTTCCTTGTCGATCTCGTCCAGGGCTTCGGAGGCCTGCGTCGGGTCGTTGGAGGCGTTGGAGATGGCCTGCTGGAGGTTGTCGACGCTGGTGGCGATGGCGTCGGCGGTGCGGACGCAGTCCAGGGCCTTGTCGACGGCTCCGCAGCCGGCTGCTGCGGTGAGGGTGAGCAGGGTGGCCGTGACGGCGAGTGCGGTGCGGTGGTGGCGGCGCGAGGCCATGGAACGGTCCCTCCCCGGGGGTTGAATACGTGGACGGACGCACGGTTCGACCCGTGCGCCCGTACCCGCTACGACGCTGTGCGGTGCGTAATTGGTTGCTTCTTTACTCGCCGAGGGTACGGGCGAGTGCCGCTTCCTGAATCTTCGTCAGGTCGGCACAGCCGCCCGTGGCGAGGTCGAGGAGGGCGTTGAGCTCCGCCCGGTCGAAGGGCTCGGACTCGGCGGTTCCCTGAACCTCGACGAAGCGGCCGTCGCCGGTGCAGACGACGTTCATGTCGGTCTCGGCGCGGACGTCCTCCTCGTAGCAGAGGTCGAGGAGGGGTGTGCCGTCGACGATGCCGACGCTGATTGCGGCGACGGTGCCGGTGAGCGGCTTGCGGCCGTGCTTGATGATCTTCTTGCCCTGGGCCCAGGTGATGGCGTCGGCGAGGGCGACGTAGGCGCCGGTGATGGCGGCGGTGCGGGTGCCGCCGTCGGCCTGGAGGACGTCGCAGTCCAGGACGATGGTGTTCTCGCCGAGGGCCTTGTAGTCGATCACTGCGCGCAGGGAACGGCCGATGAGGCGGCTGATCTCGTGGGTGCGGCCGCCGATCTTGCCGCGTACGGATTCGCGGTCGCCGCGGGTGTTGGTGGAGCGGGGCAGCATGGAGTACTCGGCGGTGACCCAGCCCTCGCCGCTGCCCTTGCGCCAGCGCGGGACGCCTTCGGTGACGGAGGCGGTGCAGAAGACTTTGGTGTCGCCGAAGGAGACGAGTACGGAGCCTTCGGCGTGCTTGCTCCATCCGCGTTCGATGGTGACGGGGCGGAGCTGTTCGGGGGTGCGGCCGTCGATACGAGACATGGCGTCGAGCCTAGCGGCTGGGGCGGCCGGGTCCGTTCGGGTGCACCGCAGGCCCCGCTCGGGGCCGCTGGGGGACGGGGAGCGGGGCCTGCGGTGGACTCCTGGTGGGCCGGCCGGGTCAGCCGGTCACATCATGTCTTCGATGTCGGCGGCGATGGGGTCGGCGTCGGTGCCGATGACGACCTGGATCGCGTTGCCCATCTTGACGACGCCGTGGGCTCCGGCGGCCTTCAGTGCGACTTCGTCGACCTTGCTGGGGTCGTGGACTTCGGTGCGGAGGCGGGTGATGCAGCCTTCGATCTCGTCGATGTTGTCGATACCGCCGAGCCCGGCGACGATCTTCTCAGCCTTGCTGGCCATGTCCTTCTCCCTGGTCTATGCGTGTGGGGGCGGCCCACCGTGGGTCCGTTTCGTCACGGTAACGCACGGTTGGCCCAACTTCACGGGCGGGTATCCGCACAGTCCCCAATGATGACGATCACCGGCGCCCTGCCTTCCGGCAGGGCTCCGCACCGTACCGCAACTGGTCTACACCAGTGTGCAACGACCGCCAAACCTGGCCAGTTCCGGGAGGATGCCGATGAGTTCGAACGCGGCCGCGCAACCGCAGCGGAAGTGGTGGAACGGGCCGGTCCAGGGCTTGCAGAAGGTCGGCCGCAGCCTGCAGCTGCCGGTGGCCGTACTGCCCGCGGCCGGCCTCCTCGTCAGCCTCGGCAACCTTTTCGACTCCTCCCTGCACGGCGCCTTCTGGGACAAGTTCGCGCAGGTGCTCCTCAAAGGCGGCGGCGCGATCCTCGACGGCGAGCTGGGCCTGCCGCTGCTGTTCTGCATCGGTGTCGCGATCGGCTTCGCGAAGAAGGCGGACGGCTCGACGGCGCTCGCCGCTGTCGTCGGTTTCCTCGTCTACCGGGGCGTCCTGAAGGCCTTTCCCATCGACGACTCGGTGACCAAGGCGGTCCCCGACGGTGTTCCGCAGAACCCCGGCGTACTGGGCGGCATCCTCATCGGCCTGCTCACCGCGGTCGTGTGGCAGCGCTACCACCGCACCAAGCTGGTGGACTGGCTGGGCTTCTTCAACGGGCGCCGGCTCGTCCCGATCCTGATGGCGTTCCTGTGCGTGATCCTGGGCGTGCTGTTCGGCCTGCTGTGGCAGCCGGTCGGGGACGCGCTGACGTGGTTCTCCAAGCAGCTGATCGACCTCGGCGCGTGGGGCGCTGCCATCTTCGGCTTCGCGAACCGGCTGCTGATCCCGATCGGGATGCACCAGTTCCTGAACACGTTCTTCTGGTTCCAAGCGGGTGAGTTCACCGGGGCCGACGGCACGACCGTGCAGGGCGACATCTCCCGCTTCTTCGCCGAGGACCCGTCGGCGGGCCAGTTCACGTCGGGCTTCTTCCCGATCATGATGTTCGGGCTGCCGGCCGCGGCACTGGCCATCGCCCACACCGCGCGGCCGGAGCGGCGCAAGGAAGTCGCGGGTCTGATGCTGTCCGTGGCGCTGACGTCGTTCGTGACGGGTGTGACCGAGCCGATCGAGTTCTCGTTCCTGTTCGTCGCGCCGCTGCTGTACGGGGTGCACGCGATCCTCACCGGAGTCTCGATGGGGGTCACCTGGGCGCTCGGCGTGCACGCGGGATTCAGTTTCTCGGCCGGACTGATCGACTATGTCGTCAACTGGCACCTGGATACGAAACCGTGGCTGATCATCCCGATCGGGCTGTGTTTCGCGGTGATCTACTATGTGATCTTCCGGTTCGCGATCACCAAGTTCAACCTCCAGACCCCCGGGCGCGAGCCCGTCGAGGAGGAGGAGAAGATCGAGGACGACCTGACGAAGTAGGGCCTCTTCGGCCCTCCGCGCGGCCCTCGGACCTGACGGTCCGGGGGCCTTCGCCGTGTCACCCAGGGTGGTGACGGAACTACACGGCACATGCGAGGGATATGAAGGTTCCTTATCCAACCCTCACCGTGCTAAAACTGGTCTACACCACTGAGTGGTCCAGACCACGCGGCCGTATTTCCCCGCCGCGTTCCTCGAGTCGCCGCCTCCCCTCATCACTGACCTGGGCGGCACCGTGCCCCATGGAGGAAGTTGATGAGTACGGATACCGCTCCGGCGGCACCCGCGAAGAAGCGGGGCGCAGGCGTGATGGCTGTCATGCAGCGCATCGGCCGCAGCCTCATGCTGCCGGTGGCAGTGCTGCCGGCGGCGGCGCTGCTGGTCCGGCTCGGCAATGCCGACATGCTCGGCCGCGAGTCCTTCCCGACCGTCATCACGAAGCTGGCCGGCTACATGGCCGCCGGTGGTGGCGCCATTCTCGACAACATGGCCCTGCTGTTCGCGGTCGGCATCGCCATCGGCTTCGCGAAGAAGTCCGACGGCTCGACGGCCCTCGCCGCTGTCACCGGCTACCTGGTCTTCCAGAAGGTGCTCGCCACCTTCACGGACAGCAACCTGCCGCAGGTCGCGAGCGTCGTGGACGGCAAGATCGTCATGAACGACGCACCGGTCAACGCCGGTGTGCTCGGCGGTGTCGTGATGGGCATAGTCGTGGCCCTGCTGTACCAGAAGTTCTACCGGACGAAGCTGCCGGACTGGGCGGGCTTCTTCAGCGGCCGTCGTCTGGTCCCGATCCTCTCCGCCTTCGCGGGTCTGGTCATCGGCATCGTCTTCGGGCTCATCTGGCCGGTCCTCGGTGCGGGCCTGCACAACTTCGGTGAGTGGCTGGTCGGTTCCGGCGCGGTCGGCGCGGGCATCTTCGGTGTCGCCAACCGTGCGCTGATCCCGGTCGGCATGCACCACCTGCTGAACTCGTTCCCGTGGTTCCAGGCCGGCGAGTACAACGGCGCCCACGGCGACATCTCGCGCTTCCTCGCCGGTGACCCGCAGGCCGGCCAGTTCATGACCGGCTTCTTCCCGATCATGATGTTCGCCCTCCCGGCGGCCTGCCTCGCGATCGTCCACTGTGCCCGTCCGGAGCGCCGCAAGGTCGTCGGCGGCATGATGTTCTCCCTCGCGCTGACCTCGTTCGTCACCGGTGTGACCGAGCCGATCGAGTTCACGTTCATGTTCATCGCCCCGGTGCTGTACGCGATCCACGCGGTCCTGACCGGTGTCTCGATGGCCCTGACCTGGGCGCTCGGCATGAAGGACGGCTTCGGCTTCTCCGCCGGTCTCGTCGACTTCGGGCTGAACCTGGGTATCGCCACGAAGCCCTGGCTGCTGGTGCTGGTCGGCCTCTGCTTCGCGGTGGTCTACTACGTGGTCTTCCGCTTCGCCATCACGAAGTTCAACCTGCCGACGCCGGGCCGCGAGTCCGACGAGGAGCTCGCCGAGCTCCAGAAGGCCGAGGCCAAGTAGGCCCCGCCCGTACGCAGGAAACCGAAGGCCCCGCCCCCTCTCGCCGAGGGGCGGGGCCTTCGTCGTTCCCGTGCCCCGCGACGAGACCGTTCCGCATGCTCGGGCGTCGGACCGTCCGGGCCCCTGCCTCCGGTGCGACCGTATGCGCGGTGCCCGTGCCGGTCCGGGCGGTCGGTGCGCGTGCCACGCGTTCGTCCGGGACGTGTCGGAGCCGGTGAGTGGCGAAGAGCGGGTCGAACGCGCCCATGCACGTGAGGAGACAGGACCTCGCCGCCACTGGGCCCGGGGCGGTGTCCGGTCAGGGGAAGCCCGCCTGGGCCGGCATCCCGTGGCCGTCGCCCGGCATGATCCGGACGGGAAGCCCTAGATCTCGTACATCGCCCCGGGAACGGCCAGCTCGACCGGGCCGTCGTATGCCTCGCGGGCGTCGGCGAGGTTGCGTTCGGCGTCCGTCCACGGCGGGATGTGGGTGAGGACGAGGCGTCCCGCTCCGGCGCCCGCGGCGTACTCGCCGGCTTCGCGGCCGTTGAGGTGGAGGTCCGGGATGTCCTCCTTGCCGTCGACGAACGACGCTTCGCAGAGGAACAGGTCCGCGCCCTCGGCGAGTTCGGCGAGGGCTTCGCAGGCGCCGGTGTCACCGGAGTACGCGAGCGCGCGGCCGTTGTGTTCGACGCGGATACCGAAGGCGTCGACGGGGTGGCAGAGCTTCTCCGTACGGACCGAGAAGGGGCCGATCTCGAACGATCCGGACTTGAGCGTGTGGAAGTCGAAGACTTCGCCCATCGCGTGGTCGGACGGAGTGTCTGCGTGCGCGGTGGTCAGGCGCTGCTCGGTGCCCTCGGGGCCGTACACGGGGATGGGTGCGGGGCGTCCGCCGTCGAAGGGGTAGTAGCGGACGACGAAGTACGCGCACATGTCGATGCAGTGATCGGCATGGAGGTGGCTGAGGAAGATGGCGTCGAGGTCGTAGAGACCGACATGGCGCTGCAGCTCGCCCAGGGCGCCGTTGCCCATGTCGAGGAGCAGCCGGAAGCCGTCGGCCTCTACGAGGTAGCTCGAGCATGCCGAACCCGCGGACGGGAACGAGCCGGAGCAGCCGACGACGGTGAGCTTCATGGAGCGTGAACCTCCGAGACGTGGGAACGGGGAGGGTTCGTGCGGTGCGTCGAGCGTAAGGCGCGAAACCGCTGGTCGCTCCTCCGCGGCCTACCGTTGTGGGGGAACTCACCTGTGCTGTCACCGGTTCGATGGAAGCCCGCGTGTCTCCGGGCGCCGGTACGGTCGGGATATGAACACGTGGTGGTGGGTGGCGCTGGTCGCCGTTGTCCTGCTGGCTCTCGTCGCGACGGTCACCGACGCGCGGGGGCGGGGCGGCCGTGGGCCGCGACGTCCGGGCGGGCGGACCCGGCCGCCGGGGCGGGCGCCGGAGCGGGAGCGGCGGCCCCGGCCGGGTGCGGTGCCGCGGCCCGGGGAGATCTGGTGGGCGGATGTGCCGTACGAGGACGGGCCCGGGTCGAAGGACCGGCCGTGTCTGGTGCTGTCGGTACGGGGTGGCACGGCGGTTGTCGCCAAGATCACCAGTAAGCATCACGAGGAGCGGCCGGGGGTGATCCTGCTGCCGCCGGGAGCCGTGGGGGATGCGCGGGGGCGGCAGAGCTTCCTGGAGACGGACGAGCTGCGGGACGTGGCGGTGGCGGGGTTCCGCCGGAAGGCGGGCGAGGTGGACCCGGGGGTGTGGGGCCGGGTGCGCGGGCTGGGGTGAGGGGTTCCTGCGGCGCGGTGCGCCCTGCGGTGCGGGTGGGTGGCGCCTGCGGCGGGCTTTCACCCCGCCAGCCCCTCCCCTTCCTGACACCCGAAAGCGCCGGACGCACTGGGAGATCCAGCCCGTCCGGCGCTCGGGCATCTGCCCGGGCCGCTAGGCCCAGAGCTGGCCGTGCAGAGTCTCGATGGCGGCCTCCGTCGTGGGGGCCGTGTAGACGCCTGTCGACAGGTACTTCCAGCCGCCGTCCGCGACGACGAACGCGATGTCGGCCTGCTCCCCCGCCTTGACGGCCTTGTTGCCGACGCCGATCGCCGCGTGGAGCGCGGCGCCGGTGGAGACGCCCGCGAAGATGCCCTCCTGCTGGAGGAGTTCGCGGGTGCGGGTGACCGCGTCGGCGGAGCCGACGGAGAAGCGGGTGGTGAGGACGGATGCGTCGTAGAGCTCGGGGACGAAGCCCTCGTCGAGGTTGCGCAGGCCGTACACGAGGTCGTCGTAACGCGGCTCGGCGGCGACGATCTTGACGTCCGGCTTGTGTTCCCGCAGGTAGCGGCCGACACCCATGAGCGTGCCGGTGGTGCCGAGGCCCGCCACGAAGTGCGTGATGGAGGGGAGGTCGGTGAGGATCTCCGGTCCGGTGGTGGCGTAGTGGGCGCCCGCGTTGTCCGGGTTGCCGTACTGGTAGAGCATCACCCAGTCGGGGTGCTCGGACGCGAGCTCCTTGGCGACGCGGACGGCCGTGTTTGAGCCGCCCGCCGCCGGGGAGGAGATGATCTCGGCACCCCACATGGCGAGCAGGTCGCGCCGCTCCTGCGAGGTGTTCTCCGGCATGACGCACACGATGCGGTAGCCCTTGAGCTTGGCCGCCATGGCGAGCGAGATGCCGGTGTTGCCGCTGGTCGGCTCCAGGATCGTGCAGCCGGGCGTCAGGCGGCCGTCCTTCTCCGCCTGCTCGACCATGTGGAGCGCGGGGCGGTCCTTGATCGAGCCGGTCGGGTTCCGGTCCTCCAGCTTGGCCCAGATGCGGACGTCCTCGGACGGGGACAGCCGCGGCAGGCGGACCAGGGGCGTGTTGCCCACGGCCGCCAGTGGGGTGTCGTACCGCATCAGCGCATGCCGCCGGCGACGGCCGGGAGGATGGTGACGTTGTCGCCGTCGGCGAGCTTGGTGGAGATGCCGTCGAGGAAGCGCACGTCCTCGTCGTTGAGGTAGACGTTCACGAAGCGGCGGAGCTGGCCGCCGTCGACGATGCGCTCACGGATGCCGTTGTGGCGGCTCTCCAGGTCGGCGAAGAGGTCGGCGAGGGTCTCCCCGCTGCCTTCGACCGCCTTGGCGCCGTCGGTGTAGGTGCGGAGGATGGTCGGGATGCGGACCTCGATGGCCATGGCGTGGGCTCCTGTCGAAAGCGGGGAGTGGCGTGGGGCGCGCGTTTGTGCCCCCGCGCTGGGGGTGGTGCGTCCGTGGTGGAGCTCGGGGCCGCGGCTCAGGCCGTCGGGCGGCTCACGGGCATGCTGCAGCGGGACAGATCGCGCTGGACAGCCTGCACAGGTCGACGTGCAGCCGCGCGACGAGCAGCATGCCCGGCGTCTTGTCGCTCACGTCATGGGGAACCATGCGGTCATCGTATCGATTCCCGACCCGGAATCCGGAGTGTGATCCCACATCGTGGATGGTGAGCGTTCGCCATGTGGACAGGAGGGCGGGGGCGGTGCTCACGGCCCCGCCCCCGGCGGGCTCAGGAGGCCGCGGGATACGCCTCGACGACCTCGACGTCCTCCTCCGTGATCTCGCCGTCCACGATGCGGTACGAGCGGAACTGGAAGGGGCCGGACTCGTCGGTGTCCGCGGTGGAGACCAGGACGTAGTGGGCGCCCGGTTCGTTGGCGTACGTGAGGTCGGTACGGGAGGGGTAGGCCTCGGTCGCCGTGTGCGAGTGGTAGATGATCACCGGCTCCTCGTCCCGGTCGTCCATCTCGCGGTAGAGCTTCAGCAGGTCCGTCGAGTCGAACTCGTAGAACGTGGGCGAGCGTGCGGCGTTGAGCATGGGGATGAAGCGTTCCGCGCGGCCCGTTCCGGCCGGTCCCGCGACCACGCCGCACGCCTCGTCGGGGTGGTCGGCACGGGAGTGCGCGACGATCTGGTCGAAGAGCGCCTGGGTAAGGGTCAGCATGGCGCCAGGATAAGCAGACGGGCCCCCGCGTACCGAGGAGCGGTACACAGGGGCCCGGATGCTGGACGGGCCGTTGGGGCAGCCGTTGTCCTGGGGGGCGCTTTCGCGCAGGTCAGCGCTTGGCGAAGGAGGTGCTCCCGGGGTTACGGGACTTGAGCACCAGGTACGAGACGCCGAGGATGAGGCCCCACAGCGGCGCGCAGTACAGCGAGATCCGGGCGTCCTTGTCGACGGCCATCATCACGATCACCAGGCCGATGAATCCGAGGGCGAACCAGCTGCTGAACGGGGCACCCGGCGCCTTGAAGGTGGACTGGGGCAGCTCGCCGCGGTCGGCCTTGGCCCGGTAGCGGAGCTGGCAGACGAGGATCATGATCCAGGCCCACATGCCGGAGATGGTCGCGAAGGAGACGACGTAGTTGAACGCCTCGCCCGGCCACTGGTAGTTGATCCACACGCCGACGAGCATCAGCCCGGCCGAGAAGGTGGTGCCGACGAGCGGGAGGCCGTTCTTCGTCAGCTTGGTGAAGGCCTTCGGCCCCTGCCCGTTGAGCGCGAGGTCGCGCAGCATGCGGCCGGTGGAGTACATGCCGGAGTTGCAGGAGGAGAGCGCGGCGGTGAGGACGACGAAGTTGACGATCGCGGCGCCGACGCCGAGGCCCATCTGCTCGAACGCGGCGACGAACGGTGAGACACCCGGCTGGAACGTGCTCCACGGCACCACCGAGAGGATCATGATCAGCGCGCCGACATAGAAGACGGCGATGCGCCACGGCACGGTGTTGATGGCCTTGGGGAGAACGGTCTTGGGGTCCTTGGACTCGCCGGCGGTGACACCGACCAGCTCGACCGCGAGGAAGGCGAACATCACGATCTGGAGGGTCATCAGCGTGCCGCCGATGCCTTCGGGGAAGAAGCCGCCGTCGTTCCACAGGTTGGCCACGGTCGCGGTGTCAGCGGCGTCGGAGAAGCCGATCGTGAGGACTCCGGCACAGATGAGGATCATGCCGACGATCGCGGTGACCTTGACCATCGAGAACCAGAACTCGAGCTCACCGAAGAGCTTTACCGAGATCAGGTTCGCGCCGTACAGGATGACGGTGAACACCAGTGCGGACAGCCATTGCGGGATATCCCACCAGTACGTCATATAGGTGGCCGCTGCGGTGACTTCGGTGATTCCGGTGACGACCCAGAACAGCCAGTACGTCCAGCCGGTCACGAAGCCGAAGAACGGACCGAGGAATTCACGTGCGTACTCCGAGAAGGAGCCGGATACCGGGCGGTACATGAGCAGTTCGCCCAGGGCCCGCATGATGAAGAAGATGACCAGACCCGCGATGGCGTACGCCAGGATGAGACTGGGCCCTGCCCGGTCGATGGCTTTGCCCGCACCGAGGAAGAGCCCCGTGCCGATGGCACCGCCGATGGCGATCATCTGGATCTGACGGGCTCCCAGACCACGCTGGTAGCCCTCACCCGTCGTGCCCGTGTCCACGGCCTGCGGGCCGGGCTGTCCCTTGTCGTCGACCTGCGCCGATGTCATGGTGGTGCGCCTTTCTCCACGCCGATCCGCGCCCTCGTAGGCGTCGGATCAGGTCCTGATCCCCCCGGATATGGATGGAGTGCCGCCGGCGTTCGGCCGGCTTGTAGCGCCCCCGGGGACAGGGGTGGCGTCCCCGGGCGGTCGTGAAGATTTATCACGGGCGCACGGGCGAGCCGTCGGACATTATGTGGCGCACGCCACAGGAAAAAGCGGACAAGGGTTTCCAGCCGCTGCAAAGAAGGCTATTCAGGTGACGGGATCGTTATTCGGATTTGAGCATCCGTTGAGCGAACAGGGCACTGGCGGAACGCGGCCGCCGGAACACGGCGCTCCGTCCGAACACGGCGCTGTCGCGGAAGGCCTCAGTGAGGCATCAGCGTTTCGATGAGGGTTTCCTGGAGAGCGCCCAGCCAGAGATAGGCCATCACCATCGGCTTGCGCGGATCGCTGTCGGGGAGCCGGTAGAGCGAGCCGTCCTGCCCCTGGTCCTCGTCGGACACCTCGAGACGGGTGCCGATGGTCAGCCTGAGGTCGTTGAGCGAGCCCAGCCAGCTGCGGCACTCGTCGGCGGTGAGGGTGAGTACCGCGCCGCCGTCCCCGGTCGGCGTGAGCGCGTCGAGCGTCCGTACGACGAGGAGGGCGTCCTCGCGCTTGCGGGTGCGCAGGTCGTTCTCGGTGAAGCGGCGGAACTCCGCGGACGCCTCGCGCAGTTCCTTGTCCTCGTCCCCGTACGCCTCGGGGAAGAGCCGGGCGAGCGCCGGGTCGGTGGGCGGTTCGCTCGGCCCCTCGGCGAAGAGGGAGGCGAGCGGGTCCTCGCCGTCGGCGGGTTCGTCGCCGGGGCCCACCAGTTCCAGGAGCTGGACGGCGAGGGAGCGCAGGATCGCGATCTCGACCTCGTCGAGAGCGACGGACGCGCCGCCGCCGGGGGTGGCCTCGAAGTGGCCGGCCATGGATTCTCCGATGGATGGGTCGGGCGGAGGGACAGCGGTCAGGTCAGTTGCGGTCCTGGGTCAGCGTGGCCCAGAGCCCGTAGCCGTGCATGGCCTGGACATCGCGCTCCATCTCCTCGCGGCTGCCGCTGGAGACGACCGCGCGGCCCTTCTGGTGGACGTCCAGCATCAGCTTGTGCGCCTTGTCCTTGGAGTAGCCGAAGTAGGCCTGGAAGACATACGTCACATAGCTCATGAGGTTGACCGGGTCGTTGTGCACCAGCGTCACCCAGGGGACATCGGGCTCGGGGACGGCGAAGGTCTCCTCGGCCGATTCGGGACGTTCGATCTCTACGGGGGCAGCAACGCTCACCTACCCCATGCTGCCACCAGGGAGGGCCTCGCGCACAAACGGAGCCCGCCGACGCCCCGTCGTCCTAGATCTCGTCACATTGACGAATAGGGGGTAGCATCCCTGGCATGAACTCAGCGGACCTTGGGCGACGGGTCGGTGTGCCGTCGACCGCACTCTTCACCGACCAGTACGAGCTCACGATGGTGCAGGCCGCACTGAAGGCGGGCACCGCGGACCGGCGCTCCGTCTTCGAGGCCTTCACCCGGCGGCTGCCCGAGGGGCGGCGCTACGGCGTCGTCGCGGGCATCGGGCGGGTGCTGGACGCCGTGGAGAACTTCCACTTCGACGACGAGATGCTCGCCTTCCTGCGTGACCAGCACATCGTCGACACCGCCACGATCGACTGGCTGGCCGACTACCGGTTCAGCGGTGACATCTGGGGCTACCCGGAGGGCGAGGTGTACTTCCCGGGCTCGCCGCTCCTGCGGGTCGAGGGCTCCTTCGCCGAATGTGTGCTGCTCGAGACCGTCATCCTTTCGATCCTCAATCACGACTCGGCGATCGCCGCGGCCGCGTCACGGATGTCGGCCGCGGCGGGTGGCCGCCGGCTGATCGAGATGGGCGCCCGGCGCACCCATGAGCTGTCCGCGGTGGCGGCGGCCCGTGCCGCGTACATCGGCGGCTTCCACACCACCTCGGACCTGGCGGCCGGCTTCCGGTACAACATCCCGACCGTCGGGACGAGCGCGCACGCCTTCACGCTGCTGCACGACAGCGAGCGGGACGCGTTCCGGGCGCAGGTGGATTCGCTGGGCCGGGGCACGTCGCTGCTGGTCGACACGTACGACGTGACCGAGGCGGTCCGTACGGCGGTGGAGATCGCGGGGCCGGAGCTCGGGGCCGTACGGATCGACTCGGGAGACCTGCTGCTGGTCGCCCACCGGGTGCGGCAGCAGCTGGACGAGCTGGGCGCCACACGGACGAAGATCGTGGTGACGTCGGACCTCGACGAGTACGCGATCGCCTCGCTGGCCGCCGCGCCCGTCGACGCGTACGGGGTGGGCACGCAGCTGGTCACCGGGAGCGGGCACCCGACGTGCTCGATGGTCTACAAGCTGGTGGCGCGTGCGGGGTCCGCCGATCCGGCCGATCCGCTGCTGCCGGTCGTGAAGAAGTCGCTGGGCGCGAAGTCGTCCAGGGGTGGGCGCAAGTGGGCGGCGCGCCGGCTGGACGAGCAGGGGGTGGCCGAGGCGGAGGTGATCGGCACGGGGCCCGTTCCGGCGGAGCTCGCGGACCGGCAGCTGCTGGTCGAGCTGGTCAGGGGCGGCGCGGTGGTCGCCCGCGAGCCGCTGGAGGCTGCGCGCGAGCGGCACGTCGCGGCGCTGAAGGGGTTGCCGATGTCGGCGATCCAGCTGTCGCGGGGGGAGCCGGTGATCCCCACGGAGTACGTGTGAGGCCGGCGGGGGTCGGTTCCGGGACGTCCCGGGGCGCTTCGCCCTCGGACGCCGGACGGGCATGTTCCGGGTGCGGGGCGCAGACCCGCCGAGTGTGCCCCCTCCCGCACACTCCGCCGAGTCTCTAGGCTCGTCGGCATCCCCACCGTCCCGTTTCTCCCGCCGAGTCCCCGTCGACCCCCCACCGAAGGACACCCGTCATGCATCGCGCCTTGATCGTCGTTGACGTTCAGAACGACTTCTGCGAGGGCGGCAGCCTCGCGGTGGCGGGCGGCGCCGATGTCGCCGCCGCCATCACCGACCTGATCGGTGAGGCCCAGCCCGGGTACCGGCACGTGGTGGCCACCCGCGACCACCACATCGACCCGGGTGACCACTTCTCCGCGCAGCCCGACTTCGAGCACTCCTGGCCGGTGCACTGCGTCGCCGGTACGGAGGGGGTGGGCTTCCACCCGAACTTCGCCCCCGCCGTCGCCTCCGGCGCGATCGACACCGTCTTCGACAAGGGGGCGTACGCCGCTGCGTACAGCGGGTTCGAGGGCCTCGACGAGAACGGGGTCGGGCTTGCCCAGTGGCTGCGGGACCGCTCCGTCACCGCTGTCGACGTCGTCGGCATCGCCACGGACCACTGTGTGCGCGCCACGGCGCTGGACGCCGTCCGGGAGGGCTTCACCACGCACGTACTGCTGGAGCTGACCGCCGGTGTCGCCGAGGGGACCACTGAGCGGGCCCTGGAGGAGCTCCGCACCGCGGGCGTGGGGCTGTCCGGCAAGCCGGTCGTCTGACCGCTCCCGGGGCCCTCAGGCGGCCGGGCGGACCGGTCCCGCGTAGCCGGTGGGTCCCAGCAGGGCGCGGATCGGGTGCCACAGCTCCTGGCCGGTCTGCGGCGCCGTCCGCCAGAGCAGCCCGTCCGGGTGGTGCAGCACCGCCGTGATCTCGTCCTCGGTGGGCGGCTGGGCGTTGCCGCGCAGGTAGACGGCGCGCAGTCCCAGGTTGCGCAGTCTGGTCAGGGCACGCGCCCGGGTGGCCGCGTGCACCAGCACGCGTATCGGGGTTCCGGGCCCGGCCCCGTCCGCGGGACGGTTGAGGGCGACCGCCACCACCACCGTGCCGTTGGGCAACCTGCAGAAACCTCCGCCTGCCATGCTTTGCGCTCCCCCGTGAGACATCGCGTCAATAAGGATCGAACACGACGCACCTAAACACGATCGGCCGCCGCCCGCTAGAGGGCGACGGCCGATCATGATCTGACCTGCGGTGTTGCTGACTACTTGGTCGAGGGTCCGACCTTCACGGTCATCGTGGAGCCGCTGAGCGGCTCGCTGATGATCGAGATCCGGGTGTTGGTGTCAGAAACGCGGACACTTCCCGTGGGGTTCTCCTCGTACCAGTACGTGCCCTTGTGGTCGTCGAAGACCGGCACGCCCAGCGAGGGCTTGATCTTGAGCGGCACGTCCGCGTTGTGCAGCGTGAAGCCCTTGTTCGGGTACCAGCTGAACGGCGCGTCGAACGGCTGGATCTTGTTGCGCAGCAGCGAGCCGTTGGCCCACTTCAGCGGCTTGGCGTGCGAGTCCACCGGCAGGATCAGACCCTGGCCGTGGTGCTGCGAGGTGTTGTTGTCCTTCTGGGAGGTGTCCCAGAGCCACACCATCAGGCCGTTCTGGTACGCGTAGTGCTCGACCCAGTCCGGACGGGTGGCGGAGAAGCCGAAGTTGTACGGGCCGACCTCGAGGGTCTCGTCGTACGACACGTACTGGCGGTTCTCGGCGATGTAGTACTGCGGGTAGTCGTTGGTGAACGACTCACCGATCCGCGAGAAGCCCTTGGACGTCCAGCCGTTGTCGTCGCCCTCGGCGTTGTCCGTGAAGAGCACGGCACCGTCGGCGCTGACCGTGATGGCGTCGGCCGTGAAGCCCTTGCCGCCCGCGCCGCCGTCCGTCTGGTAGCGGAAGCGGAGGTCGACCTTCTTGCCCGCGTAGGCGTTCAGCGAGTACGTGAGCTTCTTGTACGCGCCCGAGACGTCGGTAAGGGCCGGCTTGTCACTGGCGTCGCGCGGGATGGCCTGGCCGTCGGCCGTGCCGTCGAGCGCGGTCCAGCTGGAGCCGCCGTTCTCGGACACCTCGGTGTAGAGGTAGTCGTAGTCGGCCTCGATGTCGTACCAGCCGGACAGGTCCAGCGAGGCGGACGTCTTGCCGGTCAGGTCGACCGAGCGGGTCAGGGTGTTCGACAGATCGTCGCCCATGTCGCTCCACCACTGCTTCGAGCCCTCCGCGGGCTTCGTGACGGTGGTGGTGACTTCCTTCTCGGGCAGCTCGACGACGAGCGCCTGCTTGTTCTTGGTGTTGTACTCCGAGACGCCCAGCTTGTGGACGGAGTTCGTGGCGGCCTTGGCCGTGCCGTAGTCGAGCCAGCCCAGCTGCAGCTTGTCCCAGGCGGTCATGTCGCCGGGCAGGTTGCCTATCTCGCCCTTGCCGGTGCCGAGCCAGGAGCCCGCCGACATCAGGGACCAGAAGCCGACCGAGTTCTCGCCGCCGCCGGAGGTGTCGTAATGGTCCGGCAGGCCGAGGTCGTGGGCGTACTCGTGGGCGAAGACACCCAGGCCGCCGTTCTCGGGCTGCGCGGTGTAGTCGCCGACCCAGATGCCCGTGTCGCCGATCTCGGCGCCACCGGCCTTGTTGCCGGCCGGACCGGTCGCGCCGGCGTTGGTGCCGTACGCGTACCAGCGGTGCGCCCATATGGCGTTGGTGCCTTCGGCGCCGCCGCCCGCGGACTCGTCCTCACCGGCGTGGACCAGCTGGAAGTGGTCGATGTAGCCGTCGGCCTCGTTGAAGTTGCCGTCGCCGTCGAAGTCGTAGCGGTCCCACTGGTCGTACTGAGCGAGGTCCGCCTTGATCTGCTCCAGCGTGCGGCCCTTGGCCTTCTGGTCGGTGACCCAGGCGTTGACGCCGTCGCGGACCGTGTCCCAGACGTTGGCACAGTTGGAGGAGCCGCAGTAGTTGGAGCCGTAGCGGGCCTCGTTGTACGGGACCTTGACCCAGTCCGAGACCTCGCCGTCGACCGAGTAGCGCCCGGAGGACGTCTTCTCGTAGTACGTCTTCAGCGAGTTCTTGCCCTTGCCCTCACCGAAGTAGATGTCCTGGAAGTGGGCCTGGTTGTAGTCGGCCTGCCAGGCGGTGCTGTTGTCCTTCGCCGGGTCCGGCTCGGCTATCTCGTTGTGCTGCGGGCCGGGCGTGCCGCCGTACTTCTTGACCGGCGGCTTGGGGCCCTCGCCGTCCGGGTCGAACATCGTGGTGTCGTCGACCGTGTCGCCGAACTCCACCAGGATGGTGAAGATCTTGTCGGTCTTCTCGCGGCCGAGCTCGACGTACTTGTTGTTGCCGAGCTTGACGACCTTGGAGCCACCGCGGGTCGAGACCTTCTTGTCACCGGCCAGTACCTGCTCCAGCGCGGCCTGACGCTGAGCGTCCTGCTCCTTGCTGAAGGGGCCTTCCAGGTCGTGCTCGCTCGCCTTGACCGGTGCGGGATCCCGTCGGTCAATGATGGAGGCGCCGGATCCCGACGCCTTGTCATCTGCCTGGGCGGTGGCAAAAACCGATGCCGTCGCGGCGGTGGCGGCCAGCGCCACGGCTACCGCGGTGGCGCGTAGCGCCCGTCTCTGAGTGATCACTTGATGCAGTCCTCCCCGGCGTTTCGCGTCCGCGGCAAGGGGGTTGAGAAAAGCCGCGCGCGTCAACGCGTCACACGTGACGACATTCGATCGGATGTATGAGAGAAAAGACAGATCTTGACTTGCACAGGCCAACTGCACTATGCAGGAGTCGATTTCCGGTATTCGGACGTTCACCGCTTCTTCGGCGGCCGGCCAACCGGCGCGCCGCGCGCGCCCGATCGGCGACAGCGTGACTCAGTGCGCCCCCCGTGCACCGGTACCGTGGGTTAGGTCACGCTTACTACGTGTTCCTCACGGGCATCCACCGTCGTAGAGTCGATTGACAGTGCGACTGTGTTGAGAGACTGCCCCAGCCGATGCCCCGAGGACGGATACCGCCATGCCGCGTCCGACTGCCGCACAGTTCTCCTACGGTTCGGTCACCGTCGTCTTCGCGACCCTCGCCATGCTGCTGCTGTCCCGCACGAATTCGGGCATCGGTGTGGCCGTCATCGGCACCGCGGCCCTGGGGCTCGGTCTGCTGGTGGCCGTGACCGTGCCCCTGCCCAAGCGCACGAAGGTCCGGACGGCACCGGCGCCGGCCGCTGTCCGTGCCCACCGCACGATCGAGGACATCGAGATCGCCTCCGCGCACACGGAGCGGATCGGCGAGCATTCCCTGCACCGCTGAGAAGCTGCCGACCCAGCGGGTCGGGCAACAGCTCCTGAACCGCCCCGGCCTCATGGGACGGTGACCACAACTGTCTTGGACGCCTTGTCCTGCAGCCCCTGCCGGTACGGCTTGTCCGTGAACATCAGCAGGATGTTGATCAGCCACCACAGGCAGGGGCAGCACAACAGCGCCGGGAGCCACAGCACGACGGCCCGCATCAGCGCGGAGGCGGTGTCGGGCACCGAACCGTCGTTGAGCATCGCCACGCGCATCTTCAGCAGCCGCTTGCCGAGCGTCCGCCCGTCCTTGTGCGTCAGATACGTGTCGTAGGCGACGTAGGCCGCCAGGCCGATCAGCGACCAGAGCAACTGATGCCCGCTGTAGGTGTTGCTGATGGCGTCGCCGAAGTCGTCGTCGCCGCCGTCCGAGGAGACATCGACCGCGCCACCGAAGGGCAGCGAGATCAGGTACAGCGGGATCGAGATGATGAGGAAATCGATCAGCCGCGCCAGGATCCGCTTGCCCGGCTCCGCGAGCGGCGGCATACCGGCCAGCGGATCCGCACCGCCGTGCTGCCCGCTGCCGCCGAACGGATCCCGATCGTGCGGCGGAGGTGGCGGCGGCCCGCTGTCGTAGGGCGAGCCGCCGGACGGTGGCGGAGAGCCGTCCGGCGGCCTCTTGGAAAAGGGATCGTCCTCGGGCGGCTGACCGGGCGGCGGCGGCGGTTCGTTGCTCATGGGGGCAGTGCACCCCGGCCCGCACAGGCCCGCAACGGCTCAGGTGCTTTCGGGGGACGGGGGTCGGCACACGGGCGTAAGCGGCCCGTCCCCGGTGGCTGCCCCGCCCTCAGCCGGCAACGAACGTGCGGGCCGCCTTGTCGTGCCAGCACTGCCGCCACGGGCGGTCGAACAGGCACCACAGCACGTTGATCACGCCGATGACGAGAAGACCCAGCACCCCGTACACGAGCCAGCGCCGCAGCGCGGCCCCGATCGTGGGCGGTCCGTGGGACTCGATGTCCCGTACGTCGAGTCCGCAGAGCTTCTTGCCCAGCGTGCGGCCCCACTTGGCGGTGGGCAGGGCCTCCAGCACGAAGCCGAGCACCAGGAACACGCCGAGTACGGCACCGAACAGCCCGGCCGTCGTGGAGTCCAGCAGCCAGACGGTGACCGTCTCGCCGGACAGCTTGGCCGCCTCGATCTTCGCGTCGATGTGGTCCATCGCCTGTGTGACCAGCGGGAAGCTGATCGCACCGACGACCGCGCCGAGCACCACCGTGTCCAGGAGCCGGGCGGTC
The DNA here is from genome assembly GCF_042736635.1 of Streptomyces sp. NPDC060035. NCBI lineage: Bacteria > Bacillati > Actinomycetota > Actinomycetes > Kitasatosporales > Streptomycetaceae > Streptomyces > Streptomyces sp. NPDC060035. The sequence continues at coordinate 399,004 of NZ_JBHWVO010000003.1, forward strand.
AGCCGCTTGCCGAGCCCTGCGGGCCTGGCGGACGCCTGGGCCCGGGCGAGCTGCTGGAAGGGGTCCTCGACCGGAGGCTTCCAGGGCACGACCGGCTGCTGCTGCTCGGGCCGGGCGCCCTGCTGCTGCGCGGGCATCGGGCGCTGCGGCTGATGCTGTTGCCGGTGCGGGCGGGCCGTCTGCTCGGGCTGGGCGAGCTGGTGCGCCTGCTGCGCCCAGGACGCGGATCCGCCGCCGGGACCGGGAGTCAGGGGCGTGTTCACCGGGGGCGTCTGCGCCTGTGCCGGTGCCTGCGGCTGAGCCTGCGCCTGGGGCGGGTTCGGGGCCTGCGGCTGGGACGTGGAGCCGGGCGGCACGGCGCGGATCGCCATCGTGCCGTCGGCGGGCGCCGGTCCCTCCTCGCGCGGGCGAGGTGTACGGGCGGCGCCGTCCCGTCCCACGGCACGGATCGTCACCGTGCCGTCGGTCGGCGGACGGTCCGCGTCACCACTGCCGCCGGGCCGGCCGACCCGCATGGCGACGGTGCCGTCGGTCACGTCACTGTTGCCGTCCCGCATGCCGGGAAGGGCGCCGCGCGTCGGGTCCGGTTCCCCGGGCCGGCGCGGATCCTGGGGCGCGCGGTCGGCCGGAGCGCGGTCCGCCGGAGCGGCGGCGGGAGGCGGTGCGCCGTCACCGGGCGTACGGGGATCCGGGCCGCCCCAGGAGACACGGCGGTCACGGTCGCCGCCGAAGCCTGTCTGCCGTGACGTGTCGGCCTGCCAGGCCGTCGCGGGTTCCGGGCGGCCGCCGGTGGCCCCCGCCTCGCCCCCGCCGAGCCCGTCGGCCTCGTCGAAGAACATCGGCCCGGTCTCATCCACCGGGACGGTCTGCTGCGCCGACGGCTGCGGGGCGGAATCCGCGGGAGGCGGCGCAGGGGTCGCCTCGCCTTGCCGGGGTGCGGGCCGGCTCGTACCGGGAACCCAAGATGCGCCGTTCCAGTACCGGACATATCCGGGAATGGACGGGTCGGGGTAGTAGCCCTCTCGGGGGCTTTCGTCACCGGGTGCCGGGGTTGGGGCGCTCATCACCGTGGTCCCGTATCTCTTCGAGGCCTCAGACCGGCCGGCGATCGGAGGGTGGCGTCGCACCGTCCGATCGCCGGCCGGCCTCAATACAAGGGTCCACATCTATCAGACCGTCGCGCACCCACGGGCCGGTCCTGCCGTTTGGACCACTTTCCGGGCCTGCGGAAGTTTTTCTGGGAAGTCGCGTCATGGATGGCCGGGAGGGCGCTCTCTCCTTGTGCGGACCGGTCGAGGGACCGGCCCCTACGAGCATCGGAAGGTCGTGCACCCTCATGCAGAACATCGTGGAACGCGAACTGGAACTGAAGCTGGTCCTCTCGCCGGAGCGCTCCGTCCCGGTACCCGCCCGGCTGTCCTACCTCACCGACGACCCGTACGCCGTGCACATCACCTTCCACATCGGATCCGAGTCGCCCGTGCACTGGACGTTCGCCCGTGAGCTGCTCGTGGAAGGCGTGTTCAGGCCGTGCGGGCACGGGGACGTACGGATCTGGCCGGCCAAGGTCGACGAACACGACGTCATCTGTGTCGCGCTCACCTCGCCCGAGGGCAACGCCCTCCTGGAGGTGCCGTCGGCCGCCGTCGCCGCCTGGGTGGAGCGCACCCTTCGCGTGGTGCCCCCGGGGTCCGAGAGCACGCTGCTCGGCCTGGACGGCGCGCTCGCCGAGTTGCTCGCCCCGCTGCCCGCCGACGACCTGTGGCTGAGCGACCCCTGGCCCTGCGACGAGTCCCAGGACGGCGAGGCCTGAGTGGGGCGGGGTCAGAACAGCTTGCCGGGATTGAGCAGCCCCAGCGGATCGAAGGCTGCCTTGATGCCACGCTGCAACTCGACGCCCACCTCGCCCAGTTCGCGGGCGAGCCACTCCTTCTTGAGGACGCCGACACCGTGCTCGCCGGTGATGGTGCCGCCCAGTTCCAGGCCCAGAGCCATGATCTCGTCGAAGGATTCGCGAGCCCTGCGGGACTCGTCGGCGTCGGTGTGGTCGAAGCAGACGACGGGGTGGGTGTTGCCGTCCCCCGCGTGGGCGACGACACCGATGGTGAGGCCGAACTTGTCGGCGATGGCGGCGGTCCCCTCGATCATCGCGCCGAGCCTGGAGCGCGGTACGCACACGTCGTCGATCATCGTGGCGGACTTGACGGTCTCCATCGCGGGAAGCGACAGCCTGCGTGCCTGCAGCAGCAGTTCGGACTCGGCGGCATCCTCGGCGGGTACGACTTCGGTGGCGCCCGCCCCGGTGCACAGTTCGCCGACAGCGGTGAGGTCGGCCGCCGGATCGGGAGTGTCGAAGGCGCAGAGCAGCAGCGCCTCGGTGGATTCGGGGAGTCCCATGGAGGACATCGCGTTGACGGCACGCACTGTCGTACGGTCCATCAGTTCGAGGAGTGACGGGGTGTGGCCGCGTTCCATGATCCGGCAGACCGCGTCGCAGGCGGCCGCGGCGGAGGGGAATTCGGCGGCCAGAACGAGCTGCTGCGGAGGCTGGGGCCGCAGCGCGAGGACGGCCTTGACAACGATGCCGAGACTGCCTTCGGAGCCTACGAAGAGCCGGGTCAGGTCGTACCCGGCGACACCCTTGGCGGTGCGCCGGCCGGTGTTCAGGAGCCGCCCGTCGGCGAGGACGACCTCGAGACCGAGTACGTACTCGGCGGTGACGCCGTACTTCACGCAGCACAGTCCGCCGGACGCGGTGCCGATGTTGCCGCCGATGGTGCACGTCTCCCAGCTGGAGGGGTCCGGCGGGTAGTACAGCCCGTGTTCGTTGACGGCGCGGGACAGCACGGCGTTGATGACGCCCGGCTCGACGACCGCGACCCGGTCGACCGGGCTGATCTCCAGGATCCGGTTCATTCTGACGAGGGAGAGCACGATGCAGCCGTCGGAGGCGTTGGCCGCACCCGACAGGCCCGTTCTCGCGCCCTGCGGCACCACGGGGACGCGCAGCGCCGTGGCGGTCCGCATGACGTGCTGGACCTCCTCGACCGTGCGCGGGAGCACGACGACGGCCGGGGCGCCCGCCTCGCAGAAGCTCGCCATGTCGTGGGCGTACGTGGCGGTGACGTCGGGGTCGGTGATCAGGGCATCGGCCGACAGACCCGTGCGCAGCTGTTCGAGAAGATCGTCCATGATCCAAGCCTGACACCCGGGGCCAATGGTGTGAACCCGTCTGCGCCAGCGATCGTCCAGCGCGATGTGATCTTCACACTGACGCAGAGTGATGCGCATGGATGCCATGCCGCAGCAGAATCCGGAGCCACCCCCCTCCACCCTGCCGCCGGAGGGTGCGACGGCCGTGCCACCGCTTCCCACGCCGATGCGCACGACACTGCGCAGGGCGGCATTCGGCGCGGTGGCGGGCGCCGTGCTCGTGGCCGGTGCGGTGGTCGCCGTACCCGACGGCCGCAAGGAGGCCGTGCCGCCCTTGCCCGGGCCGGTCGCGCGGGCCGAGGCGGCCGCGGCGGCGGGCTCCCCGGCGTCCCTCTCCGACCTCACGGCGCTGATCGGGGACCGGCAGCAGTGGGTGGACACCCATCCCTCCGACGCGCCGTCCTGGGCGGTGCTCGGTGCGGCGTACGTGGAATGGGGCCGGCGTTCCGCGGACGCGGCGTACTACACGCGGGCCGAGCAGGCCCTGCAGCGCTCGCTGGCCGCGCAGCCCGGTGAACGCGGGAACACGGAGGCCTGGGTGGGGCTGGGGGCGCTCGCCAACGCACGGCACGACTACCTCGCCGCGAAGAAGTGGGGCGAGACGGTACGAACCCGGCAGCCGAAGAACTGGACGGCCTACCCGGTCCTGATCGACGCGTACAACGGCCTCGGCGAGTACGAGGCCTCCAACAAAGCCACGGAGAAGTTCGGGTCGCTGCGCAAGGGCGCTCCCGCGCTCGCCAGGACGGCCGAGATGTACCGCAGCCAGGGCTGGCGCGAGGACGCCCTGGCCACCGCCCAGGAGGCGGCGGACCACGCCACCGCCCCGGCGGAGAAGGCGGAGGCCCTGCACCGCCTCGGCGACCTGGCGTGGGAGCGCGGCGAGCCCGCGGAAGCCGTGGCCCAGTACGAGGCGGCCCTGCGCACCGACGGCAACCACTTCGCCTCCCGCGCCGGCCGGGCCCGCGCCCTGGTGGCCCTGGACCGCACGGACGAGGCCCTGGCCGACTACCAGACGGCGACGGCGAAGCTGCCCCGCCCGGAGTACGTACTCGAACTGGGCGAGCTGTACGAGTCCCTGAGCCTGGACGGCGACGCCCGCACCCAGTACTCGGAGCTCCGCAAGCTGCTCGCACAGGCGAGGACGGCCGGAGTGGACGAGTCCCTGACCGAGGCCCGCTTCGAGGCCGACCACGGCGACCCGGCGGCGGCGGTGGAGCTGATGCGCGCCGAGTGGTCGGCCCTGCACCGCAGCTCGGCGGCGGCGGACGCGCTGGGATGGGCGCTGCACCGTGCGGGCCGGTCGGAGGAGGCCCTGCAGTACGCGGAGCAGGCGGTGGAGACGGGCATCCGGAACGCCTCGTACACGTACCACCTGGGTGTGATCGAAAGCGCCCTCTCGCAGAACGGCCCGGCCCGCGGCCACCTGGAGGAGTCCGTCCGCACGAACCCGGTGTTCTCTCCGCTGGCCGCTCCCCTGGCCCGGGCGGCACTGGACTCCCTGGGCGAACCGGCGCCGGGCGGCCCGACGGACATGGAGCCGGATCCCGCACCGGAACCCGAACCGGAACCGGCGAAGCCCGAAGCCGAGGAGTCCGAAGCCCCGAAGGCCGAAGCGTCCGGTCCCGAACCGGTTCCCGCGCAGGGACAGGCTGCGAGGCCCACGCCCGCCTCCTCCCCCGGGGCGAAGTCGAGCGCGGCAGCTTCCTCCGCGAGCTCCTAGGAGATCTCGCGGGGCCCGTCCGGGGCCGACGACGGGGCGCGGGGCCGGTTTCACCGGCTCCGCGCCCCGTCGTCGCGTTCAGTGGTGCGAGGGTGTCACCGCACCGTGGTGCTGGTGATCACACCCGTCCGCTGGAGGGTCTCGTAGCCCGTGGCCAGGAGTTCGGCCGAGACCTTCAGCCCGTCGCGCCCGCCCGTACCGCCATCACGCTGAGGGGTCTCGCGGTGGGTGACGGTGAGCGCGGTGCGGTAGGTGCCGTTCGGGTCCACGTCGACGCTCGGCGGGAGCGACACGACCCCGGTGAGCGTCCCGCGCGGACCCGGGGTGAGGGTGAGGGGCCGGCCGTTCGCCGTCACGGTGAGGGCTCCGGGGGCGAGTGCCCGTCCGTTCGAGAAGACCAGGCGGGTGCCGACGGCGCGGTACTCGGGGCCGCCCGCCGGGTCGGTGAAGATGACGACGCCGCTCGCCGTGTCGCTGTACGTACGCGGGCAGGGGTTGCTCGCGCGGTGGCAGGGCCTGTCCTGGTTGCTGTGGTTCAGCACGATGCGGCCCGTGGCGAGCCCTTCGACGGCGAAGTCGTGCGTGGTTCCGTTCACGGTCAGGTTGTCCACGTAGGTGTCGAGCGATGCTTCGACGTCACCGGGCCTGCCGACGCTCGCGACGAGGCCGCCGACCCCGTCGCCGGGGGCGTCGCAGGCGGCGGCGTAGGTACTCATCGGTGAGTCGGATCCGGCGGGCAGCGCGGGGTCCGTGGGCAGCGCCTGCGAGGTACGCCAGAGCGAGGAACCGGTGGACGCGAAGTGCTGCCAGGTGTCCGGCACCACGCCCGTGCGGCCCTGACCGTCCGTGGCGAGCTGCGGCTGGAAGCTGAGCGTCGTGGAAGCGCCCTGGCAGACCAGCGGGAGCTGGAGGTTCGCCGCGGTGCCGGTGGCGCCGTCCTCCACGGTCCTCACGTAGGAGTCGTAGGACAGTTCGGCGGCCGCGACCGTGCTCAGCGGGACCGGAGCGGTGTAGTGGTGCGCGGCCTGGGCCTGCTGTCCACCCGCGACCGCGAGGTGCAGGCTGCCGTTGAACCGGACGGGGTCGGTGATCGGCGAGACCTCCTGGACGCCGGGCGGCCGGTTCGCGATGCTCGGGACGTCCTGCAGCCGGCTCCAGGACCCCCCGGGGCCCAGATCTGCGGCTCGGACCTGTTGTTCGACGTTCGCTGCCGCTGCACCCACGGCGGAGGGGGCGAGCATGGCGAGGGATGCGCCCGCTGCCACCACAGCGGCGGAGACGGACGCGGTGAGACGGACCATGGTGTGAGGGCTCCCATCGGAAGCTGCGACGCGATCGGCGCAGGCCGCGACGTCGCGGCTCCCCCATCCGTCCCACGCCCGGTCGGGACAACTCCCGCCGCGCCAATACCTCACCCGATCAGCACGGTCAAGGACCCCATCGGCCCGAGCGTGTCCCCGTCGTCCGCACGAGCCCGGCGGGGCCTCCGGCTGTACGGAGGCCCCGCCGTTCCCCGGTCGATCAGAGGTTGCCGCGCTTCTCCTGCTCGCGCTCGATGGCCTCGAACAGTGCCTTGAAGTTGCCCTTGCCGAAGCCCATCGAGCCATGGCGCTCGATCATCTCGAAGAAGACCGTCGGACGGTCCTGGACCGGCTTGGTGAAGATCTGCAGCAGGTAACCGTCCTCGTCGCGGTCGACCAGGATCTTCAGCTCGCGCAGGGTCTCCACGGGGACCCGGGTCTCGCCCGCCCACTCGCCGAGGGTGTCGTAGTACGAGTCCGGGGTGTCCAGGAACTGCACGCCGGCAGCCCGCATCGCCTTCACGGACGCGACGATGTCGTTCGTGGCGAGCGCGATGTGCTGGACGCCCGCGCCACCGTAGAACTCCAGGTACTCGTCGATCTGCGACTTCTTCTTCGCGATCGCCGGTTCGTTGATCGGGAACTTCACCTTGAGCGTGCCGTCGGCGACGACCTTCGACATCAGGGCGGAGTACTCGGTGGCGATGTCGTCGCCCACGAACTCCTTCATGTTGGTGAAGCCCATGACCTTGTTGTAGAACGCCACCCACTCGTTCATCCGGCCGAGCTCGACGTTGCCCACACAGTGGTCGATGGCCTGGAAGGTGCGCTTGGCCGCCGGCTCGACGATGGGCGCGGCCTCGGTGAAACCGGGGAGGTACGGGCCGTCGTAGCCACCGCGCTCGACCAGGGTGTGGCGGGTCCTTCCGTACGTGGCGATGGCGGCCAGGACGACCGTGCCGTGCTCGTCCTTCAGCTCGTACGGCTCCGTGATGCCCTTCGCGCCGTGCTCGACCGCGTACGCGTACGCGGCGCGGGCGTCGGGGACCTCGATGGCGAGGTCGACCACGCCGTCGCCGTGGGCGTTCACATGGTCGGTGAGGAAGGTGCCCCACTCGGTGGACGCCTTGATGACGGAGGTGAGGACGAAGCGGGCGGAACCGTTGGTCAGGACGTAACTCGCGGTCTCGCGACTGCCGTTCTCCGGTCCGGAGTAGGCGACGAGCTTCATGCCGAAGGCGTTCGAGTAGTAGTGCGCCGCCTGCTTGGCGTTGCCCACGGCGAAGACCACCGCGTCCATTCCCTTGACCGGGAAGGGATCGGCCTGCCGGGCGGTGTCGGGGGTGGTGTGCAGAGTCTCAGTCATGTCCGAAGGTTCCCGCCGCTTCGCAAGGTGCGCAATAGTTCACATAATCGCTGGTCAATCTGTACAGCGAGTGGTGAGGACGAGCGGGCTATCCGTACAGGGTGCCCATCAGGAGGCGGATCATGGCGATCGATCATCTGGACGGCCGGCTCATCGTGCTGCTGGCCCGTGAGCCCCGCATCGGCGTACTGGAGGCCTCGCGGCGGCTCGGAGTGGCGCGCGGGACCGTGCAGGCGCGGCTGGACCGTCTTCAGTCCAATGGCGTCATCCGCGGCTTCGGCCCCGACGTCGATCCGGCGGCGCTCGGCTACCCCGTCACCGCGTTCGCCACGCTGGAGATCAGGCAGGGCCAAGGCGCCGACGTGCGGGCCCATTTGGGTGGCGTGCCCGAAGTACTGGAACTGCACACCACCACCGGCCACGGCGACATGCTCTGCCGGCTCGTCGCCCGGTCCAACGCCGATCTCCAGCGGGTGATCGACCGGGTTGTCGGTTTGGATGGCATTGTCCGGGCATCCACGGCCATCGTCATGGAAAACCCGGTCCCTCTGCGTATTCTCCCGCTCGTCGAGCAGGCTGCCCAGGACACCGACTGATCCGAGGAGCGTCATGTGAACTTCTGGGAGTACGTGAGCACCCGGCACCAGCAACTGTTCACCGACGCGTTCCAGCACGTCAGCGCCGTCTTCCAGTGCATGGTCGTCGCCACCGTGCTCGGTGTCCTGATCGGCGTGGTCAGTTACCGCAGCGGCTGGGGCGGTTCGCTGGCCATCACGTCCACGGCTGCGATCCTGACCATCCCCTCGCTCGCCGCGATCGGCCTGCTGATCCCTTTGGTCGGGCTCGGGGTTCCGCCCACCGTCATCATCCTGACGCTGTACGGGCTGCTGCCCATCGTCCGTAACTCCATCGTCGGACTGCGGGGCGTGGACCCGGCCCTCGTCGACGCGGCGAAGGGCATCGGGATGTCACGGACGGCGCGGCTGTGCCGCGTGGAACTGCCGCTCGCCTGGCCGCCCATCCTCACGGGTATCCGGGTCTCCACCCAGATGCTGATGGGCATCGCCGCCATCGCCGCGTACGCCTCGGGTCCCGGCCTCGGAAACGAGATCTTCCGCGGCCTGGCCTCGCTGGGCAGTGCCAACGCCATCAACTCGGTCCTCGCGGGCACGCTCGGCATCGTCGTACTCGCCCTGCTCTTCGACGCCGCGTACGTCCTGCTCGGGCGGCTGACCATCTCGAGGGGGATCCGTGCCTGAAACCGCCACCGGGCCGACGGAGGCATCCGCGGCCGGCACCACCACCTCGGGTGCCACCATCCAGCTGGAGAACCTCACCAAGTCCTACCCGGGCAACCCCGGTCCGGCCGTCGACAACGTCTCCATGGACATCAAGGCCGGCGAGACCGTGATCCTCGTGGGGCCCTCCGGCTGCGGGAAGTCCACCACCCTGAAGATGATCAACCGGCTGATCGAACCGACGTCCGGCCGGATCAGGATCAACGACGAGGACGTCACCGACATCGACCCGGTGAAGCTGCGCCGCAGGATCGGGTACGCGATCCAGTCCTCCGGGCTCTTCCCGCACATGACGGTCGCCGAGAACATCGCCCTCGTACCGAAGATGACCGGCTGGTCGAAGTCCGGCGTCAAGGACCGGGTCGAGGAGATGCTCGATCTGGTCGGCCTGGATCCGCGGGAGTTCCACGGACGCTACCCGCGGCAGCTCTCCGGCGGCCAGCAGCAGCGCGTCGGCGTGGCGCGGGCGCTCGCCGCCGACCCGCCGGTGCTGCTCATGGACGAGCCGTTCGGTGCGGTCGACCCGATCACCCGCGACCACCTCCAGGACGAGCTGATCCGGCTCCAGCACGAGCTGCACAAGACGATCGTCTTCGTCACGCACGACTTCGACGAGGCGATCAAACTGGGCGACCGGATCGCGGTGCTGCGGGAGCGTTCGCACATCGCGCAGTTCGACACTCCGGAGGCCATCCTCACCAATCCGACGGACGACTTCGTCTCCGGGTTCGTGGGTGCGGGCGCGGCGCTGAAGAGGCTCAACCTCACCCGCGTACGGGATGTGGGGATCGCCGACTTCCCGACGGTGACCGTCGAGGACCCCCTCCAGTCGATCTTCGACAAGCTGCGCGACGGCTCGCACAACGAGCTGCTGATGCTGGACCGCAGGAACCGCCCGTACAAGTGGCTGCGGCGTGGCGACCTGATGCGGGCCCGCGGCTCGCTGGCCCGGGCCGGCCAGCTGGTGCATGACACGGTGACCCGGGACGCGACGCTCCACGACGCGCTGGAGGCGGTGCTGACCGACAGCAGCGGGCGGGTCGCGGTGACGGGGCGGCGCGGGGAGTTCATCGGCGTCGTCGACATGCACACGCTGATGAATTCCGTGCAGGAGCTCCTGGAGGCCGACCGGCTCGCCGCGATGGAGGACCAGGACGACCTGGAGGACCTGCGGGTCCATCGGACCGAGCAGGAACCGGAGGGGGGTGGCAGCGGCGTATGAGTCCCAGCCGGCCCGCACCGCCCGGGCGTGATCCGTCCGAGGCCCGCCCGCCCGACGATCACGACGTGAACGGGGACGCCTTTCGTGATGCCGAGGAGGCGGAGCCCGTCCCGCCGCCGCCAGGCCCGCCGCGCCGGATCACCTGGCAGAGGCTCGTACTGGTGCCGGCCGTGCTCGCGGTCGTCCTGGCCGTGACCTACGTGTGGATCTCCCACGTCGAACTCGACTCGATCGCGGAGAACTCGCTGGCGGGCGGCAATGTCCAGCTGCGCTGGTGGCAGCACGTCAGGCTGACCGCGATCTCCACCTTCTGGGTGCTCATCATCGCCATTCCGCTCGGCATCGCACTGACCCGGCGCCGCCTGACCAAGGCGGCCCCGGCGGTCACGGCCCTCGCCAACATCGGCCAGGCGACCCCCGCGATCGGGCTGTTGGCGCTGCTGGTGATCTGGCTCGGCATCGGCCCGTCGACGGCGATCATCGGGATGGTGATCTACGCGGTGCTGCCGGTGCTCTCCAACACGGTGGCCGGCCTGAAGGCGATCGAGCCGACGCTCGTCGAAGCGTCCCGGGGCATCGGCATGTCGCCCATGGGGACGCTCACCAAGGTCGAACTGCCGCTCGCCGTCCCGCTGATCCTGGCGGGCGTACGGACAGCTCTGGTGCTCAACGTGGGCACGGCGACGCTGGCCACGTTCGGGGGCGGCGGCGGGCTCGGGGACCTGATCACCTCGGGGATCCAGACGCAGCGGATGCCGGTGCTGGTGCTCGGTTCCGTGCTGACGGTGGTGCTGGCACTGCTCGTGGACTGGCTGGCCTCGCTGGTCGAACTGGCGCTGACGCCGCGCGGGCTGGGGGAGTCGTGAGGACACCGCGCACAGGGCGCATCCGTGCCGGTCTGGCTTCGGCGACCGTGCTGGCCGTCGTGCTCGCCGGGTGCGGGCTGAAGAGCGGGTCGCCGCTGGTGGACGACGTGGTGCCGGGGTCGGTCGGACAGGGGCAGCCGCTGGACGGCGCGTCGCTGACGGTGACCTCGAAGAACTTCAGCGAGAACATCATCCTGGGCCAGATGATCGGCCTGGTCTTCGAGGCGGCCGGCGCCGAGGTCCTGGACCGGACGAACCTGCCGGGCTCGATCAGTGCGCGCGAGGCGATCGCCCAGGGGGACGCCGATGCGATGTACGAGTACACGGGCACGGCCTGGATCACCTATCTGGGCCACGCCGAGCCGATCGTCGATCCCCTGAAACAGTGGCAGGCCGTGCGGGACGAGGACCTCGGCAACGGCGTGACCTGGCTGCCGCAGTCCACGCTCGACAACACCTACGCCCTGGCCATCAGCAAGAAGAACAACGCGAAGTACAAGCTGAAGACGCTGTCGGACGTCGCCGCGCTGGCGAGGAAGAACCCGTCGGCGGTGACGATCTGCGTGGAGAACGAGTTCGCCTCCCGCGACGACGGGCTGCCCGGCATGAAGAAGGCGTACGGGCTGTCGATCCCCGCCGGGAACGTCAAGAAGATGGACGCCGGGATCATCTACACCCAGGTATCGAAGTCCGGCTCCTGCCTGCTGGGCGAGGTGTACACCACGGACGGGCGGATCAAGTCGATGAACCTGGATGTGCTCGAGGACAACAAGCACTTCTTCCCCAACTACAACGCGGCGCCCGTCATCCATACGGCGACCCTCGAGAAGTACCCGGAGATCGCCGAGCTGCTGGACCCCGTCACCGCGAAGCTGACGACGCCACTCGCGCAGGAGCTCAACGCCAAGGTGGATGTGGAGGGGCAGGACCCGCACGAGGTGGCCAAGGAGTGGCTGATCGCGGAGGGGTTCATCGAGGAGGGCTGAGCGGAGGCGGGGCTTCCGAAAGCCGATGCAAAAAAGCGTTGCAAAGCAATCTTTGCGCGGTGTCGCGGGCGGCATGCTCAACCCGATCCTGGCGACGCTGAGCCCTCTGGTGTTCCCTGCCTGGCGCACGATGGACGGGCCGGGGGCGCCGGTCAGCAGCTCGGGACCTTGCCCCCCTGTTCAAGGGCCTTCAGCGAGGACACCGCGTTCTTCAGTGTCGTGACGGGGATCAGCGACAGGCCCTTCGGCTGCTCCGCCTTCGCCTCCTGGCACTCGGCCCTGGGGACGAGGAAGACGGTCGCACCGTCGCGCCGGGCGGCCTGCGTCTTCAGGGAGACCCCGCCGACGGCGCCGACCGTGCCGTCGGCCTCGATCGTCCCCGTACCGGCGACCGTGCGGCCACCGGTCAAGTCGCCGCCGGAGCCGTCACCGGCCAGCTTGTCGATGATGCCGAGCGAGAAGAACAGGCCGGCACTGGGGCCGCCGACGTCGGCGAGGTGCAGAGTGATGTCGACCGAACCGGGGGCCTTGCCGAGGTACTTCAGGGCCGCGTCGACGGCGACGTCCTGCGACTCCACCATGTCCTCGATGTTGTGCTGCTCGATCTCCTTCTCGGAGCCGCCGGTCGGGTAGACGGAGTCGCGGGGCATGACCGCCCGGTCCGTCCTGAACCAGCTGTCGACCACGTCGCCGATCCCGACATCGGCCGTCGGCCCGGTGGCGACGATGGTCGTCATCCGCAGTTCGCCGTCGGTGGGGCGGGTCGGCGCGCCCTTGATCGTGATGACCGGCTTCCCCTGGTCGTCCCCGAGGACGTCCGCGGTCGTCCCGGGCTGCGCCAGGGTGAACGGCAGCGGCGCGAAGGCGGCCGTGCCGAACAGGGCGAGGACGGGCAGCGCGCAGAGGGCGAGGATGCGGGGGCGCGAGAGACGAGTGAGCACCCGCCCAATCTATCCGCCGCCGTGCGCCCCCTGCTCCGCAGGACAGTGCCGGGGGCCGGGTCTCCCCGCCTCCCGGCACTGTCCCGGGGGCCGAGGTGACTGGGCCCCCACCTGCTCTCAGCGCAGCGCGTCCGCGACCTCCCGGGCGGCGTCGAGCACGCGCGGGCCCACCCGCTCCGGTACGGCGTCGGCGAGCATCACCACACCCACGCTGCCCTCCACCCCGGACACCCCGACCAGCGGCGCCGCTGCGCCGCAGGCGCCGGCTTCGAGCTCGCCGTGGGTGAGCGTGTAGCCGGGATGGTCGGCGACCGCCTTCTGCCGGGCGGTGAGAATCGCCCGGCCAGCGGCACCCCTGTCCAGTGCGTGACGGAAGCCGGCCCGGTAGGCGACGTGGTAGTCGGTCCAGGTCGGTTCGACGACCGCGACCGCGAGCGCATCGGCCCCGTCGACGAGCGTGAGGTGGGCGGTCGCCCCTATGTCCTCGGCCAGGGAACGCAGCGCGGGCAGCGCCGCCTCCCTGACGAGCGGATGCACCTGGCGGCCCAGGCGCAGCACGCCCAGGCCGACTCTGGCCCGGCCGCCCAGATCACGACGGACGAGGGCGTGCTGTTCCAGAGTGGCGAGCAGTCGGTAGACCACGGTGCGGTTGACGCCGAGTTTGTTGGACAACTCGGTGACGGTCAGGCCGTGGTCGGTATCGGCGAGCAGTTTGAGGACACGCAGTCCCCGGTCGAGCGTCTGAGAAGTCTCCGCGGTCACGACGCCCTCTCCCTCTTGGTGAGCGGGGCGGTTCTCCCGGAAGTGAGACGCCAGTCCCAGCGGCGACGCACGGAGAGGCCGCCGACTGGCCATGGCACCGGCTGCGCTCCGCGGCCACGCTGCCACGGGGCGTTCATGTTTCGGGGACATTAGCGAGCGAGTCCGCTCAGCGGAAGCCCTCGTCCAGAATCCGGTCGCCCCCGGGAACGCGATGACATAACCGCCGGTCAGCGCGGAACCGTCCGGAACGCGAACATCTACGCGCGTTCAAGTCGGGTGACGTCATCGCGACGCTCCGTACACCACACGTGAACGGTTGTTAACCCATCGTGAATAAAAGTTTCAAATTTTTTCCCGCGCACCCGCGTCGCACCGGGACGACGACGGCGGGCCGGTGCGGGACACACTCCCCCCGCACCGGCCCGCCGTCGTCGCTCCTGCCGTCCCGGTTCACCTCACCGGCAGCCGCTCACCGCATCCGGGTGGCCCACTCCTGGACCTTTTTGATCCGGTCCTGGATCTGCCCGGCCGTCGCCTCCGCGCTCGGCGGGCCGCCGCAGACCCGCCGCAGCTCCGTGTGGATCACTCCGTGCGGCTTGCCGCTCTGATGCGTGTACGCCGACACCATCGTGTTGAGCTGCTTGCGCAGGCTCAGCAACTGCTTGTGCGTGACCACCGGCCGCCCCTCGGCCGGCTTCTCCAGGAGATCGGCCTCCGAGGCAGGCTTCTGGCGGCTGTGCGCGATCTGCCGGGTCTGCCGCTTCTGGAGGAGCAGCTGCACCTGGTCGGGTTCGAGCAGCCCCGGGATACCCAGGTAGTCCTGCTCCTCCTCGCTCCCCGGGTGCGCCTGCATGCCGAACTCGGCACCGTCGTACAGCACCCGGTCGAAGACCGCGTCGGACTCCAGAGCCTCGAAGGGCAGCTGCTCCTCGGTCTCCTCGTCCTCGAGCTTCTCCGCGTCCGCGAGGAGCTGGTCCTCCTCGGCGAACGGGTTCTCCTCGTCGCTGCCCTTCTTCGGCTTGTCGAGTACGTGGTCGCGCTCGACCTCCATCTCGTTCGCGAAGTCGAGCAGCATCGGGATGGTCGGTACGAAGACGGAGGCGGTCTCGCCGCGCCGCCGCGACCGTACGAAACGGCCGACAGCCTGCGCGAAGAAGAGCGGGGTCGAGATGGTGGTGGCGTACACGCCGACCGCGAGGCGCGGCACGTCGACGCCTTCCGACACCATCCGGACCGCGACCATCCAGCGCGAACCGTCCTCGGTGAACTGGTCGATCCGCTTCGAGGCGGCCTTCTCGTCCGAGAGGACGACGGTCACCTTCTCGCCGCTGATCCGCTTCAGGATCTTGGCGTACTCGCGCGCCGACTCCTGGTCGGTCGCGATGACGAGGCCGCCCGCGTCCGGAATGCCCTTGCGCACCTCGGTGAGCCGCTTGTCGGCGGCGCTCAGCACATTGGGGATCCAGTCGCCCGTGGGCGACAGCGCGGTGCGCCAGGCCTGCCCGATGGCGTCCCTGGTCATCGGCTCACCGAGCCGGGCAGCGATCTCGTCACCGGCCTTGGTGCGCCAGCGCATGTTGCCGCTGTAACTGAGGAAGATCACGGGGCGGACGACACCGTCGGCGAGCGCGTTGCCGTAGCCGTAGGTGTAGTCGGCCGAGGACCGCCGGATGCCGTCGTTGCCCTCCTCGTACGCCACGAAGGGGATCGGGTTGGTGTCCGACCGGAACGGCGTACCGGTGAGTGCAAGCCGCCGGGTCGCCGGGTCGAACGCCTCCTGGCAGGCCTCGCCCCAGGACTTCGAGTCACCGGCGTGGTGGATCTCGTCGAGGATCACGAGCGTCTTGCGCTGCTCGCACCTGTTGCGGTGCAGCATCGGACGCACGCCGACTCCCGCGTACGTGACCGCGACCCCGTGGTACTCCTTGCTCACGGGCCCGGCGCTGTAGTCGGGGTCGAGCTTGATGCCTATGCGCGCCGCGGCCTCCGCCCACTGCTTCTTGAGGTGCTCGGTGGGTGCGACGACGGTGATCTGCTGCACGACGTGGTGGTGCAGCAGCCATGAGGCGAGGGTCAGCGCGAAGGTGGTCTTCCCCGCGCCGGGGGTCGCGACGGCGAGGAAGTCGCGCGGCTGGTCCTGGATATACCTCTCCATCGCACCCTGCTGCCAGGCTCGCAGCTTGCCGGCCGTACCCCAGGGGGCGCGGCCGGGAAAGGCGGGTGAGAGGTGGTGGGAGGCGGTAGTAGTCACGGTCTCCGGTTCGGGTCTCTCGGGTACGTGGGGCGCTGTCCTCACGGGCCGGGACGGGCTCGCACGCAATACGACAACCGGGCCACCCTACCGGCGGGCGGCGCGGAACCCCGTACGAATCAGCCGTGGTTCGGCACTGCTGAGACCCGCTTCACAGGAGACGGCTACTTGGCGAACCCGGGCAGCTGCTCCGCGATCTTGGGCATGTCCAGCGCCCCTTGGCACACGTCCAGCACGAACCGCTCGGCTTCATCCACGTCGAAGCCGGCGTCGAGCGGATGCCCGTTCATGTGCAGGAAAACCCAGGTCGCGTACCAGGCGATGCGCTTGTTGCCGTCCACGAGACCATGGTTGCGGGCCAGGGACTCCATCAGCGCCGCGGCCTTCTGCCACACGTCCGGATAGGCATCCTGGCCGAATACGCTCGCCTGCGGGCGCGCCAGCGCCGAGTCGAGCAACCCGTAGTCACGCACGTCTGCTGCGCCGAGCCGCTCCGCGAGGTTGAGCAGCTCGGGCAGGGTCAGGTACTGCATCAGGCGAGCCTCCGGTTGAGCTCCTCACTCGCCTTCAGCACATGATCCGCCGCCTCGTTGAAGAGGCGTGAGTGTTCGTTCATGGCAGTGATCACCGCATCGTGGGCGAAGGACTGCATGCTTCGCCCCTCCGCCTCGGCACGCGCGCGCAGGGCGTCCAGCTCTTCCTCGGTGAACCGCAGATTCAGACCGGCCATGGACGAATGGTACCGCGCAGTACCACGCGGTGCTACGCGTCCGTCCGCACCCGCGTAGCCACCCACGCCCCCACCAGCGCCACCCCCGCCATCGGCAGGAACACCGCCGCGAACGCCCCCGGGTGCGACCCGGCGGCCCCGCTCCCCACCGCCCCGTGCGCGGCCGCTCCCACCGCACCGCCGCCCAGCGCGGCGAACGCCGCACCGCCGCCGGCGAGCAGGAGCACGTTCGACAGCCCGTCCGAGATCTGCAGGGCCGCGGAGTTGCCGCCCGCCTCCTGGGGGGCCGACAGCTTCAGCAGCAGCACGCTCGTCGACGCGATCACCATGCCCATGCCGAAGCACCCGAAGGCCCACGCCACGGCCACGATCCAGACCGGCACGGACTCGATCAGCACGCTCGGCGCCGCCGCGATCGCCAGGGCCACGAGGACCATGCCCGCGACCATCAGAGGCTGCCTGCGCGCCTCCAGGCGGGGCCGGGCCAGTACGTACGAGCCGAGCGCCCACGTCAGCCCCCCGGCCGCGAGCGACAGCCCTGCCATCGTCGGGGACAGCCCGCGCTGGGTCACCAGCATGAGAGGTACGAAGGACTCGGCGGCGATGAACGACCCGGCCGACACCCCGCGCAGCAGGATCACGGCGGGCAGCCCCCGCGCGGCCCGCATCGTCCCCCGGGGCAGCAGCCCGCGCACGGCGGGCACGAGCAGCGCGGCACCGATCACCGCCGGGACCAGCGATGCCCACCGCAGCTCCTGCCCGGCGAACTGGAGCAGCCCCGCACCCAGCGAGATCCCGAGCGCGAGCCGGATACGCCTCCCGTCGAACGGCTCGGCCCCCGCCGCGGCGTCCGTGGGACCGGCCGCCATCCGCCGTATCGCGGGCAGCGCCAGGCCCAGCGGCAGCACGATGAGCACCGGGATCCCGACGAAGACCCAGCGCCACCCGAGATGCTCGGTCACCGTCCCCGACGCGAGCGGCCCGACGACGGACGGGACGATCCAGGCCGCCGAGAACGCGGCCATGATCGCCGGCCGGATCCGCTCCGGGTAGGCCCGCCCGATGACGACGTACAACGCCACGATCACGAGCCCGCCGCCGACGCCCTGGACGGCCCGCCCCAGGATGAACATCCACATGCTCCCCGCCGTCCCGGAGAGCAGCAGCCCGGCCCCGAACGAACCGATCCCGGTGGCCAGCGGCGCGAGCGGCCCACGCCGGTCGGCCCACTGCCCGGAGAGCACCATCGCGAAGAGGCTGGTGGTGAAGTACGCGGAGAACGCGAACGCGTACAGCGGGATGCCGTCCAGTTCTCGGGCGGCCACCGGCATCGCGGTACCGACGGCGGTCGCCTCGAAGGCGATCAGCAGCACGACGGAGACGATGCCGATGCTGAGCGCCCGGTGGGTCCGGCCCAGCACGCCCTCGGGCGGGGCGGCGTCGACGGTGTCTTCGAAGGGGCTGGTGACGTCGGCGTCACGCGGTTCCAGGGCACTCATGGAGCCAACAGTAAGGGGCAAACAAGCAAGTGAACCCTGTCGGTGGACGGGACCGCGCTCATCCCTTGGTCGTAGGACCGCCCGCCGGAACATGAACGCGGCATGGCAGTCGCATTGCAGCGCGCCCGACACCCTTGAGGCCCCTGCGTCCCGCGCCTAACGTCGACATCAGAACGAAGAAGAGGCACATGGCCGTGTGCCCGAGTGGTTTAGGGGCTCGACTGCAACTCGAGTTACACCGGTTCGATTCCGGTCACGGCCTCCAGCGGGAGAACCCGAAAGGGAACGGCCGCCCCCATGGTGCGGGGGCGGCCGTTCCTGTTCTCCGGGGCCACCGGGTCACACGGGGAGAAGGAGTGGGCGACGGTCGCGCAGGCATCCTTGGGCGCCCTGGGCGCCCACGATGACTGGCCGCGCGAAGGAAGCGAGACACCGGAGGTCGGCCTCTCCGGTGTCAGCCATGCCACGCTACGTGGCCGCCGGCAGTACGGAGGGAATGACGGGAGGCGTCGCGCACCCCATTTCTTCCGTCACCGACTGAGCGAATGCCCTCAGCAGGCCCCACCGGAGTTCCGCTCCGAGACTCAAACCCGACACGTCGAACTGGAGCGGCAGATCGGACGACTGCGACTCAGCTGCTCCGGGCACCGCGCATGCCGCGAGCAACTGCATTCGGGCCGGACCAGGCTCCGGTGCCACGTACACCGATTCGTTCACCTGACGCCACGTCCGGCTGTTCTTCGGACTGTCCAGCAGCCCGAATGAGAGAACGGACCACTTCACCGATACATCGATTGTGCCGCTGAGTTGATCGCCCTCGAACGCATCCATTCGGCAACCAGTGTAGGAGTTGTGCAGCAGATCCGACTCCTGCCACTGCTTCGCCTCCCGTACGAGACTGTCCGCCAACACATCCGCCTGAGGTGTCCCGCTCACCTCGACATCGCTTCCGCCCGTCGTCTTGACGGCCGCCTCCACGTTCCCGGCACCGAGCAACGACTTGCACCGCCCCAGTTTTGGGGATTCTGCGCGTTCCTCACCCCCGGAACATCCCGAAAGTAGACCGCCGATGACCAGAACCGCGATGACGGTCAGCCGGTTCGAGTTGCGCAGCATCATCACTTCACCCTCCCTTGATCACTGGCCGCCGTGTTTCACACAGCCTGAGGCCCGGCCCTTTCGCATGCCCGGCCAGGAATCAGCCGACGAACCAGGTCCCGGCTACTTCGGCGTGAGAACCGGGGTCTCGGGCAGTCCAGCATCCCGCTCACAGCCCAGTTCCTTGACGAGTGCCAGCGCTCCAGCGTGCAGGATCTCCATGTTGGCGTTGCGGAATCGACGGCTATCGGGCGCATCACTCTCGCCGCGCCCGAAACCTCCGTAGATGCGGAGCGGGACCTTCTCCGATCCCTTGATCTGAGGGCTCACACACTCCAGGTAGAGCGACGCGCCTCCCTCCCGGACCTCGGACTTCTTCCCCATGGTGTAAAGCTCCGCGCCGGCGGGCCCACCCGGCTCCTCCACATCCTGCGGTGCGTACATGGAGAACTTGATCCCTGCCCCATCCCCCAGCCCCCCACCCTTCGGGTCGAGTTCGCACAGGTCCGCACCGGTGGCTGAGCTACGACCGGCCGCGTATCCCCGTTTCAGGGCATTGACGACGTTACTCATCGCCTTGCCCTTGTTCCCGGTCGCGAAGAACTCGGTATCACCTGTGACTGCCTCGACCTGCTTCGCCAACGGACCGGCGAAGAGACCGTCGCAGGCCTCTTCGGCACCGACAAATGTCCTCTCCTCGCTCTCGCCGTCAGCTCCACAGGACACCAACCCGAAACCCGTGGTCAGCACCAGCCCAGCGACTACAAGCAAACGTCTTACCCGCACGGCTCCCGCATCCTTCATCTCTAAGCCTTGTCCCCTGTCTCGTCAGCCGGTTTCCGGAGCCCTGCCCTGCTGATTCTCGCGGTCGTTGCCCGTCGAATATCCGGCCCGCATGGAATTCCTTCAGGTCCTGCCCGAGTTCGCTCTTCCCGTCGATGCCGTTCCGTGCCATGAACTCTTCCATCGGAGCCTCAGCCATGGACTCGCCGGAACGGTAGATCCTGTTCCACTCCTCCTCGGTCAGCTCTTCAGCCTTCTCCTTGCTCTTGTCCACCGAGTTGTCCGAGATATCTCCGACGACTTGCCCGATGATCTGCTCCGCAGCACCGCCCGCGGTGTCGGTTGCCAACGGAATGAGGACGGCGGCCGCGCCCACTGCGGCAGTCGCGGGCAGGAAGGCAACACCAGCCGCGACGCCGGCCGCCGCACCGAACTCGACCCAGCCCGTGCGCTTGGCAACAGCCTTCTGCGCAGACCGCTTCGTCCGAATCACGCGGCCACCGACCTACTCACCGTATCGGTTTCATATTCACCGGCGCCGAGTGGACGAAGGAAGGCGTTCGCAATTCCGGGCGAAAACGGCCGGGTGCCTGTACACCGGCCCCAGCACCCCTCGGACGGGACGGGCGCGGGGCCCTCGCCGAAGGGCCGGAGCGTAGGATCTGGCGCCTTGTCCAGGAGCGGGTTCACGGGGAGTGCGTGCATGGGTGTCGTCGTCTTCTTGTTCGTCATAGCCGCGGCGTTTCTCGTCGTGGCGCTTGTCGGCCCGTACCGGCTGTACTGGCGGGCTCGCCCGCAGGCGGCCGGACAGCCGTCGGACGGGGCGCTCGCGTTCGGGCGGGTCGCCGCGTTCGGGGTCGCCGGGGTGTTCGTCTTCGGTGGCTGTTCGGTCCAGGCGGACGTCGACAAGGGTTCCTGGAGCGCGAGCGAGGTCCGGGAGGCCGCCGCGGACGCCGCCGAGTCGCTGGCCGCCGAACCACAGATCCGCCGCGACCCCTCTGACGGCTACGCCTCGCTGATCGAGGCGGACGTCACGCGGGCGGGTGAGGACCAGGGGCCCTCGTACCGCATCTCCGTGGAACGGGCCGGGGACGGGCAGGACTACGAGATATCCGCCGGCGGCTCCGACACCACCGTCTGCATGCACGTCACGGAGGAGAAGTCCGCACAGGGCGGAATCTTCGTCCCGGGAGCGGACGGCAGCAGCAACTCCATTCCTGAGTACGACCTGGCCGCCGCCGTCGACGACGGCGCCTGCTGAACCGACAGGCGCCGCCGGATCAGGACTTGGAGGTGGCCGCCACCGCCGCCTGCGGGCGGATCGGGAGGCGGTTGACCGGGCGGCCCGTGGCTGCGCGGACGGCCGAAGCCACCGCTGCGGGGGACGTCACCACCGGTACCGCCGAGGCCGCTTTGGCCCCGAAAGGTGCAATCACGTCGCGTTCCTCGACCAGTTTGACGATGCGAATGTCCGGAGCGTCCAGGGACGTCGGAAGTGCGTACCCGGTGAGGTCCGGGTGGCGGACCAGGCCGCGGGTTGTGCGCAGGTTCTCCGTGAGGGCCGCACCGATGCCCTGGGTGATGCCTGCCTCGATACGCGTCGCCAGCTGGGACGGGTTGAGGACCCGGCCGACGTCCTGGGCGACCGCCATCTCGACCACGCGGATCGAGCCGAGCTCGATGTCGACGTCGACCACCGCACGGACCGCGCAGAAGGCCAGGCCGACGAAGGCGTCGCCCTGGCCCGACTCGTCCAGGGGTTCGGTGGGGTGGGGGCGGCACTGGGCCGTGGCCCAGAGTTCCTTGCCGTCCATCGCCTCCATGACCGTCGTGGAGAGCACCCCGTCGTACGAGGTGATCTTGCCGTCGGCGATCTGGAGGAGCTCCGTGGACATGCCGAACTTGTGGGCCAGGGGCTGGAGGAGCTGGGTGCGGACCATCTTGGCCGCGCGTTCGACCGCGCCGCCCGAGACCCAGGTGTGGCGGCCGTGTGTCGCCGGGCCCGCGGGGGGCTGGTCGGTGTCCACCGCCGCTACGTGAACATCTTCGATGCCCAGGGTCTCCTGGACGATCTGGCGGGCGAGCGTGGTGAAGCCCTGGCCGGTCTCGACGGCCGCGCAGATGACCGTGGCGACGCCGTCGTGGACCCGGACGGTGGCCGTGGAGACCTCGTCCGTACCCTCGGCGCCGAGCATGTGGACCATGCCCAGGGCGTAGCCGACGCCGCGGCGTACGGCTCCGGGCTCGCCTGCGCCCTCGGGGCCGCCCGGGAGCAGCCAGTCGTCCTCCGGGGAGTCCTTCGGGAGCGCGGGGAGCGGGAAGTCCCGGACCTCACGGAGCAGTTCCGCCACCGGGGCCGGGCAGGTCACGGTCTGACTGGTGGGGAGGATGTCGCCGGTGGACAGGGCGTTGCGAAGACGGAGTTCGGCCGGGTCGATGCCCAGCTTCGCCGCCAGTTTGTCCATCTGGCCCTCGTAGGCCGCGCAGACCTGCATCGCACCCTCACCGCGCACATGGCCGGAGGGCGGGTTGTTCGTACGGACCGCCCAGCCCTCGATGAAGGCGTGCGGGACCACGTACGGACCACAGGCGAAGGCCACCGCGGCGGCCAGGGATTCGGACGAGGAGTCGGCGTACGCGCCTGCGTCCAGGAGGATCTGTGCCTCGACCTTGACCAGCCTGCCCTCCGTGTCCGCGTGGTGGCGGTAGCGGAGCAGCGTCGGGTGGCGGTGGGCGTGGCCGAGGAAGGACTCCTCGCGCGTAGCGGCCAGTTTGACCGGGCAGCCGGTGCGCAGGGCGAGCAGGCCGAGCGGGATCTGGAAGCCGGGGTCCTCCCGGTCGCCGGTCGCTCCGGGGACGCCGGTGACGACGACCTTGACCCGGTCGGGCTCCAGGCCGAAGCAGGCCGCGGCGAGGTCGCGGTCGGTGTGCGGGTCGGTGGACGCCGTGTAGAGCTCCACGCCGCCGTCGGGGCGGGGCACGGCGAGACCGGCCTCGGCCCCGATCGGGGCGGGGTCCTGGCGGCCTATGCGGTACAGGCCCTCGACGATGACCTCGCCCACGGTGTCCGGGTCGCCGTAGCGCAGCGGGATGTGGCGGATGAGGTTGCCGTCGGGGTGGAGCGGTTCGGCCGCGAAGGCCTTCTCCGGGTCGGTGACCGGTTCGAGCACCTCGTACTCGACCGCGATCGCCGCCGCGGCCAGGCGGGCGGTGTCGGGATGGTCGGCGGCGACGGCGGCGATCGCCTCGCCGTGGTGACGTACCAGGTCGGAGGCGAAGACGGGGCGGTCGACGACACTGCGGCCGTAGGCCCCGTCACCGGGGATGTCCTCGTGGGTGACGACCGCCCGCACGCCCGGCATCTCGGCGGCGGCCGAGGTGTCGATCGACAGGATGCGCGCATGGGGGTGCGGGGATCGGAGCACGGCCGCCCACAGCAGGCCCTCCGCCCAGAGGTCGGCCGCGTACGGGAACGTGCCCTCGGTCTTGGCACGGGCGTCGGCCGGCGGGAGCGAAGCGCCCAGACCGAGCGCGGGCGCCTCCTCGTCCGGGCCGGTTCGCTCGGTCTGCGGGGGGTTCGTGCGGGTGGTGCCGGTCGCGGTGGCTGCGTCGTTGCTCACGCCGCCTCCTTGTCGTTCGCCCCGCTGCGGCAGCAGCTGATGGTGGAGGTGTGGGTGGTGTGGGTGACCGGTGCTGACGGAGGCGCGGTGCTCACCGGGCGTCTCCCTCGTGCGGGTGTGTCCGGACGTTGCCCGCGCCCGGGGCAGCCTGGTGCGGGATCCGCGGTTCCTCGGCGTCGGGGGCGTTGGCCGCCTCCGCGGTCGCCTCCCGGCCCGCGACGACCTCGCGTACGGCATCGAGCACGCCCCGGTAGCCGGAGCAGCGGCAGAGGTTGCCGCACAGGGCCTGTCGCGTCTCCAGCTCACTGGGGGCGTGGTTGCCCTCCAGGAGGTCGTGGACGGTCATGGCCATCCCGGGGATGCAGAAGCCGCACTGGACGGCCCCGCAGTCGGCCAGGGCCCGCTGGACGTCGGACGGTTCCCCGTCGACCGCGAGGCCCTCGACCGTACGGACCTCGCTGCCCGCGGTGGTGGCTGCGGGAACCAGGCAGGAGGCCACGAGACGGCCGTCCACCTGGACGTTGCAGGCACCGCACTCGCCCTGCGAGCAGCCGTCCTTGGCGCCGGCGAGGCCGAGGCGCTCGCGGAGCACGTACAGGAGCGACTCGCCGATCCAGGCGTCGGTGACGGGGCGGTCCACGCCGTTCACATGCAGGACGTACGAGGCGGCGGGGTGCTCGCTGGCGGTATGCGAGAGGGCGGTGGAGGGCTCGTCGAATGCCGGGTCGGGCGCGGTGGCGTCATCGGATACGTCGGCTGCCTCGGGAGCCTCCTCGGGCTCACCGGGTGCACTCCGGGGGTCATCCTGCGCGTTCCCGGGCGTGCCGGAAGGCCCAGGGGCCTCGGCGGAGGTGTCCTCCCCGGGAGCCTCCAGCTCCGTCCCGGACTCCGCGGCTTCCGGCTCGGGCTCCGCTACGGCTTCCGGCTCGGGCTGCGGCTCGGGCTCCGGCGAAGCCGGGGCCACGTCCGAGGTCGACTGCGTGGCCCACGGCGCGGAGGCACCGCCGGGCAGCGTGGCCGGGGGGGTGTCCGCGTACCACTGGGACGCGAGCGCCGAGGCTGCGAACTCACCGGACTCCTCCGGGAGGTCCCCGTCGGCGACCGGGATCGTCCACTGACCTGTGTGCCCCGCAGGCTCGGCCGGGGCGGGGGCGGGGTCCGGCGGGACGGCCTCGGTGAAGTTCCACTGGGCCGTCGTGGACGACGTCTGCCCGTACTGCGACGTCTCCGGGTACTGCTGCCGGTACGGCTCCTGCTGGTGGTTCGGGTCCGGCCAGTGGACCGTCTCCGACGCCGGCTCCGTGCCCGCCGCGCGGTCGGCCCGCTCCTGCTGGCTCTGCGTCTGCACGACCCAGCTGCCCGTCGCGGCGGGGTCCAGCCCGGCCGCCGGGGTCAGCGGGAGGATCATCGGCGGTACGTAGCCCTGGCCGGGCGCGGCCAGCGGGTCGTTCCCGAGGTTCGCGAGGTCCTCCGGGGGCAGGTGGACGAACGCGGTCGCCTCGGCGTCGTACTCGCCGCCCTGCGGGGTCGGCTGCCAGCCGCCGTACGGGTCGGGCTGTCCGTGCTGCTGCTCGGGGTTCTCTTCATTGCTCACGACAGTGCCCTCCCCAGCGCGCGTCGGGCGAGCGCGGCGACCGTGCGCCGCAGGTGGAGTACGGCCGGGGGCAGCGGTGGTACCTCTCCCCCGCCGTCCGGCGGTGCCTGGTCCGGGATGCAGGCCGCGGCAACGTACTCGCCGAAGGCGGCCAGCGCGTCGGGGGCCAGGCCCCGCTCGCCGTCCCAGTCGATCAGGGAGGCGATCCAGCGTTCGGCCTCCAGCGGCCGCAGCGGCATCGGGGCGATCGCGCCGACCGCGCAGCGCACGCCGCGCCGGGCCGGGTCCAGGACGATCGCGACGGAGGCGGTGGCACGGCCGGGGCCGGTGCGGCCGGTCGCCTTGAGGAAGATCTGGGGGGCGTGCAGCAGCGGTACGCGGACGAAGCCGATCAGCTCGGCGGGCTCGAGCATCTCCCGCCCGGCCAGCAGGTGCGAGACGGGAATCTCGCGGCGCGAGCCCTCCGGTCCCGCGATGACCAGCTCGGCCTCGAGGGCCGCCAGCACCGGCAGGGAGTCACCGGTCGGGGCCGCGGTGGCGATATTGCCGCCGAGGGTGCCCGCGTTACGGATCTGGGGCGGGCCCGCGGCTCGGGCGGAGGCGGCCAGCGCGGGGATGAGGGCGGCGAAGTCGGGCCGGCCCATGCGTGCGTGGGTGAGACCGGCCCCGAGCAGGGCGTGGCCGTCCTGGTAGTGCCAGCCGCGCAGCTCGCTGATCCGGCCCAGGCCGACCAGTCCCGAGGGGCGCATCAGCCCCTTGTTGACGGCCGCCATCAGGTCCGTGCCACCGGCCACAGGAACGGCGGCAGGCATGGCGCCGAGAGCCGCCACGGCCTCGTCGAGCGAGGCCGGCAGCGTTACCGACTGCATCGCCTGCGGTGCGTGCGTGGTCAACCCAGCTGCCCCTTCCCGGTGTCCCGGCAGTCCCGCCTGTCCGCCGTACGGTACGTGCTCACGGCCGGGACGTGGCAACTCTGGCACATCTTCGGGGCGGACCGACGCGAGGGTCCACGAAGGACACATCTGTCCCTGACCAGGGGAAAAGTCGTCTTTCACGCATCTTCTGCCCGCCGTACGAATTGCCACTCTTCAGCGAGTTCGTACGACTTATTCGGTTCACGCGCCCCACGGGCCGGGCCGTACTCACACGTGCGGAGGCGGTCCCTCGATCGGGCGACCCAGGACTCCGGGCCGCCGCTGCCACGGCAGCGGGCCGCCCGGCGGGCGGTAGTCGACCCCCAGGGCGTCGAGCCGGGCGTAGTGCGCGCCCATGCGGCTCTCGAAGCCGGCGAAGTCCCGCTCGCCGGGGGCCGGGAGCCGGGACCAGGCGACCTCGGCGAAGGCGGCGAGCCGCGGGAAGACCTGGTAGTCGACGCGGGCCCGGTTCTGCATGACCTCGGTCCAGACGTTCGCCTGGGTGCCGATGATGTGGCCGGCCGCTTCCTCGGAGAGCCCCGGGGGTACGGGCTCGAAGCGGTAGACGTCCTGCAGGGTGCGGACGAATCCGATGGGCATCGGCTCGTCGGGGCCGCCGTCCTGACGGTGGTCCAGATACACCTGCTGCTCGGGGCACATCACGACGTCGTGCCCTGCCTCGGCGGCGGCGATGCCACCCGCGTAACCCCGCCACGAGGACACCGCGGCGCCCTCGGCGAGTCCGCCCTCCAGGATCTCGTCCCAGCCGATGAGGCGACGCCCCCGGGCGGTGAGCCAGCTGTCGAAGTGCCGGATGAACCAGGACTGGAGCTCGTCCTCGTCCGCCAGGCCGAGTTCGGCGATCCGGGCCTGTGCGGCCGGTGACTGCTTCCACTGGTCCTTGAGGCATTCGTCGCCACCGATATGGATGAACGGCGATGTGGCGGCGGGAAAGAGGTCGAGCACCTCCTCGAAGACCCCTTCGAAGAAGCGCAGGGTGTTGTCAGTGGGGGCGAGTACGTTCGGGTTGATGCCCCAGGTGTCCCAGACGGAAAGGGCGGAGGTGTCGATGACGTCGCTGTTGCCCAGTTCCGGATACGCACTGATGGCTGCCTGCGAGTGTCCCGGGATGTCGATCTCGGGGACGACCCGGATATGCCGCTCGGCGGCGTACGCGACGATTTCGCGGATGTCGTCCTGGGTGTAGAAACCGCCGTGCGGGGTCTCGTCCCACAACTCGGAGGCCCGGTGGCCGTATTTGGTGCGGGCGCGCCAGGAGGCCGTCTCCGTGAGCCCGGGATAGCGCTTGACCTCGATGCGCCAGCCCTGGTCGTCGGTGAGGTGGAAGTGGAAGACGTTGAGCTTGTGTGCGGCCAGGAGATCGAGATAGCGCAGAACGCCGTCCTTGGGCAGGAAGTGCCGTGCCACGTCGAGCATCAGGCCCCGCCAGGCGAAGCGGGGGCTGTCCTCGATCTCCGTGAACGGGATGACCCGCTGCGCGCCGGGACTGACGGGCGCCCGGCGGAACGCCTCGGGGCCCAGGAGCTGACGGAGGGTCTGCGCCCCCCAGAACACTCCGGCGGCGCTCCCTCCGGTGATCCGTACGCCCTGGTTGGGCGCCACGTCCAGCCGGTAGCCCTCGCTCTCCAGGGAGGCATCGAGGCGCAGCTCGACGGTGTTCCCGCCGTCGCCCGCACCCGGGGCGAGCGGCAGGCCGAACGCGGCGCCGAGCGTGGACCGGAGCCAGCGTTCGGAGGTACCGGTGCCGGCCTGTGCCGTGATGGTCGTGGACGGGTCCAGGGAGAATCCGGACCTGCCTGGGTTCCCGATGCGGACGGGTGCCGGAATCAGGTTGTGCACGTCAGTCCTTAACCGCTCCGCCCAGTCCCGAGACCAGGCGGCGCTGTACGAGTACGAAGAAGACCAGCACGGGAATGGTCATCACCGTCGAGGCTGCCATGATCCCTCCCCAGTCGTTCTCGTCCGGTTTGAAGAAGACCAGCAGCGCCATGGGGAGCGTCGACTGGGAGGTGTCGCTGATGATGAACGATTTCGCGAACAGGAAGTCGTTCCAGGTCGAGATGAACGAGAAGACACTGGTCGCCACAAGTCCCGGGAAGACGAGCGGGAAGAGGATCTGCCACAGGAAGCGGGTGCGGCTCGCCCCGTCGATGTAGGCGGCCTCCTCCAGCGCGTCGGGAACGGCCTTGACGAAGCCGCGCAGCATCCAGATCGCGAACGGCAGCGAGAAGGCGAGATGCGGGAGGATCAGCGAGCCCAGGGTGTTCAGCTGTCCGAAGTCCCGCATGAGGAAGAACAGCGGAATGGTCAGCGCCTCGACGGGCACCATCTGCGCGACCAGGAACATGATCAGCAGGGTCGTGCGGAATCTGAAGCGGAATCTCGTCACCGCTGTCGCGGCGAGGAAGGCGATCAGCGCGGACGCGATGACGACCGTGCCGGCGACGAGCAGGCTGTTGAGGAAGTACCGGCCGAAATCCTGCTGTTCGAAGACGCGGCGGAACGAGTCGAGGGACGGGGACAGGGTCCAGGGCCGCGCTTCGGTGGACTGGATCTCGCCCGCCGGCTTGAGCGCGGAGAGCACCATCCAGTACAGGGGGAAGGCGACCACGACGGCGATGACGAGGGCAGCAGCCTCCGCCGCCAGCCTGCCGGGGCGCCGGATGCGCAGACGGGTCATCGGCGTGCTCACAGCTCCTCCCCCTGGCGTCGCACCAGGCGCAGATAGACCAGCGTCACGGCCAGCAGGATCACCAGCATCACGACACCGATCGCCGATCCGAGGCTGTACTGCGAGGACGCGAACGCCTTCTGGTACGCGTACACGTTGAGCACCAGGTTCTGCCCGGCGATGCCGCCGCCGTTGGTCATGACGTAGATCTGGGTGAAGACCTTGAAGTCCCAGATGATCGACTGGATGGTGACGACGATCAGGATCGGCCGCAGCATCGGCGCCATGACCGACCGCCAGATCCGCCACTGCGAGGCGCCGTCCAGCGAGGCCGCCTCCAGTACCTCGGCGGGGATCGCGCGGATGCCCGCGTACACGGTCACCATCACGAACGGGAACGAGCACCAGAGCACTTCGAGGAGCACCAGGGCGAAGGCGCTGTAGCGCCCGTACGTCCAGGAGAAGTCGCCGAGTCCCAGCACTCTGTTGACCGGGCCGAAGTCCGGGTCGAAGAGGAAGACCCAGACGGTCGAGCCGGTGACCGCCGGGGTCGCCCAGGCGCCCAGCGCGGCCATCATGAGCGCGAGCCGGGGCAGGGCCCGGATGCGGGTCAGCAGGACGGCCAGGGCGCAGCCGACGAGCAGGGTGGCAAGCACGCAGGCCGTGGCGAAGAGCACGGTCGCGAGGAGCACCTGCCAGAACTGGCTGTCGCCGAAGAGGGTCGCGTAGTTGCCGAAGCCCTGGAAGGTGGTCGGTTCGCCGCCGCTGACCTGGGCCTGGGTGTACTCCAGGAAGGAGATCAGGCCCAGCTGGTAGATCGGGTAGACGAGGAGCCCGCCGAGCAGGACCAGCGCGGGCAGCAGGTACAGCCAGGGGGTCCAGCCGGAGCGCCGTGCGGGAGATGCGGGGCGGCGCCGGGGCGGGCGGGCCGGTGTGCCGGCCGCCCCGGTCCTCTCGGGAGCTTTGTACGCCGTGGTGTTCGCGGTCATGGTCAGCCCGCGTCGGCGAACGCCGCGTCCATCTTCTTCGCCGCGTCGTCCGAGGCGGCTGCCACGTCCTTACGGCCGCTGACGATCTCCTGGAACATCGTCGGCAGAACCAGCGAGGCGTCGATCTGGCCCCAGGCCGGGGAGGCGGGGACGAACTTGGCGCCCTCGCCCAGCGAGTTGACGAACGGCTCGACGAAGGGCTCCTTCTCCGCGACCGTGGCCCGCACGTCCGTGTACGTCGGCAGGAAGCCCATCGCGTCGAACATCTTCGCCTGCGTCTTCTTGCCGGTCAGCGACTTCATGAGGTCGACGGCGAGGGTGCGGTGCGAACTGCTCTTGAGTACGCCGATGTTGTTGCCACCGGCGAACGCCGGAGCGATCGAGCCCTTCGCCACGCCCGGCACCGGCACGACGGCGTACTTGCCCTTCACGGCGCCCGCCTCGACGGCCGCGTGACTGAAGTCGCCGCCGATCGCCATGGCCGCCTTGCCGGACGCGAAGGCGGTGACGGTCGCGTTGCCGCCCATCGCCGCGCACTTGGCGGCGGGGCAGTTGTCGTCACCGAAGAGCGAGGTGTAGGCCTCGATGCCCTTGCGCGCCTTCTCGCTGTTGATGGCCGACTCGTAGCTCACCCCGGTCTCGTCGGCCAGTTCGCCGCCGTGCGCCCAGATGAAGGGCATCGCTCCGTAGGTGTACGCGCCGCCGACCGCGAGGCCGTAGAGGTCCGGCTTCTCCTCATGGACCTTCCTGGCCGTGGAGATCAGCTCGGCCTGGGACTTCGGAGGCTCGATGCCGAGGTCCTCGAAGATGTCGGTGCGGTAGTACAGCGCCCGTACGCCGACGAAGAGCGGCGCCCCGTACACCTGGCCGTCGACCGTCACGGACTGCTTGGCGGTCGGGTCGGTGTCCTTGGCCTCGTCCCAGGCCGCGAACTCCTTGCTCACATCGGCCAGCCCGCCGTCCTTCACGTATCCGGCCGTGTCCGTGTTGCCGTACTCGATGAGGTCGGGGGCGCTCTTCGGGTCGTTGAAGGCTGCCTTGATGCGCTGGGCCCGGGTGTCGACCGGTATGTACTCGACTTCGACCTTCGCCCCCTCGTGGGACTTCTCGAAGTCGGCGACGGCCGCGTCGACGACCTTCTCCTTGGGCTTGTTGCCGACCTCCTGGAAGAGCCAGACGCGAAGCGTGCCGCTCTTCTTGTCCCCCTCGGCGCCGGTGTCGGAGGTCTGGGGCGCGCAGGCGGTGGCGGTGAGGCCCGCCAGCACAAGCGCCGCGGCCGGGGCGGCAATTCGGGCAGAAAGCTTCATCCGGAACCCTTACCGGTCAGTCGTTGCATCCCGTGCAACGCACGTTTCGTTCTGCACAACATGCAGGAGAGTAAGGGCGCACCAGCACGCCGACAAGTGGTCTCAACCACTCTGTGACCCCCGGCGCAGCCCGTGCAACGCACACCGCATTCCCCCACCCGGCCCCGGGCATGCGAAAGACCCCCGGGGCTCGCATCGCTGCATGCCCCGGGGGTCAGGACCCGGAGGGTGACAAAAGGCCGCGGACTACTTCTTGCTGCTGTCCTTGCCGCCCTTGCCCTTGTCCTTGTCGCCGCCGGCGCCCATGGACTCGTAGATCTCCTTGCACATGGGACAGACCGGATACTTCTTGGGGTCGCGCCCCGGTACCCAGACCTTGCCGCACAGTGCCACCACGGGAGTGCCCTCCAGGGCGCTCGCCATGATTTTGTCCTTCTGGACGTAATGGGCGTAGCGCTCGTGGTCGCCGTCGCCGTTCGACACCTGTGGCGTCGGCTCTACGAGGGTCCCCGTACCTGCCCCGCGCTCGGGCTCAAGAGTGCTCATAACTGCCAAGCGTACTGAAAGCTCAGGACATCAGTTCAGGGAAGGGTCGTCCGGATACGTCGCGATCATGGCGAGCTCGCTGCGCTGACGCCGCAGAACGGCCCGCCAGAGACTCTCCGGGCGGGGCGACGACACGTCGCCCGGCTCCGACTCGACCACGTACCAGGCGCCGTCCGTCAGCTCCGCCTCGAGCTGTCCGGGTCCCCAGCCCGCGTACCCCGCGAAGATCCGCAGCGAACCGAGAGCCGCGGCCAGCAGCTCCGGCGGCGCCTCCAGGTCCACCAGGCCGATCGCCCCGTGCACCCGGCGCCAGCCCAGGGGCCCCTCGTCGCCGGGGATCACAGCCACACCCAGCGCCGAGTCGAGGGAGACCGGGCCCCCCTGGAAGACCACGTCCGGCTCACCGGTCAGACCGGCCCAGGACGCGAGGATGTCACCGACGCCGACCGGGGTCGGGCGGTTCAGGACGACGCCGAGCGAGCCCTCCTCGTCGTGGTCGAGGAGAAGCACCACCGCGCGGTCGAAATTCGGGTCCGCCAGGGCGGGTGCGGCCACGAGCAGCCGCCCTGTGAGCGAGGACACCTCGGTCATGGCAGAAATGATCCCGCATCTTCGCCCTCCGTGGGGACCAAGTGGCCCTCACGGCCGCCGCGGGGCATACGCCTGCAGCTCAGGGCGCACGGATGCGGCACAGGCGCACGGGGAGCGCACGAATCCGACCGGATCGGACCGCCTTGTTGACGGTAACCCTCCGCAAGGCTTGTGGGGCAGAACGTGTTGTGGCGGATTCATGACGTTCGTATACCCCCCTGTGACTTACGGAAGGGGGGTGGGGGGCCATTACCCTTTTCGATGGCCCCCTGCCCGACCACTCCGGAACGCGAGATACATGACCGGCACAGACGATGTCCTGCTTGTCCACGGCGGCACCCCGCTGGAGGGCGAGATCCGCGTCCGAGGCGCCAAGAACCTGGTGCCGAAGGCAATGGTCGCCGCGCTGCTCGGCAGCGGGCCCAGCCGGCTGCGCAACGTGCCCGACATCCGCGATGTGCGGGTGGTCCGGGGACTGCTGCAGCTGCACGGTGTGACCGTCCGCCCAGGTGACGAGCCGGGCGAACTCATCCTCGACCCTTCGCACGTCGAGAGCGCGAACGTCGCCGACATCGACGCCCACGCGGGCTCGTCGCGCATCCCGATCCTCTTCTGCGGTCCGTTGCTGCACCGCCTGGGCCACGCGTTCATCCCGGGGCTCGGCGGCTGCGACATCGGCGGACGGCCGATCGACTTCCACTTCGAGGTGCTGCGCCAGTTCGGCGCGACCATCGAGAAGCGGGCGGACGGCCAGTACCTGGAGGCCCCGCAGCGACTGCGCGGCACGAAGATCCGGCTGCCGTACCCGTCGGTGGGCTCCACCGAGCAGGTCCTGCTGACCGCCGTCCTCGCCGAGGGCGTCACCGAGCTGTCCAACGCGGCCGTCGAGCCGGAGATCGAGGACCTCATCTGCGTACTGCAGAAGATGGGCGCGATCATCTCCATGGACACCGACCGGACGATCCGGATCACGGGTGTCGACAGGCTCGACGGTTACACGCACCGGGCGATCCCGGACCGCCTGGAGGCGGCCTCCTGGGCGTCGGCGGCACTGGCGACCGAGGGCAACATCTACGTGCGCGGCGCCCAGCAGCGTTCGATGATGACGTTCCTCAACACCTTCCGTAGGGTCGGCGGCGCCTTCGAGATCGACGACGAGGGCATCCGCTTCTGGCACCCGGGCGGCGCGCTGAACGCCATCGCGCTGGAGACGGACGTCCACCCCGGTTTCCAGACCGACTGGCAGCAGCCGCTCGTGGTGGCCCTGACGCAGGCCGCGGGCCTGTCGATCGTCCACGAGACGGTGTACGAGTCCCGGCTCGGCTTCACCTCGGCGCTCAACCAGATGGGTGCGCACATCCAGCTCTACCGCGAGTGCCTCGGGGGCTCCGACTGCCGATTCGGCCAGCGGAACTTCCTGCACTCGGCGGTCGTGTCCGGACCCACGAAGCTCCAGGGCGCGGATCTGGTCATCCCTGACCTGCGTGGCGGGTTCTCGTATCTGATCGCCGCTCTGGCGGCGCAGGGAACGTCCCGGGTGCACGGCATCGATCTGATCAACCGCGGCTACGAGAACTTCATGGACAAGCTCGAGAAGCTCGGTGCGAAGGTCGAGCTGCCGGGCGGTTCACTCGTCTGACACCGCGCCGGACGCGCTCCGGCCTGCGCACAGTGCTGCCGCACACAGCATTGCGCCCCCCGCACAACAGTCCGCCGCCCCGGCCCCGCACAAGGGACCGGGGCGGCGGACTGCTGTGGCCACCCACCGCTGACCACCGGACTCCCCCTCACAGGCGCCGCAGGACGCCCGTACAGCCCCGTACGGGGCTCAACCGCCCAACTCCGTACACCTGGGGCTCACGGCGGCCGTACGGGCCCTGTGCGGCGCCGGCGGGGTCCTCGGGTGCCACGACATTCCTCCGGGCATGCCGAAGGGCGGCCGTCCCGGTCAGGACGGCCGCCCTTCTTGATGCCTACGGGGCTTACTTGCCCTTGGCGGCTTCCTTGAGCTTCGAGCCCGCGGAGACCTTCACGCTGTAGCCGGCCGGGATGTTGATCGGGTCGCCGGTCTGCGGGTTACGAGCGGTGCGAGCGGCACGGTGGGTGCGCTCGAAGGTCAGGAAGCCGGGGATGGTGACCTTCTCGTCGCCCTTGGCGACGATCTCGCCGACGGTCTCGGCGAGGGCGGCCAGAACGGCGTCGGCGTCCTTGCGGGTCACCTCGGCACGGTCGGCCAGGGCGGCCACCAGCTCACTGCGGTTCATGTTGTTACTCCCGTGTTCTTCTTGCCTGTGAGGCGTGAGATCGAAGCCGATGCTGCCAGGGCCCTCTGACAGTCCCCGGACCCGGGTCTGATGTCAGACCCTCGCGCCCGAATACGCATCCTGCCCCCACCTGCGGCGGTAACGCCAATCCGGAACCCCTCGACGTCACACGAAAAGCGCCACTGATTGCCCGTGGTGACGTTCCGTCGACTTCTTGAAGCGGTCCGCAGCGGATGCCGGGCCTGTGGGGCTCGCTGCCCGCCCACCCTAAAGGGGCGTTTGGGACGCCGCGACCCGCGACGCGCCGTACGGGGCGCGCGGACGTGAGGTACGGCACCGTCCACAGGGGCCGTGGCCGACCCCCGCGGACGGCGTGTGCTAGGCGGGATCCGGCGTCGCTCCGGCGGCTCCTGCCGCCTTCGCGGCGTTGCGGACCGCGCCCGCGACCGCTCCCGCGACCTTGTCGTTGAAGACCGACGGGATGATGTAGTTCGCGTTCACCTCGTCCTCGGCGACGACACCCGCGAGGGCACGCGCAGCGGCGAGCATCATCTCCGTGTTGACGGTGCGGGACTGAGCGTCCAGCAGACCGCGGAAGACGCCCGGGAAGACCAGGACGTTGTTGATCTGGTTCGGGAAGTCGGAGCGGCCGGTGGCCACAACTGCCGCCGTCTCGCGGGCGATTGTCGGGTCCACCTCGGGGTCCGGGTTGGCGAGGGCGAACACGATCGCACCGTCGGCCATCGCGGCGACGTCGTCGCCGTTCAGGACGTTGGGGGCGGAGACCCCGATGAAGACGTCGGCGCCGACGACGGCCTGCTTGAGGGTGCCGGTGACGCCCTCGGGGTTGGTGTTGTCGGCGATCCAGCGCAGCGGCGAGTCGGGGTCGGCGGAGACGAGGTCCTCGCGGCCCGCGTGCACCACTCCGTGGATGTCGGCGACGACCGCGTGCTTGACGCCCGCGGCGATGAGCAGCTTCAGGATGGCCGTACCGGCGGCTCCCGCGCCCGACATGACGACCCGTACATCACCGATCGCCTTGTCGACCACACGCAGCGCGTTGGTCAGCGCCGCGAGGACGACGATCGCCGTGCCGTGCTGGTCGTCGTGGAAGACGGGGATGTCCAGGGCCTCGCGCAGCCGTGCCTCGATCTCGAAGCAGCGGGGGGCGGAGATGTCCTCGAGATTGATGCCCGCGAAGCCCGGGGCGATCGCCTTGACGATCTCGACGATGGCGTCGGTGTCCTGGGTGTCCAGGCAGATCGGCCAGGCGTCGATGCC
Source organism: Streptomyces sp. NPDC060035 (assembly GCF_042736635.1). Lineage (NCBI taxonomy): Bacteria > Bacillati > Actinomycetota > Actinomycetes > Kitasatosporales > Streptomycetaceae > Streptomyces > Streptomyces sp. NPDC060035. The sequence continues at coordinate 434,841 of NZ_JBHWVO010000003.1, forward strand.
GGCGAAGCGCTTGAACAGGGCCGCCTTGCCCTCCATCACGGGAAGCGCCGCCATCGGGCCGATGTTGCCGAGGCCCAGCACCGCGGAGCCGTCCGTGACCACGGCGACGGAGTTGCGCTTGATGGTCAGACGGCGGGCGTCCTCGGGGTTCTCGGCGATCGCCATGCAGACCCGGGCCACACCCGGGGTGTAGATCATCGAGAGGTCGTCACGGTTGCGGATGGGGTGCTTGGACGCCATCTCGATCTTGCCGCCGAGGTGCATCAGGAACGTTCGGTCGGAGACCTTGCCGAGGACGACACCCTCGATGTCGCGCAGACCTTCGACGATCTCGTCCGCGTGCGAGGTGGAGGATGCCGCGATGGTGACGTCGATCCGCAGCTTCTCGTGGCCGGAAGCGGTCACATCGAGGCCGGTGACCGAACCCCCGGAGGACTCCACGGCCGTGGTGAGCTGGGAGACCGCTGTGCCGCTCGCGGGCACCTCCAGCCTGACCGTCATCGAGTACGAGACGCTGGGCGCCGTTGCCATGGCCGAGTCCTTCGCTGTCCTGAGCTTCATTGCTGTCGCACACACATGGGATCGACCCCGTACGCGCGTTCCGATCGTCGCACCTACCGGCGGGTAGCCGGTAATGACTGCCATCTTTCGGAAAATTTATTCCACCATACGAGAAGTTACTCGTTCGAGGGAACCCCTGTCCGGTCCGTGCGCCCCGCAGAAACGAAAACAGACCCGCGCCACCCTCAGGTGACGCGGGTCCGTCTCTTCACGTAAGCGGCACCGACCCGCCATGCTCGCCTCGCGGCAAGTGGTCGCTCGAAGCGACGAAGGTTGGGCCCGGGGGCTTGGATCGAGCCGGTGCCAACACCAGGCTAACAAACACCCTGGAGAAGTGATTCCTGCGCGACGGGTTGACTCGGAAAAGTGCCTCCGCCTGCAGCAGCCCGCGTCCCCTCAGTCCCTCAGCAGGTCGGGAACACCGTCCGCGTCCGGCATGTCACGCTCCCCCGAGATCACGGTCAGCTGCTGCGTCGCCCGGGTGAGCGCCACGTACAGCACCCGCAGGCCCGCCGGGGACTCGTCCGCGATCTCCGCGGGCGAGACGACGACCGTGGCGTCGTACTCCAGGCCCTTCGCCTCCAGGCTGCCCAGCGCAACCACCCGCTCGCCGAGCTCCGCCAGCCAGGCGCGGGCCTCGGCGCGCCGGTCCATCGCGACGACCACGCCGACGGTGCCGTCCACCTCGGCGAGCAGTCTGCGCGCCTCCTCGCGGACGACCTCGGCGAGGTCCCCGTCCCGTACGGTCTCGAAGCGCGGTTTCACCCCCGTCGAGCGCACCGCCACCGGGGATTTCATTCCCGGCATCGCGAGCGCCAGCACCTTCGCCGCCAGCTCGGCGATCTCCGCCGGGTTGCGGTAGTTGACCGTAAGGGTGAACCGGCGCCGCGGCCGGTTGCCGAGCGCCTCGTCCCGCGCCGCGGACGCCTCGTCCGGGTCGGACCAGGAGGACTGCGCCGCGTCGCCGACGATCGTCCAGGTGGCGTGCCGGCCGCGGCGGCCGACCATGCGCCACTGCATGGGCGTCAGGTCCTGCGCCTCGTCGACGATGACGTGGGCGTACTCGGTACGCTCCGCCGCCAGCCGCTCCGCCCGCTCCCACTGGGTCTCCTCGCGCTGCGGCATCAGCTCCTCCAGACCGGTGAGCTGGTCCAGCGGGTCGAGCTCACGCTTCCGCTTCGGGCGGTGCGGGGTCCCCACCAGCGTCTGCAGCTCGTCCAGGAGCGCCACGTCGTGGACGGAGAGCGGGCCCTTGCCGTCCCCGTCCAGCCGCTTCAGCGAACGGGCGAGGCGGCGCACCTCGCCCGGGTTGAGGATCCGGCGCGCCCACCGGCCCAGCCGCCGCTCGTCGGCCATCGCGGCCAGCACCCGGCGAGGGGTGAGTTCCGGCCACCAGGCGTTCAGGAACGTGAGGAACGGGGTCTCGGTGGAGACGTCCTCGTCGAAGGACGAACGGAGCTCGGCGGCGAGTTCGGGGTCGGTGTAGCGGCCCCGGCCCGACGACTTGTTCCACAGGGCGTCCAGGAGCAGCTTGCGGGCGCGCGGGCGCAGCAGGTTGACGGGAGCGGTGCCGCCGAGGACGTTGTGCCGGATGCGCCGGAGCTCGTCCGCGTTCAGCTCGACGCGGGCGCCGAAGACCACCACCCTCAGCTGGGTGGGGGTGACTGCACCGTCCGGGGCCTCCGCCTCTCCGAACGACAGCTGACCCTCCTGGGCGGCGGGCCGGGGCGCGGGCTGCTCCAGCGCCCCGCGGGCCACCTTGCGCAGCACGTGGAGCATCCGGGAGGAGCCCTTGATCCGGGCGACGGCCGGCTCGTCGTACGTGGTGGCGCCCTCGACGCCCGCCGCCTCGTCGGACAGCGAGCCGACGGCACGGATCGCCACCTGGCCCTCCTCGCCGAGCGAGGGCAGCACCCCTTCGGTGTACGCGACCAGGAGCGGCGTCGGCGAGACGACCAGGATGCCGCCCGCGTACCGGCGCCGGTCCTGGTAGAGCAGATACGCGGCCCGGTGCAGGGCGACCGCCGTCTTGCCGGTGCCGGGCCCTCCGGAGACCTCCGTGACGGAGGCCGCGGGGGCGCGGATCACCAGGTCCTGCTCGGCCTGGATGGACGAGACGATGTCCCGCATGGTGTGGCTGCGGGCCTGGCCGAGCGCGGCCATCAGAGCGCCGTCGCCGATGACGGGCAGCTTGTCGCCGCCCAGGTACGCGGTCAGCTCCGGACGCATGAGGTCGTCCTCGACCCCGAGGACCTTGCGGCCCTTGGAGCGGATGACCCGTCGGCGTACGACCCTGCCCGGGTCCTTGGGCGTCGACCGGTAGAACGGCGCGGCGGCCGGGGCGCGCCAGTCGATCACCAGCGGCGCGTAGTCGGAGTCGAGTACTCCTATGCGGCCGATGTGGAGCGTCTCCGCGACATCGGCGGTGCTGTCCTGACGTACGGCGTCGTCGGCGGGCTCGACGGAGGTGAACGCACCGTCCGGGCCGCGTTCGCCGTCCTTGCCGAGGAGCAGGTCGATCCGCCCGAAGAGAAAGTCTTCGAACTCACTGTTCAGCCGGTTGAGGTGGACCCCGGCACGGAAGACCTGGGCGTCCCGCTCCGCGAGCGCACCCGGCGTACCGACCTGACCCCGTTTACCGGCGTCGTGCATGAGAAATTCCGCCTCGTCGATCTTCTCTTCGAGACGGTGGTAGACCCGGTCCAGATGTGTTTGTTCGACACCGATTTCCCGGTCCCGCAACGAATCGACAGCGGCATCCTGCGCGGCCACCGAGGCCCCCTTCTGACGTGCATTGGGCAGCCGTCAACCGTACGCGAAAAGGGGCCCTCAGCGCACCTGCCGCCCGGATTGCGATTACGCGTCGATCTCCACCAGCCGCTCGCCGTCGAAGGTCCGCACCTCGAAGTGGTCGATGTCGTTGCGCGCCATCGCCGCGCCGCCGTGCACGTACAGCGGGTACTTTGCGGTCGCGTGCGTGGAATTCTCGATCCCGTACCCCCACTGCGGGACGGACCAGGAGGTGACGACCTCCTCCTCTCCGGTCTTGGACACGGCGATCAGGCTGCATTTCTGCGGGCCCTTGACGTTCTTCAGCTCCAGGACCGTGTGCGTCCCCCAGGCCTTGGGCTCCATGCCGACCGTGGCGTCGACCCGGGTGGTGGGGTCCGTCGCCTGCAGTTTCTCCGTCATGTGATGGAAGAAGGCGTCCTCGGCCGGGCTCGTCGGATGCGGATCGGCCGCCTGGACCGTTCTGCCTGTGGTGTCGTCGCCGGTGGCCACGACCGCGAGCACGGGGCCACCGATCACAAGAACCGCGGCCGCCGCGATCAGATACCTGCTGCGCCGCCGCCGCTGCGCCCGCTTCTGCGCGACCTCGTCGACCAGGCTGTCCAGCAGCCGCGGCGCCGGCCGCTCGGGGACGTGCGGGACGGGGCGGGCGCCGGGGAGGGCCGCAGGGGCCTCCGCGAGCATCGCCAGCATGGGTTCCATCCCGGCGAATTCGTCGAGGTGGGCGGCGCACAGCGCGCAGCCGGCCAGATGGGCCTCGAAGGCGCTCGCCTCGGCGTCGTCCAGGATGCCCAGGACATAGGCACCGGCGGCGTCGTGCTCCGGGCCCTCCACAGGGAACTCGAAGGGGCCCGCGGACGGGCGTGGGGGGCCTGACGGCCCCGATGGGCCGCGGGGACCCGTCGGCCGGGGCCCGAACGGCTGCCACTCGTTCTCGCTCATGCCGTGATCCCCCTCTCCTCGAGTGCGAGCTTCATGGAACGAAGTGCGTAGAAAACCCGGGACCGCACAGTCCCGCTGGGGATGCCGAGTACCTCGGCGGCCTCGTTGACCGTACGGCCCTTGAAGTAGGTCTCGACCAATGCTTCCCGGTGAGCCGGGGTCAAATCGTCGAGCGCGTCCGAGAGCGTCATCAGCCACAACGCCTTGTCAATCTCGTCCTCCGCGGGAATGACCTCCAGCGGCGACGGATCGACCTCGCGCGGCCGGGCCTGCCGGCTGCGGTGGCCGTCGATGACGATGCGCCGGGCGACCGTCACCAGCCAGGGGCGGACTGAGCCGGTCGCCCGGTTGAGCGAGCCGGCGTTCTTCCAGGCACGGATGAGCGTCTCCTGCACAACGTCCTCGGCCCGCTGTCGGTCGCCCGCGACGAGGCGGAGCACGTAGGCGAGCAGGGGACCGGCATGTTCGCGGTAGAGCGCCCGCATCAGCTCCTCGTCGGGGACGGCGGAGGGAGACGGGGGCGGTTCACTGCGATGTCGAGCCCTATGGGGACGGTCATCGGCCACGGCCGCATCCTTGCGCACACGAACCTCCCGGTCGAGACCCTGTCGAGCTCTGTGACCATCGATACGCAAGCGGGCTCCGGTTCATTCAACGGACGCTCAACTTTCTTTGACGGCCCGTGGTTCACGAAACGGCCTTGACCCGGCGGCGGTGCCGGGCCACCCGCTCCCGGTTGCCGCAGACCTCGCTGGAGCACCAACGGCGCCGCCGCCCCCGTGACGTGTCCAGGTAGAGCCGCCCGCAGGCATCGCCCTCGCAACGGCGCAGCCCCGCCCTGGCCACCGGATCCGTCAGCAGCTCCACGGCGTCCCGGGCCACCGCCGCCAGCAGTGCGTCGCACGCGGGGCCGCCGCTCAGCGCCCGTACGAGCACGCCGCCCTTGCCCCGGACCGCCCGCAGACCCGGGGGCGCCACGGCCGCCAGTGCGTTGATCCGGTCCAGAGCGCCATCGGCGCTGCGGCCGGCCGGCTCGGCGGTCATCAGCAGGTCGATGCCCGCCCGTAACTCCCGGAAGCGCGCCACCCAGCTGTCGTCCACAGCCGCCAGCGGCGTCCCCTTCGGAACCAGCCCGGACGCCACCAGCCAGTCGGCGAGCCGTGCGGGGCGGTCGAGCTGCTCGCAGGCACCGGAGGTCCCCATCCCCGTCGCCACCAGGTCCAGACAGATCCGGCCCGCGTCGAAACGCCAGCCGTACGAGCTCGGGCCCGCCGCCATGCGCCTGTCACCGCCCTGGGTCCACCGTGGGAGTCACCCCCAGAGTGCCCGTCTCCGGCCCCGCCCGGAACCCCTCCTGCCGCCCGGGCCACCGCCGTACCGTGTCCCCATGAACGACGAGACGGTCAGGCTGACGGCCGGGCCGCTGCTGCTGCGCCCCTGGCGCCCGGACGACATCCCGGCGCTTCTCACGGCGCACGACGACCCCGCGATGCGGCAGTGGGTGAACATGCCGGTGTCCGATGTCGCGGACGCGGAGCGGTGGATGGCGATCCAGCGGGACGGGTGGGCGTCCGGCAAGCGGTTCAGCTTCGCCGTGACCGACACGACGCGGGGTGGCGAACTCGTCGGCAACCTCTCCCTGAAACGCCCCGTGCCCGGTGCGCAGAGCGCCGAGGCGGGTTACTGGACATCGGCGGCGGCACGCGGCCGGGGCGTGGCGCCGCAGGCGCTCGGGGCGCTGACCGACTGGGCGTTCACCACGTTCGCCGCGGAGGGCCTGCGGCGGCTGGAGCTGCTCCACCAGGTGGACAACGAGGCGTCCTGCCGGGTCGCGGAGAAGGCCGGCTACACGCTCGCCGAGGTCATCCCCGCATGGCCCCCGCAGTACCCGCTCGCCGGCCACCGGCACGTCCGGCAGGCCCCCCTCGCACCACAGGAACCGCTCAGCGCTGCGGCGGGCCCTCGTGCAGGATCCGCTGGAACAGCCGGTGGTCCTGCCACGCACCGTTGATGTGCAGATAGCGGGGCGCCGTACCGATGTGCTCGAACCCGGCCTTCGTCAGCACCCGTTGCGAGGCCGCGTTGTCCACGACCGTCCCGGCCTCGATCCGGTGCAGCCCGAGCTCGTCCCGCGCCGCCTCGCAGACCCGGCCGACTGCGGCGGTCGCCAGCCCCTGTCCCGCCCGGTCGACGTCGACCCAGTAGCCGAGCCTGCCGTTGCGGAACGGACCGCGCTCGATCGAGGCGAGCGTCATCGCACCCACGACCCGGTCCTCGTCATCGGCCAGGACCCAGGGCATGGCCCGGCCGGCGTCCCGGTCCGCCAGCAGCCCGGCCAGGCGCTGGGCCTGGCCCTGCGGGGTGTAGAAGGCCTCGGGCCGCACGGGCTCCCAGCGGCGCATGTACGCACGGCTGCGGGTCAGGGTCTCGGCAAAGGACTCGGCGTCGCCGAGCGTCGCAGGCCTCAACCGGACGCCGGCAACCAGGGGATGAGTGTCGTCGATCATCCCCGCACGGTAGCGACCCGTCAGGAATCGGCGTACTTGGTATCCGCCGACGGGTCCAGCGCCAGCCGGTAGCCGCGCTTGACGACCGTCTGGATCAGCCTCGGCACGCCCAGCGCCGTACGGAGCCGGGCCATCGCCGTCTCCACCGCGTGCTCGTCCGTGCCGGAGCCGGGCAGCGCCCGCAGCAGATCGGCGCGCGACACCACCCAGCCCGGCCTGCGGGCCAGCGTGTGCAGGAGGGCCATGCCCGCGGGCGGCACGGGACGCAGGGCGGCGTCGACCAGCGCGGCCTGCCCGCGGATCTCCAGCACGTGGCCGGCGACCGGGAGGGTGCGGGCGCGGGCGGGCAGCTGGGTGCAGAGCACCTGGACGAGCGGGCCGAGCCGGAAGCGTTCCGGCTGGACGGTGTCGATGCCCAGGGCCTGCAGGGGCAGTGCGGTGACCGGCCCCACGCAGGCCGTGATGACGTCGTGGTTCAGGGCGGACAGGACCTCCGGGAGCATTCCGCGTGCCTCGGCCCGGTTCAGGTACGAAGCGGCGGCGGGGGCGCTCGTGAAGGTGAGGGCGTCCAGCCCGCGGGCGACCGTGACGTCGAGCATCCGGTCGAGCGGGGCGATGTCCTCCGGGGGCATCCACCGGTAGACGGGTACGCCGACGACCTCGGCGCCCGCCGCCCGGAGCGACTCGACGAAGCCGGGCAGCGGTTCGCCGTGCAGCTGGAGGGCGACACGGCGTCCTTCGACGCCCTCGCCGAGCAGCCGGTCCAGCACCTCGGCCATCGACTCGGACCCGGGCGACCAGGCCTCGGTGAGCCCGGCTGCCCGGATGGCGCCCTTGACCTTGGGGCCACGGGCGAGCAGCTCGATGCCGCGCAGCAGGTCCAGGAGCTGGTCACCGATGCCCCAGCCGTCGGCGGCCTCCACCCAGCCCCGGAAGCCGATGGCCGTGGTGGCGATCACGACATCGGGTGCGTCGTCGATCAGTTCCTTGGTGGCGGCCAGGAGTTCGCTGTCGTCCGCGAGCGGCACGATCCGCAGGGCGGGAGCGTGCAGAACCGCGGCGCCCCTCCGCTGGAGGAGCGTCCCGAGCTCCTCGGCGCGACGGGCGGCGGTCACCCCGACCGTGAAGCCCGCGAGGGGGCCGTGCTGTGCGTCGTCGTGCATGGCGTGATACCCGGCTCTCGTCCCGCTGCTGCTCGATGGTACGGAGGACCGAGACTGCCAACCCTGCGTGACAGTCTCGGTTCGCCTGTATTTCCCGCCCGTTACGTCACATGACGCCTTGTGGTCATCCTCACACCTCGGCGTAGCTGAGCTGGGGCTTCGCGGCCACAGGCGCGGTCCGGCGAAGGTATACCGCCCACGTGAGGGTGAAGCAGACGGCGTAGAAGACCAGGAAGGACCAGAAGGCGGCCGTCCCGGCGCCCGAGGTCGCGAAGGACTGGCGGAAAGCGAGGTTGATCGCGAGGCCGCCCAGTGCCCCGACCGCACCGATGAGGCCCATGGCCGCACCGGACAGTCGGCGTCCGTACGCCGCCGCCTCCTCGCCTCGCAGGCCCTTGCTGATCGCCTTGGCGTGGAAGATGCCCGGGATCATCTTGAACGTCGAACCGTTGCCGAGTCCCGTCAGCACGAACAGGGCGATGAATCCGATGAGGAAGACGGAGAGGGACTCGATCCCGGAGGCGTAGACGACGACACCGGTCGCCGCGGCCATCGCCGCGAAGTTCCACAGCGTGATCCGGGCGCCGCCGTACCGGTCGGCGAGCCAGCCGCCCGCGGGCCTGATCAGGGAACCGAGCAGCGGTCCGATGAAGGTGAGCGAGGCGGCCTGCAGCGGGGTACGGCCGAACTGCGTCTGCAGGACGAGGCCGAAGGCGAAGCTGTAGCCGATGAACGAGCCGAAGGTGCCGATGTAGAGCACCGCCATGATCCAGGTGTGCGGGTCGCGTGCGGCCTGGACAGCGGCCCCGGTGTCGTTCTGGACGGGCCGGAGGTTGTCCATGCGCAAGGCGGCGCAGAGCGCGGCGACGATGATCAGCGGTACGTAGACGCCGAGCACGATCCGCGGGTGCGCGGCGCCGGCCGTGCCGATCACCAGCAGGCCGATGAGCTGGACGACGGGCACGCCGATGTTGCCGCCGCCCGCGTTGAGCCCGAGGGCCCAGCCCTTCTTGCGGAGCGGGAAGAAGGCGTTGATGTTCGTCATCGACGAGGCGAAGTTGCCGCCGCCGATACCGGTGAGAGCGGCGACGACGATGAAGGTGGTGTACGAGGTACCGGGTTCCATCACCGTGAAGGCGGCAACGGTCGGCACCAGGAGCGTCAGCGCGCTGACCACGGTCCAGTTGCGCCCGCCGAACAACGCGACCGCGAAGGTGTACGGCACCCGGACGACGGCACCGACCAGGGTGGCCGTGGAGATCAGGAAGAACTTCCCGGCGGGGTCGATCCCGTACTCGGGTCCCATGAACAGGACCATGACGGACCACAGGGACCAGATCGAGAATCCGATGTGCTCCGAGAGCACGGAGAACCACAGGTTCCGCCGTGCCACGCGCTCGCCGGACTCACGCCAGAAGGTCTCGTCCTCCGGCTCCCACTGTTCGATCCAACGACCGGCCATCACGCGCCTCCACAGGGGTCGGGGTGTTGTCCTGCCGACGTTATGGAACCCGCGTTTCGGTGCGGTGCCGCGAGGTGACCGGTGCGCAACCTTGCTCTCACTCGGCCGTCGGGGGTGCGGTGAGCCGTGCCCGCCGCACCCCTGTCACCGGCCTCAGGCCCGGCGCTTGCCCACCCCGTTGGGCCACAGGCGCGGCCGGCGCTTGGCGGCGACGTCCTCGACCCAGCCGAACGCCAGGATCGCCAGCCCTATGAGCGGCCAGATCGCGATCAGGACCAGCACCTCGTACGACTGCTCGATGTACGTACCGAACGTGTCGCCGAACCACGGGACGGACCAGAGCTCGTTGACGAGGTGCGCGGCCGCCATCAGCAGCAGGTTGTGCCACAGATAGATCGTCACGGCCCTGTTGTTCGCCAGGGTGACCATGCGGTCCCATCCGGCGAGCTTCCCGGGGAGCTTCTGCCAGGACGGCGCGTACACGAGCAGGATCGCGCAGAAGCCGAGGGACCAGGTGGCCTGGGCGAGCGGGATCTCGTCCAGATTCCAGCCCTCCTCGGTCAGGTGGCCGGACGCCCACCACAGGCCGAAGCCCATGACGATCGCGGCGGACGACACCGCCAGATAGCGCGGGATCTCCTTCAGCAGTCCGTCGTTGTGGGCGAAGCCCAGGATCCAGCAGGATCCGAACACGGCGAAGTCGATGAGACCTTCGCCGAACGTGCCGGGGACCGTCACCAGGCCGGTACCGATCACGGCCGTGAGGCCGATCGGGGCGAGCAGCGTCACCCACGGCAGTCTGCGGAACGCCTTCAGCAGCAGGGGCGAGGCGAGCACGAACCAGAGGTAGGCCCGGATGTACCAGAGCGGCCCCGCTGCCTGGTCGGCCCAGGTCAGCTCCAGCCAGCCGCCGGTCGAGCCGCTCTCCTCCGGGTACGGCGGGGTTCCGACCGGGAAGAGGTAGTAGCCGATCTTGATGAACCACCACAGCCCCTCCTCGCGGACGGGCTTCCAGCTCAGCGCGAACATCACCGGCACGACGACGAGCGAGAACGCCCACATCGGGGGGAGCAGCCTGCGCAGCCGGCTACGGATCACGCTTCCTGCGGGGCGGGCCAGCGAGCGGGCCATCAGCGAACCGGCCAGGGCGAACATCACGCCCATGGACGGGAAGAGGACGGTCAGCCAGGCCCAGCCGAAGAGGTGGAAGAAGACGACGCGGACGAGGGCCACAGCCCTCAGGAGGTCGAGATAGCGGTCCCGTCCCGGCTTGGCGGCCGGGGCGGCCTTGGCGGCGGCCCCGGCGGACGCGGAGGACTGGACGGTGGGCGGGGCGGTACGCGGTGCGGTGGGCGGGGCGCCCCGGTGCGAGCCCGTGTGCGCACCGGGGTGCGCCGGGCGAGCGCCGGGGACCGCCTGCGGGTCCAGGCCGGGCTCCGCCGCGAAGGGACTGTCCTGCGGCGGGTACTGGACGTACTCGCCGTACTGGCCGTACTCGCCTTCCGGCGGGTACGGGCCGTCCTGACGGGGCTGCTGGTTCGGATACGTCACGCGACTGGCCTCCGGTCCTTGTCGGCGTCCTTGCGACGGGTCTGTGTCGCACCCGGCGCTTCCACCGCTCCCGTACGGCGCAGCTTCTGCCAGCGCAGCCGGCCGCCGGTGAGAGCGGTGATCCACGACTGGAGCAGCACGACGTACATGAGCTGGCGGTAGAGGATCTGCTGGAGCGGCAGGGAGATCAGATGGACCATGCGCTCCCGGTCGAGCCGGAACGCGTACGCGGCGCAGACGGCCTGGACCAGCAGGACGCCGAACCAGGCGGCGACCGTCTTCCCCGTCGGGCCGAAGACCAGTCCGTACAGCAGGAAGACGTCGATGAGGGGCGCCAGCAGCGGGGCGACGACCATGAACAGCGAGACGAACGGCAATCCGACCCGTCCGAAGCGTCCCGAGGGGCCCCGCTCGATGACGGCGCGACGGTGCTTCCAGATGGCCTGCATCGTGCCGTACGACCACCGGTAGCGCTGCGACCACAGCTGCTGCACGGACTCCGGAGCCTCGGTCCAGGCCCGCGCGTTCTCCGCGTAGACGACATCCCAGCCGTCGCGGTGCAGGGCCATGGTGACGTCGGTGTCCTCGGCGAGGGTGTCCTCGCTCATGCCGCCGATCCGGTCGAGCGCGTCCCGGCGGAAGGCGCCGACCGCACCGGGGATGGTGGGCATGCAGCGCAGCATGTCGTACATCCGGCGGTCGAGGTTGAAGCCCATCACGTACTCGATGTGCTGCCAGGCGCCGATCAGCGAGTCGCGGTTGCCGACCTTGGCGTTCCCCGCGACCGCCCCGACCCGGGGGTCGGCGAAGGGCTGCACGAGCTCACGCACGGTGGAGGGTTCGAACACCGTGTCGCCGTCCATCATCACGACGATGTCGTAGCGGGCGTTCGCGATGCCGTTGTTCAGCGCCGCGGGCTTTCCGGCGTTGCGCTGGCGGACGACGCGGACGTTCGGAATCCACATCTCGTCGACGAGGTCGGCCGTACCGTCCGTCGAGCCGTCGTCGATGACGATGACCTCGATCGGGTAGTCGCTGGCCACCAGCGAGCGCACGGTGGCGGCGATGCACTCGCGCTCGTTGTACGCGGGGACGAGGACCGACACCGGTCGGATGAAGGGTTCGCCCCAGCTGAAGTCCTTGCGGCGCACCCGCCTGGCGTGCAGGAAGGAGAGCAGCAGCATCAGACCGAAGCGGACCATCACCAGCACGCCGATGGCCGCGAGCCCGACCACCAGGACGCTGGTGACGTTCTCGGAGATCTCCACCGCCCCGATGAACGCCTTGCCCTTCCAGAGCGCGAACCCGGTGACCGGGGTGTGCGCGCTGGGGGCGCCGAGCGCCGTCGTGAGGTTGGTGAAGTCGTAGCCCTTGTCCTGCATCTTGGGCAGGAAGTGACCGAGTGCGGCAACGGTCTGGGACCGGTCGCCGCCGGAATCGTGCATCAGGACGATCGCGCCCTTGCCGTGCTTGGGCGTGGCGTTCTTGGAGATCACTCCAACCCCGGGGCGCTTCCAGTCCTCGCTGTCGGTGTTGTTCACGACGGTGAGGTAGCCGCGGCTGCCGATGTACTGCGTGACCGGCCAGGACTTGTTGTCCATGGCGTCGGAGAACGAGGAGTACGGCGGCCGGAACAGCGAGGTACGGATACCGGCTGCGCCCGCCAGCACCAGCTGGTTCTGGGAGAGCTCCCGGTCTATGCGGCTGGTGGACTGGAACGACAGGTCGGGGTGGTTGAACGTGTGCAGCCCCACCTCGTGCCCCTCATCGACCATGCGTTCCACGAGGTCGGGGTAGCGGGAGGCCATGGTGCCGGTGACGAAGAAGACGCCGTGCGCGTGGTGCTTCTTGAGCTCGTCCAGGACCCGCGGGGTCCAGACCGGGTCGGGGCCGTCGTCGAAGGTCAGGACGATCTTGTGGTCGGGTATGCGAAGGGTCTTCGCGGCCTGGCCCGGGGCCCGGGCGTCGATGACCGGACCGCCTTCGAGGACACTGTCCGGCACCTGCGTGGTGGGGGCCGGGGCCTGGACGCGGTGGTCGGCGAGGATCTCGCTGTGCACGTATCCGCGCAGCATCAGCATGGCGAGCAGGGCGACAAGAAGGAGCGACGGAAGCAGGTAGCGCATCGGAAGCCTGCGCCGGACGGTCCGCTTCTTCTTCCGGTTGTGCCTGCCCCGCGGGACGGGGGTTGTCATTTTTACTGGGCGCCTTCTTGTTGGACCACCGGCGGGGCCGAGGACTCTTCGGGCGGGGGCGGGCTCGACTCGGCCGGCCCGCCCGGGTCGGTCGACGGCGGAGGGCTGGCGGGCGGCGTCTCGGAGGCCGACGCCCCGGGAGCAGGCTGCGTGGCGACGTCGTCGTCCTTGGGCGGCACGATGCTCGCGGAGGCCGAGGAACCCTTGCCGGGCGAGGACGGTCCGGCGGACGCGCCGCCGATCGCGGTCGCACCGGCGGTGGCGGCCGGACCGGAGGCGGTGGAGCTGGGCGTGGGCCCGGGACTCTCGGCCACCGAGCCGGTGCGGTCGGTCGGGGCGGGCTGGACCTCCACCTCGCCCGACTTCTTCTCCTCCTGTCCGGAGAGAGGCAGCCAGGGAGCGCTGGAGTTGCCGCCGAGCACGGCGACGACCAGCGTCACCGCGTAGACGGCACAGATCGCGGCGAGTACCCAGCCCAGGCGCCGGTACGTCTTGCTGCGGCGGCCGCTCTCGTCGACGAAGACCGGACCGTCGGTGCTGTCCGGCGGAGTCGGTTCAACGGGCAGTTCGGAAAGTTGCCGGCCGAGTCCGTCCAGTTGGACGGTGACGTCGTTCGGCTCATGCGTGTGCCCGGTACGGGTACCTTCGCGCCAATTTTCCACAGGTGTTCGCACATCCCCCACTCAATGAGTCGGGTGCGCGCGAATGACTGGATTTCTGCCGTCGGACCGGGCCCCCACCCTGTCCGCACGCCCCCCACGCGGTGCACCCGGAAACATGAATGTAGCGCACCCCGGTGACCGTCAGGCCCGTGTGTCAGGTGTTGTTCATGAACAGTGACGCATGAGTGACACATCGGCTTCCGGCAGCCACGATTCAGGTGGCCGCACCATCCACCCCGCTGTCGCAGCCAGTTCGGCCGCAGCAGCACGCAGCGCGTTCAGACCTGGGTGAACCAGCCCGGTGCGCCACACCAGCAGCAGCGGGGACAGCGGGACGGGGCGGACCAACGGGCGCACCACCGTCCCCGGCAGCGGCGGGAAGTCGACGACGCTGAGAACGGGGTTGCCCGACTTGGCCATCACCCGTTGGAATTCAGCCACTCCGACGGCCAGCGGAGCGGGCGGGGCCAGCACGATGCCCCACTCGCCGAAGAGGCGGGCGGCGAGATCGGTCCACTCCAGGGTGCGCGTATTGCCTGCCCCCGCGTAGACGGTCTCACCGGACAGGTCGTCCAGGGTGACGACCTCACGCCCGGCGAGAGGATGGTCGCGCAGCAGCAGGACGGCCATCGGCTCGTACCGCACCGGCTGTACGGAGAGCCGGGCGAGAACCGCGGGGTCGAGCCCGGCCGCCCGCCCGAAGGAGACATCGAGCCGCCCCGCGAGCACCTCACCGGCCGCCCAGGTCAGACCGCTCTCGAAGCGGGCCATCAGCTCGCACTCGGGTGCGAGCTCCCGCGCCCTGGCCAGGACCCGGGCCGCGGTCATCCCGTCGATGTTGAGGTCGACGAGCAGCGGGCGGGCCGCCGGGTCGCCGAAGGCGGCGGCAAGCTCGGTGTGCGCGTCGAGCACCCGCCGGGCGTACGGAAGAAGGCGTTCCCCGTCCGGGGTGAGCGACACCTGGCGGGTGGTACGCACAAAGAGTTCCTGGCCGAGTTCGCGCTCCAGCCGGCGGATGTCCCGGCTCAGCGCCTGCTGCGCGACGTAGAGCCGGGCGGCGGCACGGGTGAAGTGCAGTTCCTCGGCGACGGCGACGAAGGCACGCAGAATCCGGGGGTCGACATCGGAGGAAGGCATACCCCGAATTTACAACAGAGGTGCGTGAATCGATGCGGGGTAGGTGTTGGACGGTACGGGCCACGCCCCGTGAGGGTTGATCCGTGCTCCAGAAAACCGCTTCCGCCCCCGTCGGCAACCCCTACCTCCGCCTGCTCGCCACCCCCGGCGCCCGCGCCTTCACCGCGGGAACCCTCCTGGCCCGGCTGCCCATGGGGATGTTCAGTGTCAGCGCCGTCATCATGATCGCCGGTGCGCACGGTTCGTACGCCCTCGCAGGCGCCGTCACCGCCACCGGCCTCGCCGCGACCGCCGTGGTGGCCCCCTGGACCGCGCGGCTCGTCGACCGGCACGGCCAGGCCAGGATCGCCGTGCCGGCCACCGCGCTCTCGGCGCTCGGCTCGCTCGCCCTGCTGCTCTGCGTGCACTACGACGCCCCGGTCTGGACGCTCTTCGCCGCGTACGCCGCCACGGCCACCGCCCCGAACACCGGAGGCATGTCCCGGGCCCGCTGGGCCCATCTGCACCAGGACGATCCGGCGGCCCGGCACACCGCGAACTCCTTCGAACAGGCCGCCGACGAGCTGTGCTTCATGCTCGGCCCGGTACTGGCCGCCACCCTGTGCGGGGCACTGTTCCCCGAAGCCGGCACACTCACCGGCGCGATCCTCCTGATGACCGGCGTCCTGATCTTCGCCGCACAACGGGCGACCGAGCCCCCGGTGGCACCGCGTACCCACGCGGCCTCTCCCCTTCGGACCCCCGGCATGCCCGCCCTGCTCGCCGCCTTCCTCGCGACGGGTGCGGTTTTCGGCGCCCTGGAGCTGGTCTCGATCGCCCACGCCGGGGGTGCGGTCCTCGCTCTCCAGGCGGGCGGTTCCTGCGTGGCGGGACTGCTGTACGGGTCGCTGCGCCCCGCCGGGGACATCCGGCGCCGACTGCTGCTCTGCCTCGCCGCGATGACCGTACTGATGTCGCTCCCCCTGATCGCCGCGGCCACGACCGACTCCCTGCTCGTCCTCGCGGGCTGCCTGCTGCTGGCAGGTGCGGCCACGGCGCCCACCATGGTCACCGCTATGACGCTGGTGCAGCGGCTCACCCCGCAGGCGCAGCTCAACGAAGGCATGACGCTCGCGGTCACCGCACTGCTGGGCGGAGTAGCCGTGGGTTCGGCGGTCGGCGGCCGGCTGGTGGAGCACTCCGGGACGGTCACCGGCTATGCGGCGCCGATGTGTGCGGCGGCGCTGGCGCTGGTGGTGGCTGCGGCCGGGACACGCAGGGCCTGAGTGCGGACGCACACAGAAAAAAACGAGGACCCCGTTGCCAGGGGCAACGGGGTCCTCGTTCACATGGGAATTGTGGAGATGGCGGGAATCGAACCCGCGTCCAACGGTGCGGAACCAGGGCTTCTCCGAGTGCAGTTCGCTGCGCTTTTCTCGGCCCCGGAGGTCACGCGAACAAGCCTCCGACAGGCCCAGTCACTGTTTGGTTTCCTTCTAGACCCCGTGACCGGGTTTAGAAGTTTAGATCCCTAATTGATGCCAGGATCCGGGTCGGGATCACCCCCGGGCTGACACTCCGCAGAGTCTTCGCTTAGCTGCTAATTAGGCAGCGAGGGCGAAGGCGGAGGAATCGCGCTTAGAAGTGGCGATTATTGTTTGCGACATATGGTTAACGAGATCATTGTCGCTTCCTCGACTCGCTTCCCCTGCTTCGACATCCGCTGTCGAAACCGATCATCCCCATGTTGATTTTTCAATGCGCGCACCTTCTGTGAGGTGCACGACCCATCGTACGTGACCGGAGCACGCCGGTGCCACCGTATTTTGGCAGCTCCGGGGCGAGGTCCCGGGCTACGCGCTCCGCTGGCGCCGGCGGACCGCCGAGATCGCGCGGTTCGTCTCCCGTGTGTCCTGCTTCTCGCGCAGCGTCTGACGCTTGTCGAACTCCTTCTTGCCCTTGGCGAGCGCGATCTCGACCTTGACCCGGCCGTCCTTGAAGTACAGCGCGAGGGGCACGATGGTGTGGCCCGTCTCCTGCGACTTCGACTCCAGCTTGTCGATCTCGGCCCGGTGCAGGAGCAGCTTGCGCTTCCGCTTGGCCGCGTGGTTGGTCCAGGTGCCCTGCACGTACTCCGGGACGTGGATGTTGTGCAGCCACGCCTCGTGGTTGTCGATCTGGACGAAGCCGTCGACCAGCGACGCCCTGCCCATCCGCAGCGACTTGACCTCCGTACCCATGAGCACGAGGCCGCACTCGTAGGTGTCGAGGACGTGGTAGTCGTGCCGCGCCTTCTTGTTCTGCGCAATCATCTTGCGCCCGGTGTCTTTTTCCTTGGCCATAGTGCGGTCATTTTCGCACTACGACCCACCCCCGAGGCCACTCAATACTGTCTCGGCCCGCTGCTGGGCCTCCGAACCCGCCCCGACGTCCGGTGTGATGCCGCGTCCTTCGACGCTGCGGCCCGCCGGAGTGCGGTACTGCCCGACGGTCAGTTCGGCCACCGAGCCGCCCGGCAGCTTGCTGGGCATCTGCACGGATCCCTTGCCGAAGGTGCGCGATCCGACGGTCACGGCCCTCCCCCGGTCCTGCAGGGCGCCGGTCAGCAGCTCGGCTGCGCTCATCGTGCCGCCGTCCACGAGGACGACCACGGGCCGGTCGGTGTCGCCCCCGGGCTCGGCGTAGAGGGCACGCTGCTCTCCGTGCACGTCGTAGGTGGCGACGAGTCCGCCGTCCAGGAAGGCGGAGGAGGCCGTGACGGCCTCGGTGACCAGTCCGCCCGCGTTGGCCCGCAGGTCCAGGAGGATCCCGGCTGCCCCCGGGGCCGTGCGCACGGCGTCGCGGACCGCGGTGCCCGCACCCTTGGTGAAGGCGGCGACCTTGATCAGCACGACGGAGGAGGGATCCCCGCCCAGCCGCTGGACGGTGACGGGCCGCGTGGTGAGCCGGGCCCGGCGCAGGGTCTCGGTCCAGGAGTGCCCACCTCGCCGGAGCCCGAGGACCACGGTGGTGCCCTCGACCGCTCCCGTACGGTCCCCGCGCAGCAGGGCGACGACCTCGGCCACCGGACGCTTCTCGACGGGGTGGCCGTCGACCGTACGCAGCAGGTCGCCCTTGCGGACACCTGCCAGGTCCGCAGGTCCGCCCGGCTGGACTCCCGTCACGACGACGTCTCCGCGGGCCGAGCGCTGCGCGGAGATGCCCACTCCGGTGTACGAGCCGTCGAGTGCCTGCTCGAAGTCCTTGTACTCGTGCTCGTCGTACACGGCGCCCCAGCGGTCCCCGCTGCGGCTGACGACCTCCGACGCGGCGTCCGTCCCGGACTTCCCGTCGGCCTCGGCGTCGGCCGCCGCGTCCGCGATCTCCTCACGGTCCACGGAACCGACGGTGGAGGAGACGGTGCGGGCCTTTATCTCCGCCGCCGTGTCGCCCTTCCGGGGCAGGGAACCGGTGGCCGCTGCGGTGGCCAGCACGCTCGCGAAAACCAATGTCAGGGCCGCCCCGCGGTAGATACCGCGGGGGTTCAATCGGTGCGTGAGGCCCGGCATGGCGCCGAGTCTAGGACAACGCCCCGGCGGCTCATGGCTCGTTGGCCGCATGCCGCACGGGGCGCTTGTCACACCTTGAGGTACTTGCGCAATGCGAAGAGAGCCGCAACAGCGGGCATCAGCAAGCCGATCGCAAGGACCAGCGGGAGTTTGGTGAGCACCGCTTCCCAGCCGATGAAGTCGATCAGATTCAGCTTCTCCTGGAGCGCGAGACCACCGTCGATCAGGAAGTACCGGCCGGCGAGCAGCATCACGCAGGCGAGCAGCCCCCCGATCAGACCGGCGAATGCCGCCTCCATGATGAACGGCATCTGGATGTAGAAGCCGGAGGCACCGACGAGGCGCATGATGCCCGTCTCCCGTCTCCGGCTGAACGCCGAGACACGGACGGTGTTCACGATGAGCATCAGCGCAATGACCAGCATCAGCGCCATCACGAAGAGCGCGGCCACGTTCATGCCGTTCATCAGCCCGAAGAGGTTGTCCAGGATGCTGCGCTGGTCCTGGACGGACTGCACCCCGTCACGGCCCGCGAAGGCCGTCGCGACGACCTTGTACTTCTGCGGGTCGTCGAGCTTGACGCGGAACGACTCCTGCATCTGGTCCGGCGTGATGTTGCCGGCCATCGGCGAATCGCCGAACTGCTCCTGGTAGTGCTTGTACGCCTCGTCGACCGTCTCGAAGTCGACCTTCTCGACGGCGTCCATCTTCTTGAGATCGGCTTCGATCTCCTTCTTCTGCTGGGCGGTGACAGCACCCTTGGCGCACTTGGGTACGTCCTTGGCGTCGCTCTTGTTGCAGAGGAAGATCGAGACGTTGACCTTGTCGTACCAGTAGGTCTTCATCGAGCTGACCTGCTCGCGCATCAACAACGCACCGCCGAACAGGGCGAGCGAGAGGGCGACGGAGACCACGACCGCGAAGGTCATCGTGAGGTTGCGACGAAGACCGACGCCGATCTCCGACAGGACGAACTGGGCGCGCATGGCGTCCTTTCAGTACTCGATGCTTGTGCAGGTGCTCAGTGCTGGTAGCCGTAGACGCCGCGCGCCTGGTCACGTACGAGACGGCCCTGCTCGAGCTCGATGACGCGCTTGCGCATCTGGTCGACGATGTTCTGGTCGTGGGTCGCCATGATCACGGTGGTGCCGGTCCGGTTGATCCGGTCCAGCAGCTTCATGATGCCCACGGAGGTCTGCGGGTCGAGGTTTCCGGTCGGCTCGTCCGCGATCAGCAGCATGGGGCGGTTGACGAACGCACGGGCGATCGCCACGCGTTGCTGTTCACCACCGGAGAGCTCACCGGGCATCCGGTCCTCCTTGCCCCCGAGACCGACGAGGTCGAGCACCTGCGGCACGGCCTTGCGGATCTCGCCGCGCGGCTTGCCGATGACCTCCTGCGCGAAGGCCACGTTCTCGGCAACGGTCTTGTTGGGGAGGAGCCGGAAGTCCTGGAAGACCGTGCCCAGCTGGCGGCGCATCTGCGGCACCTTCCAGTTGGACATACGCGCGAGGTCCTTCCCGAGCACATGGACCATGCCCTGGCTGGCGCGCTCCTCGCGGAGGATGAGCCGCATGAAGGTGGACTTCCCGGAGCCGGATGAGCCCACGAGGAAGACGAACTCACCCTTCTCGATGTCGAGTGAGACATCCCGGAGAGCTGGACGGCTCTGCTTCGGGTAGGTCTTGGAGACGTTGTCGAATCGGATCACGGATGCACCACGGTCGGCCGGGAGTAGGTGTGCGTGACCATACGCGAACCGGGCTGACGCGTGCAGCCGGCGTCCAGCAATGGGCGTTATGTAACGAAACACGACCGGGTGCGAAACGGGGCGTGCCGGACCTTGTCCGGCGGGCCGCGCCGAAACCCGCACGAGCTGGCACAGTGGTAGGGGGAACGGTTGCGTTTCCCGGAGCGTTGTGCGGAGAGAAAGCGTATGCGGCTCCGCCGCGCGGGAGGAGGAAAGCGCATGACCTATGACCGACTGGTGTGCGCACACTGCGCGGCTCCCGTCAGCGAGGGCCGGTGCCGCGTCTGCCGGGCGAACCGGGAGCGTATGCAGGAGGAGGGCCCGTTCGCGGGGCTGAATCCGGCGATGCTGATCGCCCTGATGGTGATCCTGGTGGCCGCCCTCGCGCTGCTCGCGCACCAAGCCGTGTAATCGAGCGGTTACGGCTTCGCCGCCCCTTTTCACCTGTTCTCCCGCGGGCACCCGCGGGAGCGCTTCCGTGAGCAGCTCACGGCCCGCACCTTGCCCGTCGGGCTTGTACGGGATCGAGGCGATGGCAGGTACGTGAGCGAGCGGACAGGGCACCCTGCCGGCAGCCGGCACAGGCGGCTCGGACGGCTCTGAGGCTGACCGGCTCGCGCTCCGGCGAGGTCGGGCCGAAGGGCACTACCGATGCGTCACCGAGTGTGGTCGGGCCGATACGGAGGACGACGGCGTCACGCACTCGGGGCAGGTACATCAGGTCGCATGCGCGACCGAAGACGTTCACATCCAGCGGTGCTGTCTCGCCCACCTTGGAACGCCGTCCGTACGACCGGTGAGCCCAGGCGCCCCTCGGCGTCGAGCGCTCCGTTGTCGCCGGTGGGCTGGAAACGCCGTGTTCCCTCACCGTCGCCCGGGTCGAGGCCCAGAAATACCGGCTGCCCGGTGGCGTACTCATCCATGAGCTGGTAGCTCGCGCCGGCGACGCGGCCGCGCGCACCCGGCGGCAGTAGGCACCCCTGTGCGTCGACCACCGTGAGAGTGCTGCCCTCCTTGCCCGGCCGGCCCTGCCGGGGCGGTATGCAGCTCTTCCGGGGTGATCAGCGTGTTCAGACGGGTCCCGGTCATGCCGTAGTACAGGTGCTGCACGGGCCCGAGGCGCTCCCGGGCCGGACCGATCAGCCACCGGTTGATCTGCAGACTGCCGGAAGCACGAAACACAGCCGGGCCGTGGCCGCCAGGTCCCGGGAGTCGAGGTGCGAGACCAGGAACGCGAGAAAGGGCGGAACCATCAAGGGGGTGGAGACACCCTCCGTCCGGATCAGCCGGGCCATGTCCGCCCCGTCCCCCTCCGGGCTCAGGCCGATTCGGTCGCCGAGGGGCAGAAACACTCGGGCCGAACGCGAACTGCGCGACCAGTGAAGCGAGTCGGCGTCCTTCGATAGAGGAGTGGCGAATAGCCGCGTTGGGTGTGCCACTGGTGCCCGAGGTGAAGCAGTACATCGCGAACGACTGTTCCACCGGCTCCACTTCGCGTGCTTCGGAGGCCGCAAGGGAGGCGTACGTCGGTGCGCCCTCGGTGGAGCCGTCCAGATGTCCGTAGAGAACGGCGTCACCGCCGGGCACCCCGCACGCTCCAGGAGGGACCTGCACGCCCTGGTGCTGATCAGCGCAGTGGGCCGCAGTTGCCCCAGGGCGCGCGCCGTCGCCTCGGGGACGCGGTGCAGTCGAGGCCGCCGCAGGGGATGCCCAGGCTCGCGCAGGAGTCGCCGCTGCCCCGGCCCGAGGTGGCTCATTGCGGTTACGCGGCCACCGCCACCAGGGGCATCGACGGCCACTACGGCCACGGTGCCGGATTCCCGGCCCCGTCTTCATACTCAGCATCCAGGAGCACCTGGCCGCGGTGCTCACCGCCGACAAGACCCGCGGCGCCACCTTCCTGACGGGCATGCACACCGAGAGCGCCGAACAGCCGGAGATTGCCGAGCACTTCTCCCGGCTGCCGGGCGAACTCCTCGCACACGTACCGCGGCCGGCCGGCCTCCGAGCACGGCCTGAAGAACGTCATCGACTGCAACACCCGCGACGAGGTGATGCGGGCCTACGCCTTCGGTTTCCGTATCGTCGCCCGGCCGGTGCGGGATCTCGCACTGTCGGCGCTTCCTGCACGCATACGAGAGGCCCGGATTGAGGAACCGTTCGGCATCCAGTACAAGCTCGCTCCGGCGCGCTCCACGTCCTCTCGCGCTCCACCGGCGTCCCGGGCCTCAACCGGTATGCGGTCGGAGCGATCGCGCTGATCTGCGCAGTCGTCAGCTTCTCCTCCGCGAAGAGGGAGAGCGACTCGCGGGAGAGCGCACCGGCGTTCGCGAAGGCGGAGGCGTCACCCGCGCCGTAACCCGGCAGGCAGCCGACACCACCGCCTGAGGGCGTCTGCCGCCCACGCACAGAGGGACCCGATCCGCAGAAGCGGATCGGGTCCCTCTGTGCGTGCATGTACCGCTAGCGGTTACTAGGCGACCGTACGGCCGTTCACCAGGCGCGGCAGGATACGGAAGCCGATGCCACCGGCGATCATCGTCGCGGCGCCGACCAGCAGGAACGTGGTCTCGGCCGCACCGGTCTCGGCGAGCTCGTCCTTGCCCTTGCCCTGCTCGACCGGCTGGTTGCCGACACTGTCGGTGTCGGTGTTGTCGGCGCACTCGGCACCGTCGAGGTCGACGGTGCAGGAGCCGTCGGTGTCACCGGTGGCGGAACCGGTGGTCCCGCCGTCCGTGCCGCCGTCAGCGCCACCATTGGCACCGTTACCGCCGTCAGCGCCACCATCAGCGGCACCGCCGTCAGCACCACCATCGGCACCGCCGTCAACGCCGCCGTCAACGCCGCCGTCAGCGCCACCATCGGCACCGCCGTCCACGCCGCCGTCAACGCCACCATCGGCGCCACCATCAGCGGCACCGCCGTCAACACCACCATCGGCGCCACCATCAGCGGCACCGCCGTCAACACCACCATCGGCGCCACCATCAGCGGCACCACCATCAGCGGCGCCACCGTCAGCACCACCATCAGCGGCACCACCATCAGCGGCACCACCATCAGCGGCACCGCCGTCAGCGCCACCATCAGCGGCGCCACCATCAGCACCACCGTCAGCGGCGCCACCGTCGGCGCCCGCGTCGACTCCACCGAGGAGGCCGCCGTCGGCCTCCTCACCGGTGGTCACCTGGGCACTGAGCCCGGTCTCGTCGGCGTCCACGCCGATACCGATGCCGAGGCCTGTGGCCTGTGCGGCACCCGCAACGGTGAGCGAGGCTCCCGCGGCAATAACCGCGCCGGCGGCTATCCGCGCGACGCGGAGTCGCGTCTTCTTGGTCATCTGTTGCTACCCCCAGTAGCTGATCTCGTCGATGGAGCAGCCATATGCGGTCCTCGGCCCTGTGGGGGTCGCGCGCTCTGCAGGGCCACGTCGTGCCGTGGTCATCCCGCCCCGCCCCCGTTCACACCTGTCCCAGACATACGCATGCTGCTCCTGCAGCCTGTCCAGAGTTAAGGACTACGTCAAGGCCGTTCCGGGGCTTACGCGCCGCTATGGGGGTTCTTGACGGCTATTCAAAACCACGACTGTGACGCATTCACCACACAGCCCCCTCAACTCGCCTTCACGCGGCGGGAAAAGGAAACGGGCCCGGGCAGGTATCCCTGCCGGGCCCGACCACCGTACGGATACGGCTACTTCTCGCTCTGCTTGCGCCAGCGGATACCGGCCTCGATGAAGCCGTCGATCTCGCCGTTGAACACCGCTTCCGGGTTGCCCATCTCGAACTCCGTACGCAGGTCCTTGACCATCTGGTACGGGTGCAGGACGTACGAACGCATCTGGTTGCCCCAGGAGTTGCCGCCGTCACCCTTGAGCGCGTTCATCTTCGCCTGCTCCTCCTGGCGGCGGCGCTCAAGAAGCTTCGCCTGGAGGACGTTCATGGCGGATGCCTTGTTCTGGATCTGCGAACGCTCGTTCTGGCAGGAGACGACGATGCCGGTCGCCAGGTGGGTCAGGCGCACCGCGGAGTCCGTGGTGTTGACGCCCTGACCGCCGGGGCCCGAGGAGCGGTACACGTCCACACGCAGCTCGGACTCGTCGATCTCGATGTGGTCCGTCTGCTCGACCACCGGCAGCACCTCGACACCCGCGAAGGACGTCTGGCGGCGGCCCTGGTTGTCGAAGGGCGAGATCCGGACGAGCCGGTGGGTGCCCTGCTCGACGGAGAGCGTGCCGTAGGCGTACGGCACCTCCACCGCGAAGGTGGTCGACTTGATGCCGGCCTCTTCCGCGTACGCGGTCTCGTAGACCTCGGTCTTGTAGTTGTGCCGCTCGGCCCAGCGGAGGTACATGCGCTGGAGCTTCTCGGCGAAGTCGGCGGCGTCGACGCCACCGGCCTCGGCGCGGATGGTGACCAGGGCCTCGCGCGCGTCGTACTCGCCGGAGAGGAGCGTGCGGACCTCCATCTCGTCCAGCGCCTTCCTGACCGATTCCAGCTCGGACTCCGCCTCCGCCAGCGCGTCGGCGTCAGCCTCGTCCTCGGCGAGCTCGAAGAGGATGGCGAGGTCGTCGATGCGGCCGCGCAGGGTCTCGGTCTTGCGGACCTCGGCCTGGAGGTGCGAAAGCTTGCTGGTGATCTTCTGGGCCGCCTCCGGGTCGTCCCAGAGGGACGGCGCCGCAGCCTGCTCCTCGAGCGCGGCGATGTCGGCCCTCAGCGCATCCAGGTCCAGGACGGCCTCGATCGACCCCATGGTCGAGGAGAGGGACTTCAGCTCTTCGGAAATATCGACGACTGCCACGGGTCCAGCCTAACGGCTGGACGAGTGAACCTGTCCCTCCCCCGGAGCCGGGCCGTCCCGGCGGCGGGTCTCAGGGCGTCGCCGGCGCCGAATTCCGCGTGTCCTGGGGGGTCGCGCCCGCGTCGTCACCGCTCGTGGCGAGCCATCCGCCCACTCCTACGGCCACGCACAGGGCGACCACCGCCACACCGAGGGTGATGCGCCGCTTGCGGACGGCGGCGGACTTGTTGCGCGCCGATCCGGGCCGCGGACGCCCCGGGGCGCGCGGGGCCCGTGCGGTACCCAGGGGGCCGCCGGCCAGTTCGTCGGGGGCCGGGACACGCATGCTCGTGTGGGTGTCCCGGTTGGAGTCCGGGGAGGAGCCCGGGACCAGCGGGACCGCGCCGCGGCGGCGGGGCTCCTCCTGGGCGGGGGTGTACTGCTGCTCGTCGTACGTCTGCGGCTCGGCCTCGGAATCGGGCTCGTCCACATCCAGCGGAGGTATTCCGGACAGCAGCGGAAGCAGTTCGCGCAGGCGGACCGCGAGCTCGGAGGCGCGCAGCCGGGATGCGGGGGCCTTGGCCAGGCATTGGACCAGGAGCTGCCAGAGCTCCTCGGGGATGCCCGGGAGGGGGACGACCGTCTCGGTGACGTGTCGGCGCAGCACCGCGCCGGGGTGGCCGCCACCGAAGGGCGTGAAGCCCGCCAGGAGCTCGTACAGCACCGTCGCGAGGGCGTAGATGTCCACGGCGGCGCGCGGCGGGAGGCCCTCGACGATTTCGGGGGCCAGATAGTCCGGCGTACCGATGATCTTGGTGGCCTTGGTGCGGCGCGGGGTGTCGATCAGCTTGGCGACGCCGAAGTCGGTGAGCAGTGCCGGGTGCGAGCCCCCGGGGCCCAGTGGGCCCTCCATGTCGAGCAGGATGTTCTCCGGCTTGACGTCGCGGTGGACCACTCCCGCCCGGTGCGCGGCCGCGAGCCCGTCGGCCACGTCCGCGATGATCGCCGCGGCGGCCTCCGGCGCGAGGCGCCGCTCGCGGTCGAGACGGGTGCGCAGATCGGTGCCCCGTACGAGGTCCATGACCAGCGCCAGGTCGTTGCCGTCCACGACGAGGTCGCGCACGGCGACCACGTGCGGATGACCGAGCCCGAGCAGGGCGGTGCGCTCCTGCACGAAGCGGCCCACGAGCTCCTGGTCGGACGCGAGGTCCTCACGGAGCAGCTTGATGGCGACGGGGCCCTCGGGCCCCTCGCCGAGCCACACCGTGCCGGCGCTGCCGCGCCCCAGAATCTGGTGGGCGGTGTACCGGCTGCCGATATTCCGTGCCAAGACTGCTCCCTCAGCGGCTGGCGTTGACCCCCGGTCGACAAAGTTACGCGGCTATCGGGGTGTTGCGTGGCCTGGTTGGCGCCAACCTTCACTTCTGCGGGCGAAATAGCCCGCAGAAGTCGACAAAGACACAGAGTGGGCGACGTTACTGACCGCTGGGCGGCTCTTCGGGGTTGCTGCCGCCCAGGTCCTCGACCCAGCCGGAGACCTTGGAGATCCCGTCCCCGATCGCCTCCCAGTACCCCTTGCCCTGGGCCACCCAGTCCTGCAGCGGTGTCAGTTCCCAGATCAGCCACCCGGCGACGATCATCAGCACCACGGTGAACAGGCACCCCTTGAGGCAGCCGAGGCCGGGGATGCGCGTCGGGTTGGCGCTGCGCTGCCTGGGCTGGCGCGGGGCCGGCGGCTGGGGAGCCGGCTGCTGCGGGGGTGCGTACTGCTGGCGCTGCGGCTGGTGCTGCTGCGGCTGGTAGCGCTGAGGCTGCTGCTGGGGGTACTGCTGGGCGCGCTGGGGCTGCGGGCGCTGCTGCTGCTGCTGAGGCTGCTGGCGCTGCGGGGGCTGTTGCTGGCGCTGCGGGCGGCGGCGCAGCGGGTCCTGGCTCGGGTCGAGGTACTGGACCTGCGTCTGCTCGTTGCGGTCGCGGGCCGCCCGGAGCTGGGACTGCCAGGGGTGCGGCTCGTCGGGGCGCGGAGGGCCATCGGGATGCGGGGGCACGGGAGGCATGACCGCGGTCGGGTCGGCGTGGCCGCCGCCTCCCGGAGTCTGCTGCATCACGCTGGTCGGGGCCGCCGGGTCGTACGAACCCGCGTTGCTCGGCAGCACCTGCGTCGCATCGGCCGCGCCCGGGATCTCCGGTACGGCGGCGGGCGCCGGATCGGGTGCGAGCAGGGCGCCCACGCCCTCGGCCGCGGCGATCTGCGCCGAGTTCGCGTGCACCCCGACACCCGCGCCGACGGTACGCAGCGCGCGGGCCAGGCTCACGGCGCTGGGCCGCTGGGCCGGGTCCTTGCGCAGGCAACGCTCTATGACCGTCCACAGGGGCTCCGGAACGGTGCTGGGCCGCCGGGGCTCCTCGCTGAGGTGCCGGTGCAGGACCTCGAGGGCGGTGCCCCCGGCGAACGGCGGGCGTCCGGTGACCAGCTCGTAGAGCAGAATGCCCGCGCCGTAGATGTCCACGGCGGAGGTCTGCGGACGGCCCTCGGCGGACTCGGGCGCCACGTAGGCGGGCGTGCCGACGAACTCATGGGTCCGGGTCAGGCCCGGGGAGTCCGCGAGGCGCGCGATGCCGAAGTCGGTGAGCATCGGGTGCATCGCACCGTCCCGCTCGTCGAGCAGCACGTTGGCGGGCTTCAGGTCGCGGTGGACGACGCCGTCGGCATGGCTGGCGGCGAGCGCGTCCGCGATCTGGGCGGTGAGCAGGGCGGCGGCGACCGGGGTGAGCGGGCCGTTCTCGCGGAGGTAACGGTGCAGGTCCGGGCCGTCGATCAGATCCATCACGAGGGCGAGGAGATCGCCTTCGACGACGAGGTCCCGGGTGCGCACGATGTTCGGATGGGTGAGCCGCAGCAGCACGGAGCGCTCACGCAGGAACCGCATCACGACATCCGCGTCGTTGGCGAGCTCCTCCTTGAGGACCTTGATCGCAACGGTCTCGCCGGGCTGCCCGGCGACAGCCGCCTCGGCACCCGCGGTCTCCCGCTGGCGGGCTCGCCAGACGGTGCCCGTGGCGCCGCGTCCGAGCGGCTCCTCGAGCAGGTACTTGCTGCCTACCGGCCGCACGTCATGCGCTCCCTGCTGATCGTTGTGCCTGCGGACCCCCGGGTCCGCCCGGATGTTCCGGCCCACTCTAGTGCCGCCGTACGGGGCACCGGCCGGTTGTCCTCGGTCGTACCGGTGCCGTGTCCGGGGAAGACGCACAGGCAGGACAGTTGGTTGCCGAACGAGTGTGCAGCACGACCCGGGGAGGACCAAGCAGGCACTTTTGCACCCACAGCCGACCTTTCAAGATCACTAAGCGGTCACCCCCGGGCGTGTTGTCAGTGGCAGGTGCGAGGATGCCTCAAGCACGGAACTGTGAAGCAGGGAATCTCACGCTCCGTGACGACCTGTACCGGACGACGCGTCCGTGCCGGGTGGGGGGAATCACAGGGCACCACCCCCTGCCGGGCACCCCGCGCAGAAGGGACCGCTGACGGCGATGCAGATCCGGCTGACCGTCCTCGCGCCGCGCAGCGGCCAGACCCCCACGCGCGCCTGCGACGTGCTCATAACCGCCCCCGCGGGGACGGCCCTCGCGGCAGTCGCCTCCAGCCTGGCAGCGGCAGTATCGGGGCCCGAGGGCTCCCTGGGCGGCGGCGCCGTCGTGCTGTACGCCGGGCGCGAGCGGCTCGACCCGCAGCGCTGCGCCCTGGGTGAGCCACCTCTGGTCGACGGCGCGGTGCTCTCCCTCCAGGTGCCCGGCGAGGACGAGGCGGCGGACGACGCCGTCCCCGCGCAGCTGCACGTGATCGCGGGGCCCGACGCGGGCGGGGTCCATCTGCTGCACGGCGGGCAGATCCGGATCGGCCGCTCCGCCGACGCCGACGTACCGCTCGACGACCCGGACGTGTCCCGGCTGCACTGCGCGGTGACGGTCTCCGAGGACGGCCGGGTATCGGTCGCCGACCTCCGCTCCACCAACGGCACCTCCCTGGACGGTACGGAGGTCGGCGAGCGCCCGGTCCCGCTGACCCCGGGCGCACTGCTGCGCCTCGGCGAGTCGACGCTCCGGCTCACGGCAGGCACCCGTACGCCGGCGCTGACGACGGCACCCGACGGCGAGGGCCACCTGAGGGTCACCCGGGCCGACGCCCACGCCCGGGGCACGGCGTGCGCCGGGGCGAGCACAGTGGGAGACGGCGAGGGGGAAGAGCGCGGTGACGGCGGCGGGCACAGCCACGCCTACAGCCCTGCCCCCGCCGGACACCCCGATCATGGCGCGGACGATGCGTACGACGACGCCCCCGCCGGACACGGCGAACACCGGGGCGGACCGGCCGGTGCCCGGCCGCAGCTCACCCACGGCCGCGCCGACGCCCTCACGGAGGGCGACGCTCCGCGGCGCGGCGGCATAGGTGCCTGGGCGCGGCGCCTGACGGGCGGCAAGGGCGACCCGGGCAACGGGACGGCCGACGGCCCGGTCCCGGCCGCCGGGGCCGGCCCGGCCCGGCTCTCCCCCTCCGCGAGCTCCCCCTCTCCCTCCGCCCCGGCAGGCACCTGGCCCGACCCCGCGACGGTGCTCCTCACGGCGCTCGGCCCCGGCCCGCGTCTGTGGGAGCGCGATGCGGCCCACCCGGAGGCACTGGTCGTACGACTGGGGACGACGGAGCGGGCCGACCTGCCGGCCGTGCCGGTCACCGTAGGACTGCGGGAGGCCGGTTCACTCGGGCTCGCGGGACCCAGGGCACGGCTGTCCGGACTCGTCCGCTCGACAGTGGCGCAGCTCGCCGCACTGCACTCCCCGTTCGACCTGGAGATCGTGCTGATCAGCACGGACCGGACGCGCAGCACCGACGAGCGGCGGCGGGAGTGGTCCTGGCTCGGCTGGCTGCCGCATCTGCGCCCCATGCACGGCCAGGACTGCAGGCTGCTCCTCGCGTACAACAGGGAGCAGGCCGAAGCGCGTACGGCCGAGCTGGTGCGCCGCCTGTACGAGGGGCCCCTCGGCCCCTCGTGGGCGAGCGCGGACCGGGCCACGGTGGCCGAGGCCGCCCGCCGCCACTCGGGGCCGTACACGGTGGTGATCGTGGACGGCGACCCCGGTTCGGCAGCGCTGCGCGAGAGCACGGCCGGGCTGGCCGGTGCGGGGGCTGCGGCCGGAATCCATCTGATCTGTCTGGCCGAGGCCCCGGCGGCTTCGCCCACCTCTCCGGTCGCCGCGACCTACGACACCGCGTGCCGGGCCTCGATCGCCTTCCGCGAGTGCGGGGCGGTCGCCATGCTGAGCGGCGATGTGGCGACCGCGTTGCGGCTGCTGCGTACGGCGGGCGGCCAGGCCGCCGGGCACGGCACCGTCGCCGCGGTGGACGCGGTGTCGGCGGCCTGGGCAGAGCGGTTCGGGCGCGCCCTGGCCCCACTGCGCGACGAGGGCTCGGCCACGTTGCCGGGCAGGCCCATGGCGGCGGCCGCACTGCCCCCGTCGGCCCGGCTGCTGGACGAGCTGGGCCTCGCCAGGGCCACCCCGGCCTCCCTGATGGCCCGATGGGCGTCCACGGCACAGGACCAGCCGGGGGCAACGGTGCGCGCGGCCGCCCCCGCAGGTGCGGACCTGGACATGACGGGTTCCGGCCGCACCCTGAGCACCGGCCCCCGGGTGGGGCAGCAGCGCACGGCCCCCGATTCCGGGCACACGCCGTTCCGGGGCAGCGGGCCCACCAGCTCCGTATCGGGCCGCTCCGCCTACGCTCCGGCGGCCGGTGTGCCCGAGCAGCGGCGCGAGGCACAGACCCCCGCACCCGTGTCCTCCGGCTATGCGGGGCGGCCCGTGATCGTGTTCGGCGCCGGACCCCGCGGGCCCCTCTCCGTCGATCTGGCCGATGAGGGCCCGCACCTGCTGGTCGAGGGACCGGCGGGCAGCGGCCGTACGGAACTGCTGCGGGCCGTCGCCGCCTCGCTGGCGTCCGCCGCCCGGCCCGACCGGCTCGGCATCCTGCTGATCGACGGGGCGGGCGGCGAGCACGGGGAGCGCGGCGAGGGTCTGCGTCCCTGTACGGAGCTGCCGCATGTGTTCACGCACCTGGTCGCCTCCGACCCCGTACGGATGCGGGAGTTCGCCCAGGCGCTCGGCGGCGAGCTGAAGCGCCGGGCCGAGCTGCTCGGCCCGCTGGACTTCACCGCGTGGCACGCGCGGTACGAGGAGTCGCAGGCGCTCGTCGGCCGCCGCCCCGCCGGCGTCGCCGAACAGCGGGGCGATCTCGAATCCGCCGCCAGCGGCACCCTGCGGCTGCGGACCACCGCCAGGTCCACGGATCCCGGTCCCTCCCCGCTGCCCCGGCTCGTCGTCCTGGCCGACGACTTCGACGCCCTGGTCGCCCCTGCGCTCGGCAGCCCCGGCCGCCCGGCCGCCGGATCCGTCGTCCGGGCGCTGGAAGCCGTGGCCAGGGACGGCGGACGGCTCGGCGTCCATCTGGTCGCCACCTCCGGCCGCCCGGACCGCACCGAGGACACGGAGCTGGCCCGCGGGGCCCGGCTGCGTATCGTGCTCGACCCACCCGTCATACCGCCGTCACCGGACGAAGCCGCCCCGGGCCGCGGGCGGCTGGGACATCCGGACGGCCGGGTCACTCCGTTCCAGGGCGGCCGGGTCACCGGCCGCATCCCGCGCACGGCCACCCTGCGTCCCACCGTCGTCCCGCTGGAGTGGGAGCGGATGGGCGATCCGCCGACCCGGCGCCCGGTCCGTGAGCTGGGCAACGGGCCGACGGACCTGGCTCTGCTGGCCAGCGCCCTGGAGCGGGCGGCCCGTTCGGTGAACGCCGAAAGGCTGCCCCCGCTGGTCCCGTTCCCCTCGTCGCCGTCCTGAATCCGAGCCGCTGCGGCGCACCGACCTCACGTCACGAGCCCATCACGATCGTCCGGTCGGGGGCGATGGCGGTATTGCGGCGCCCGTGCGCCCGGCGTAGGACTGTGCGCACGGACGATGTGAATCGCACGCTGTGAGACGTGAGCGGCACCCGCAGGTCCCACCGTTGGTGCCGGTCCGCGCACATGCGCGCAGGAGAAACGGGGCAGGGAATGCGCACAACCCTTCGAATGCGTAGGGCCGCACTGGTGTTCACCGCGGTCGGGGCGCTGGCCCTCACCGGCTGCAGTGGGGACGGCGACAGCAAGGACAAGGCGGGCGAAGGATCCGGCAAGAAAACGGACAGCCCGTCGAGCGTCGCCCTACCGAAACTGGACGGTGAGAAGGTCTCGGTCGCCGCGGTCTGGACGGGCCCGGAACAGGCCAACTTCACCAAGGTGCTCGACGAGTTCGAGAAGCGCACGGGCGCCACGGTGACCTTCGTTCCCGCACAGGACCCGATCGTCAACTTCCTCGGTACGAAGATCGCGGGCGGCCAGCCCCCGGACGTCGCGATGATCCCGCAGGTCGGCGCGATCCAGCAGGCCGTGGCCAAGAAGTGGGCCAAGCCGGTGGGCAACGAGGCGAGGGCCCAGCTCGGCCAGAACTACGCGCAGGTCTGGCAGGACCTCGGCGCGGTGGACGGCACCCAGTACGGCGTCTACTTCAAGGCCGCCAACAAGTCGCTGATCTGGTACAACGCCGCGGTGTTCGAGAACGCGGGCGCAAGTGAGCCGAAGACCTGGAAGGACTTCCTGGCCACGGCCGAGACGGTCTCCGCCTCCGGTGTCACCCCCGTCTCCGTCGGCGGCGCGGACGGCTGGACGCTCACCGACTGGTTCGAGAACATCTATCTCTCCCAGGCTGGCCCGGAGAAGTACGACCAGTTGGCCAAGCACGAGATCAAGTGGACGGACCCGTCCGTCAAGGACGCGCTGACCACTCTCGCCGAGCTCTTCGGCAAGCCGAGCCTGATCGCGGGCGGCGCCGACGGGGCGCTGCAGACCGAGTTCCCGGCGTCCGTCACACAGACCTTCACCGGCGGGGACCAGCCCAAGGGCGCGATGGTGTTCGAGGGCGACTTCGTCTCCATCAACATCGCGCAGACCAAGGCGAAGATCGGTACGGACGCCAAGGTGTTCCCCTTCCCCGCGGTCGGCGCGGACTCCCCCGTGGTGACTGGCGGCGACGCCGCAGTGGCGCTCAAGGACAGCAAGGGCGCCCAGGCGCTGCTGACCTGGCTGGCCTCGACCGACGCGGCGAAGATCTGGGCCGAGGCGGGCGGGTTCATCTCGCCCAACAAGGGCCTGGACGCGGCCGCGTACCCGAACGACGTGCAGCGCAAGATGGCCGAGGCGCTGGTCGCGGCCGGCGACGACGTCCGGTTCGACATGTCCGACCAGGCCCCTCAGTCGTTCGGCGGGACCCCCGGAAAGGGTGAGTGGAAGACGCTCCAGGACTTCCTGAAGAACCCGAAGGACATCGCGGGGACTCAAGCGAAACTGGAGTCCGACGCGGCCGAGGCGTACAAGAGCTGACGGGATGACCACAGCGACAGCGGGGGGCGCCGGAGCGGTGCCCCCCGCCGACAAGCGTCCTGACGAGCGCGGGCGCGTACGCACGCGCAGGAGCGTGACCGGCACCCGGAGGGTGATCGCGGCGGCGTTCCTGCTGCCTGCCCTGGTGCTGCTCGGCGCACTCGTCGTCTATCCGATCGTGTACTCCGTCTACCGGTCCTTCCTCGACCAGGCGGGCACGGGCTTTGCGGGCATCGACAACTACACGTCGCTGTTCACCGACGACACCATCCGAACAGCGGTCAAGAACAACGCGATCTGGGTCGTCGTCGCGCCGACGGTCTCCACCGTGCTCGGGCTGATCTTCGCGGTGCTGACCGAGCGGATCCGCTGGGGCACGGCGTTCAAGCTGATCGTCTTCATGCCGATGGCGATCTCGATGCTGGCCGCGGGCATCATCTTCCGTCTGGTGTACGACCAGGCGCCGGAGCGCGGGGTCGCCAACGCCGTGGCAGTGGGCGTGCACGACACCTTCGCGGCCTCGTCGGGCTTCCCGAAGGCACATCCGCTGCCCGTCCATCCGCTGAAGGCGGCCGGCGGCGGTTCCTTCGTCACGAAGGAACCGGTACGGGCCGGCTCGCCGGTACAGCTGCCGCTGGTCGGTGTGGCGCCCGCGAAGATGCCGGGCGACGCCGAGCCGGCGAAGGCCGCCACCGCGGCGGACGGAAAGATCACCGGCACCGCGTGGCTGGACTTCACCAAGGGGGGCGGCGGCAAACCCAACGTCGTGGACCCGAAGGAGCTCGGCCTCAAGGGCATCACGGTCGAGGCGGTCAAGGACGGCAAGGTCGTCGCCTCGGCGACAGCGGGCGCGGACGGCGTGTTCACCCTGCCCGCATCGGCCGAGGGCGCGGAGCTCCGGCTGCCCGCGTCGAACTTCCGGGAGCCGTACAACGGGGTCGACTGGCTCGGCCCCTCCCTCGTGACCCCGGGGATCATCGGCAGCTACGTCTGGATGTGGGCGGGCTTCGCGATGGTGCTGATCGCCGCGGGCCTGGCAGGCCTGCCGCGCGAACTCCTCGAAGCGGCCCGGGTGGACGGCGCCAACGAGTGGCAGGTGTTCCGCCGGATCACCGTCCCGATGCTCGCGCCCGTCCTCGCGGTGGTGCTGGTCACCCTGATGATCAACGTCCTGAAGATCTTCGACCTGGTCTTCATCATCGCGCCCGGCTCCACCCAGGACGACGCGAACGTCCTGGCGCTCCAGCTGTACCGGTCCTCGTTCGGCACGGACGCGGACCTCGGGGTCGGCAGCGCCATCGCCGTGCTTCTGCTGCTGCTGGTGATTCCGGTGATGCTCTTCAACATTCGCCGGATACGTAAGGAGGGACGCCGATGACCACGACCGAACCCGTGAGGGCCACGGGGATCCTCGGTGCCACGGCCGAGCCGGCGAAGGCCAAGCCGTCCCTCGCCTCGCGAACCGCCGCCCGCGCGGGCGGCGGTGTCATGCGGGTCTTCCTCATCCTGGTGGGCCTGTTCTGGCTGATGCCGACCATCGGACTGCTGCTGTCGTCGCTGCGCGGAGCCGAGGACATCGCGGCCACCGGCTGGTGGAAGATCTTCACGGCCCCGTCCGAACTCACCTTCGACAACTACCAGCGCCTGCTGGACAATTCGACCATCACCGGCTCGCTCCTCAGTACGGTGCTGATCACCGTCCCCGCCACGTTCCTGGTCGTGGTGATCGGTTCGCTCGCCGGATACGCCTTCGCCTGGATGGAGTTCCCCGGCCGCGACTGGTGGTTCCTGGTGGTCGTCGGACTGCTGGTGGTCCCCGTGCAGGTCGCCCTGATCCCGGTCTCCGAACTCTTCGGCACCATCGGGATCTTCGAGACGACCTTCGGTGTGATCATGTTCCACACGGCGTTCGGCCTGCCGTTCGCCATCTTCCTCCTGCGGAACTTCTTCGCGGAGATCCCGCGCGAACTACTGGAGGCCGCACGGCTCGACGGTGCGGGCGAGATCCGGGTGTTCACCCGGGTCGTGATGCCGCTGGGCGGCCCGGCGATCGCCTCGCTCGGGATCTTCCAGTTCCTCTGGGTGTGGAACGACATGCTGGTCGCGCTGATCTTCGCGGACTCGGAGTCCCCGCCGATCACCGTGGCCCTGCAGCAGCAGGTCCGCCAGTTCGGCAACAACATCGACGTACTGGCGCCCGGCGCCTTCGTGTCGATGGTGATCCCGCTGGCGGTGTTCTTCGCCTTCCAGCGGCAGTTCGTCTCCGGCGTGATGGCGGGCGCCGTCAAGTAGCGGCACCCCGGAGCCACAGCGATGCCACAACCGGTGTCGTACATATGTTCGTCAACGGTGCGGCGGCCCGGTCACTCCCGACCGGGCCGCCCTACCTCGCACTTCCCCCGAATGCCACATCCGGCGTAACCAAGTCACTCCATCAGCCGTTTGCGGGCCACCTGCCCGCCCGCGAGCGACCCCTGGATGTGTTGTGCCCCGGTTCAGTGTCATCGTGCCCGCGTACCGGGTCCAGGCGTACCTGCACGCGTGTCTCGACTCCGTGCTGAACCAGTCCTTCAAGGACTACGAAATCATCGTGGTCGACGACTGTTCACCGGACGCCTGCGGCCCGATCGCCGACGAGTACGCCGCCCGCGACCCCCGGGTCAGCGCCGTCCACCTCCCCCACAACTCCGGCCTCGGACCGGCCCGCAACGCCGGAGTGGCCAGGGCGAACGGTGACTACCTGCTCTTCCTCGACGGCGACGACACCTTCACGCCGGAGGCACTGCAGACCATCGCCGACCGGATCACGTCGACCGGCGGTCCCGATGTCCTGGTCTACGACTACGCCCGCACGTACTGGTCGGGCGAGAGCGTACGCAACACCTTCGCCCGGCACCTCGCCGAGACCGGACCCGCCTCCTTCCGGCTGGCGGAACGCCCCGAACTGCTCAAGGTTCTGATGGTCGTCTGGAACAAGGCGTACCGCCGCGAGTTCATCGAGGCCGAGGGCTTCACCTTTCCGCCCGGCTACTACGAGGACACCCCCTGGACCTATCCGGTACTGATGGCCGCCGGATCGATCGCCGTCCTGGACGCGGTCTGCGTCGGATACCGCCAGCGGCGCCGGGGCAACATCCTCTCCACCACCACCCGCAGGCACTTCGACGTCTTCGACCAGTACGACCGGGTCTTCGCCTTCATCGACGCCCGGCCCGAACTCGCCGTCTGGCGTCCGGTGATGTTCCGCCGGATGCTCGACCACTTCTCGACACTGTTCACCTCCCGCGGCCGGCTCCCGCGCGGCACCCGGGGCCAGTTCTTCCGCCTCGCCCGCGCCCACTGCCGCCGCTACCGCGCCCCCGGCGCGCCCGTACCGCGCCGCGCCCGCCTGCGGCACGGGCTGTTCCGGCTGGGCGCCCACCGCACGTACCGCGCCCTGTGGGCCGCGCAGCAGCTGCGCGGCCGGCTCCGCCGCGGTACGGCGGCGCTGAGCCGAGTGGTGCGCGGAACCGTTCTCCAGCTGCACTACCGCATCCAGCTACAGCTCCCGGTCCGGCCCCTGGACGCCGTGTTCGCCGCCTACTGGAACCGCGGCTACACCTGCAGCCCCGCGGCCGTCGAGGCGACGGCCCGGGCGCTGGTCCCCGGGCTGCGCACCTCCTGGATCTGCCGCCCCGAGGACGCGCACACGGTGCCTGCGGCCACCCGTGTGCTGCACCCGGGGACCTTCGCCTACTGGACGGCCCTGGCCCGCTCCCGGTACCTCGTGAACAACGTCAACTTCGACCGCCGGCTGGTGAAGCGCCGCGGCCAGGTACTGCTGCAGACCCACCACGGAACGCCCCTGAAGACGATGGGCACCGACCTCGTGCACCGTCCGGCCGCGGCCGGCTCCACGGACTTCGAGGCGCTGCTGCGCAACGTCGACAAGTGGGACTACTCGCTCTCCGCGAACCAACACTCCACACTCGTCTGGGAGCGGACCTACCCCTCCGGCTACACCACGCTGGAGTACGGCAATCCGCGCAACGACGTCTTCCGCCGCACCGGCCCGGCCGAGATCGCGCAGCTGCGCGAGAGCCTGGCTGTCCCGGCCGGCAGCACCGCCGTCCTGTACGCGCCGACGCACCGCGACTACCGGCGCACCCAGCACCACATCCTGGACCTGGACAAGCTCGTCCGCGTCCTGGGCCCGCACTTCGTGATCCTGGCCCGCTCCCACTACCTGGCCCCCTCGGCCGGCACCACTGCCGGGCGCACCGCGCATCCCCGGATCATCGACGTCAGCGCCCATCCCTCCGTCGAGGAACTCTGTCTCGCCTCGGACGCGCTGATCACGGACTACTCGTCGCTGATGTTCGACTACGTCAACCTGGACCGGCCGGTCGTCCTGCACCTCGAGGACAGCCAGGCGTACGAGGCCGCGCGCGGCACCTACTTCGATCTGGAGGGGTTCCCGCCGGGGGCGGTGGCACGCAGCCAGGACGAGCTGCACGAGATCTTCGCCACGGAACACTGGCGCGGCCCGCGCTCGGCGCAGCGGCGGGCGGCGTTCCGGGCCCGGTTCTGCCCGTACGACGACGGGCACGCGGCGGAGCGGGTGGTGCGACGGGTCTTCCTGGACGACACCTCGGGGCTGCCGCTGCCCGTACAGACGGGCGGCCGGGGCCCCACGGGGGTGCCCCGGCAGGTAACGGTGCGGGAATACACCAACGGGTGAGGTGTACGGGGAGGGCCTGTCCCTCCCCGTACACCCGACCGTGAAACGCTCAACGCTCCAGGAACGCGAACAGCTCTTCCCAGCGGCGCATGATCTCCGCCTCGGAGAAACGCTGGACGTTGGCCCGCGCCCGGTCCCCCATCGCGTCCCGCATCCGGGGGTTGCCGGTGAGCCGCAGGAGCCGGTCGGCGAGTTCACCGATGTCCCCGGCGGGCGCGAGCAGCCCGTCCTCGCCGTCGCGCACGATCTCCCGCACTCCCGGTGCGCAGTCGAACGCCGCACACGGGACACCGTTCGCCATGGCCTCCAGCAGCGCCAGCGGGAATCCTTCGCCGCGCGAGGACTGCACGAAGACGGAGGAGGCCGCGAGTGCGCCGGGCACGTCGTCCGTGCGACCCCTCCACGCGACCGAGCCGTCCAGGCCGAGGTCGGCGCACTGTGCCCTGAGGCCCGCCTCGTCCTCGCCCGCCCCGTACACGTCCAGACGCCAGTCGCGGCGCTGCGGGGCCACCAGCGCCCAGGTGTCCAGGAGCATGTCGATGCCCTTCTGGTCGGTGAGCCTGCCGATGCTCGCCACGGCCTTCACGCGCCGCGGGGAGGGCACTTGGGGCAGCGCGGCCAGGGCGTTGGGCATGAAGCCGACGTTGTTCATCCCGTCGCCCGCCCAGATGTCGGCGTCCTCCTCGGTGAGGACGAGCCAGTGGTCGAGCCCCGTGTAGTGGTTCTTGATCCAGCGGTAGCGGTGGCTCGCGCGGGAGTAGTCGTAGGACTCATGGCTCATCCCGATGACCCGCAGACCGGCGGTGTCCGCCTCGCCGACCCATTCCATCGCCCAGACCTGACTGACGATCACCACGCCGCCGGGCCGCGCGGCACGGAAGATCTCCGAGAGCTGTTCGACGGCGCGCCGCTTGCGGGCCGCGCGCGCCGCCTCGTTCCACCGGGCGGAGATCCGGAAGCGGTCCCGCACACCCCTGGGGGCCCAGGGGGTCGGCGGGTGGGACGGGTACAGCGGCGTCACGGGGTAGCCGGGCGGTTCGGGCAGGGCCATCCTCAGCTCGGCGGCGTGGATGCCGATGGTGTGGACCCGGTGGCCCTGTTCCTGGAACAGCTGGGCGGTCCGGTGCATCCACCCGGTGACTCCCCCGAGTTCGTCCGTGCTGTTCGAGACGATGAAGACATCACGGCCGCGGTTCATCGGGCCACCTCCCCGGTACGGGTTTCGGACAGATGGCGGGCAAACACGGTGTCGACGACGGCACGTGCCGCGTCTCCCCGGTCGTAGTCGCCGAACTCCTCGGCGAAGGCCCTGCGTCGTGTCTCGAAGCCGGAGTCCGCAACCTTCAGACGGGCCAGCACGTCGAACAGTTCGTCCTCGGTCGCTGCCACCGGCCCCGGCGCCTTCTCGCGCAGGTCGAAGTAGCTGCCCCGTTCGGCGGCGTACGCGTCGAGATCCGGCGCGAAGAGAACGATCGGCCGGTCCAGGAGCGCGTAGTCGAACATGATCGACGAGTAGTCGGTGACCAGCACGTCGGCGAGAGCGAGCAGTTCACTGACGTCGTGGTGGCCCGAGACGTCCACGACCGTCCCCGGCGGGCACACGGGCAGGCTCGCGGCCTCCAGGTAGTGCGCGCGGACGAGCAGCGTGTACTCGTCCCCGAAGCGTTCCGCGAAGCGCGCGGCATCCAGCAGCAGCCGTCGGCGTCTACGTTTCCCCGGCCCGCCCCGGAACGTCGGCGCGTACAGGACGACCTTCCGGTGGTCCGGCAGACCGAGCTCCTCCGCAAGCGCCGGGCGTGGCAGCCGCCCCTCCGCCTCGTCCCTGGCCCGCGCGGCCAGCAGGACGTCGTTGCGCGGATAGCCGGTGCGCAACAGCGCCTTCTCGGGAAGCCTGTACGCGCGCGCGAGGGTGCGCACATCGTGCTCGGAGCGGACGAGGAAGTGGTCGAAGCGGTGCACGGCCTGCTGGAGCCGCTCGCGCTGCGGGGCGTTCTGCATGCGCACCCGGGTCTCGTCGAAGCCCATGCGCTTGTACGCCGATCCGTGCCACGTCTGCAGATAGGTGGTGCGGGACGGCTTCCTCAGATGCTGCGGGAAGCCCTGGTTGTCGACCCAGTACTCGGCCCGGGCGAGCGTCCACAGATACCGCCACGACCAGCGGCGCACGAGCCGTACGCCGGCCGGGAAGCCGTCCGGGGAACTCTCGTACGACCAGACGCAGCGCAGGGGCAGCCCTCTGCTGCGTACCTCCTCGTGGATGGCACGGGGGCTGTCGCCGTAGCACGTACCCATATGGCTCTCGAAGACCACGGACCCCTTGTGCACGGGCAGCCGGAGAAGCCAGGAGTGGTAGACGGAGACCTTCAGCCCCCGGGCGTGCAGCCGGTCGCGGCGCTTGCCCAGGGCCCGCATCAGGACCCTTGC
This sequence comes from Streptomyces sp. NPDC060035, assembly GCF_042736635.1. NCBI lineage: Bacteria > Bacillati > Actinomycetota > Actinomycetes > Kitasatosporales > Streptomycetaceae > Streptomyces > Streptomyces sp. NPDC060035. The sequence continues at coordinate 475,479 of NZ_JBHWVO010000003.1, forward strand.
CCTGCGTGCGGGGCGGAAGTGCGTTGCGTAGTGGACCAGCCGCCGGACCGTGCGGGCGGGGCGGCGGCGGGCTTCGAGCCGGAGCGCCAGATGGTCCTTGAGCGTGACGTAGGGCTGCCAGGTGTCCCCTGCCGCCCGGCCGAGCCGGGGCCGGGCGGCAGAGCGGTCCGCCGGGCCGACGAGGTCATGGGCGGCGAAGAGGTCGCTGACCGAGCGGACCGGGCCGTCCTCCAGCACCATCCTCGCGTCCCACACGGTGTCGCGGGCGCCGAGGGGGCGCAGGAGACGGGTGAGGTCGGCGCGGGTCCGCCAGCTGATTCCGGTGGCGTCGCGCCGGAGTTCGTCGACCGGCAGACGGAAGGTGCGGGAGCCGTCCCGTACCCGGAATTCGAGCCAGGCGTTCGGCGAGGCCCCCGGGCCCGTGTGCGCGGGCAGGACGAGGCGGCCCTCGAGCAGGACCCGGCCGCCCCCGGTCTCGTACCGGGTGAGCCGGTTCATCAGCCTCAGCTCACCGAACGTACGGTGCTGATGGCCGAGTTCGGTGACGTCCAGAGCGGGATCCTGCTCCTCGCCCTGCCAGTACACCCGCCCGCCGGCCCCGGTGGTGAGCGGCGCGGCCACCGTGCCCCGCCTGCGCAGCGCGTACGCCGCAGCGAGCACCCCGTCCGCGTCACCGCGCTCCAGCAGCCGGACGCCCACGCGTTCGACAGGCGCCAGGGTGAGCAGGGCAGGCCCGGGTACGCACTCCGGCAGCACCCGGACGGCCCTCTCGGTGATCCGTTCGCGCTCGGCGGCGGGCAGCTCAGGAAACGACCGCACCAGCGGCAGGAGATGGTCGAGCAGGAAGGCGCGCTCGCGCTGCTCGCACAGGTCGGTGAGCCCCTGGGCGACCAGGACGTGGCACACGCGCCGGTGGGCCTCGACGAGTCCTGCGAGCCCCGGGCCCCGGTCGGGTACGGCATGCCCGGAAACGATCCGGCGGCGTACCAGCACGATCCGGCCGACGACCGCTGCCGCCAGGGGGCCGAACATGGTCTCGCTGTGGGTGAGGTCCTCGTCGTAGCGCAGTCCGTGCCGCTCCAGGGCCTCGCGCCGCAGGCAGAAGCCCGTCACGAGGGCGTCGTGCACGACGAGTTCGGGGGCGTCCGTGAACCGGCCGAGGGTTCGCGAGCGTGCGAACAGCGTTTGCTGCCAGGGCGGTTCCTGTTCCTTCGCCCCGTCCCCGGTGAGCCGGCTCCAGCGCCCGGCGAGCAGGTCGGCACCGGTACGTGCGCCGGCCTCCCAGAGGTTGCGGCAGGCATGATGCTGGAGGCGCTCGCCACTGCCGAGGACGAGGACGTAGGTGCCCCGGGCCGCCTCCAGACCGGTGTTGCGCAGGGCGGCGGTGGAGCGGGCCCACGGCTCGGCGACGAGAAGGCGGACCCGGTCCGGGGAGCGCCCGGCGAGCGATTCGGCCACTGTGCGGACGGCGGCGTCGCCGTCGGCGGGCAGGACGACGAGGGCCTCGACACCGCGCAGGCTCTGATCGAGCACGGACTCCACGGACGCACACAGGGCCGCGGCGTCCCCGCCCTCCGCAGCGGCAGTGACCACACAACTGAAATCGGGCGTGTTCATTCCTGCGTCCCCTTCAGCATCCGATCCACGACCTGGGCCGCCGCCGTCCCGTCGTCGAGATCGCAGAACGACTCACGGAAACGGGCGTACGCGTCACGGTGGCCGGCGCTCGCGCGCTCCGGGTCGCGCAGGGCATCGACGACACCGGCCGAGGTGGGGATCAGCGGGCCGGGTGCCCGGCTCTCGAAGTCGAAGCAGAAGCCGCGCAGGGTGTCGCGGTAGTGCTCCAGGTCGTAGGTGTGGAAGAGCATCGGCCGGCCCGTCTGCGCGAAGTCGAACATCAGGGACGAGTAGTCCGTGACCAGCACATCGCTGATCAGCATCAGCTCGGCGACGTCGGGATAGCGCGACACATCGCGGACGAAGCGGCTCTCCGGGACGCTTCCGCCGACCAGGTAGTGACGGCGCACCAGCAGGACGTGGTCGTTACCGAGAGCCTTCCGCGCCTGTTCCAGGTCCAGTTGGAGATCAAGGCCGTAGCGGCCGCTCCGCCTGGGCCCGTCCTCGCGCCAAGTGGGGGCGTACAGAACGACGCGGCTGCCGTCGGGTACGCCGAGCGACTCCCGTACCGCGGCCGCGACTTTCGTCCGGTCGGGGGCGTACAGCAGGTCGTTGCGCGGGTAGCCGCACGCCAGGACCTCACCGGTGTGGCCGAAGGCGCGGCGCAGGACCGGAGTGGAGAAACTGTTCGGCGACACGAGCACGCTCCACTGGGCGGCGCGCTGCGGCAGGGACGCCATGTACGCGGTATCCGCGCAGGAGCTGCCTGCCAGATCCCGGCCGATGCGCTTGAGGGGGGTGCCGTGCCAGGTCTGGACGACGAACTGCCCCTCGGCCCTCTCGAACCACTCGGGCAGCTGTGTGTTGGTGACGATCCAGCGGCTGCGGGCCAGGGCCTCGTGCCACTCGGCGCTGTGCAGGGCCACGGCGCGGACCCCGGCGGGCACGGCGGCCTGCTGGTCGCGTACCACCCACAGGTGCTCGATGCCGCTGTCTCGACGGGCCAGTTCCTCGTGCACGGCACGGGGCGAATCCGAGTACTGGCGCCCGTCGAAGCTGGAGTACAGCGCGACCGGACGCAGGTCCCCGCCGCGCGTGACGGCGTAACGCTCGCGCAGCTGCCGCTGCCCGTAGGCGCCCCGGTCCCGCACCGGCAGGGTGCTCCCGGACCGCAGCGCGAGCCGGTCGTGGAAGAGACGCTCCAGTGTGAAGCGGCGCCCCCCGGCCTCCCGGTGCAGCGGCAGTCCGGCGTGGAGCTGGGGCGCCACCCGCAGGGGCAGGTATTTCTCCGGGTCCCTCTCGCCCTGCTCACGGAGGAAGGGGTACCAACGGCCCTCGGCGAGCGGGAGGGTACCGCCGGTCCCCGCAACGGCCGCGGGAGCGAACGCCGTACGGAATCCGGTGTCCGAGCGCTCCACGGCGAAGGCGGCCTCCTCCTGATGACCGCTGTGGCGCAGGCACAGTTCGACCTGGCGGTCCGGGGACTCAGGGAGGTCCCCCTCGATGGCGAGGCCGCCGCCGTCCGGCCATGACAGGCGTACGACGAGGGGTTGTACGGCCCGGTCGGTGAGGACCAGATCGCCGGAGGGGTTGGCCGCGGCATACAGTTCGCGACCCCTGGACAGCGGATACCGCCCGGCTTCGGTCTCCGGCCGGGCGGCCACCGTCAGCCGGCCCCCGTCTCCCACCAGTTGGACACCCCAGTCGCCGTCGGATCCCCGCAGGGCATCGAACGGCACCTCGGCGAAGACGGTGTCCGGACCTGCCCCCTCCTCGCTGAGCGCCAGGGGGAACTCCCGGGTCTCCTTCGTACGCCACTCCTGGATCCGCAGGACGGTCGGTGTGCCGCCCCCAAGGATGCGCACCGCGATCCGTACGCCGTCCCCGGCCTCCGTCGCCCGGTGCCCGGCGAGCACGGCGCCGATCCGCTCGGCCCGAAGCTCCAGCTTGTTGCCGGAGAGCACGGGGACGATACGGGTGCGCTCGTCGACGTACCGCACGGCCGGTGCCGCCGGGTTGCCGAGCAGCCGCATCGGTCCCCGGCGCGGCCGTCCCCCGCCGACGACGACGGACTCCAGCTTCCAGACCGTCCGGTTGCCCCGGCCCGTCCCTCTGGCGGCGAGCCGGCGCGGGTCGACGACGGTCTCGAACCCGGACCGCTCGTAGCGGTGCAGCGACCGCCCCGACCCGGCCGCCGCCTCGTCCGTCACCGTCGTACGCATCCGGAGCGGGATCAGCCGCCGGCCCGCCCTGAGCCAGCCGGCCCCGGGCGACTTCCCCGGGGCGTTACGGACGTACGCGTACCCCTTGAGGTGCAGCATCCCGTCCCGCCAGACGGCCTCGGTGAGATGCGCGTGCACGGGGAGGTCCGCACCGGCGAGCGCGGTGACGCGTTGCGGGAGAGAGTCGGCGACACCCGGGTACTGCGCCCGCGGGCGCAGCAGACCACGGACGTGGAAGGTGTCCCGGTCGCGTGACCCATGTGCGAGAAGGGCGAGCAGTTCCGCCATCCTGCGTTCCCGGATCAGCTGCCATTTGACCCGAAGATGCAGGGGCAGCGCGTCGAGGACGGCCGGTTCGACGGTGTCGGCGAAGGCGTTCGCGTGTGTGAGGAAGGCCTCGTGGAAGGCGGCATCGCCCTCCGGGAGCGCCTCGATGAACAGCCACAGATCGCCGGAGAGCACGTGCTCGTCGTAGCGACGCCCGGCCTCCGCCATGCCGCGCTCGGCGAGGAACCGGCTCACGGTGGAGACCGCGGTGACCCGGTCGCGGATGCCCTTGGGCACCGCGCGCCGGGTGGTGATCGAACCGTCGCGGTCCCGCCAGTGGTAGACGGGCTCCTCGACGACGTCGACGGAGCCTGCCAGGAAGTACGCGGGAAGGACCACGGCGATGTCCTCGTACAGGACTCCTTCCGGGAAAGCGAAGGAGTGCCGCTCCCAGAACGATCTGCGGAACACCTTGTTGCAGGCGATGCGGTCACCGAGCAGGATCCAGTCCCGGGTGATGTGCGTGGCCCTGCGGGCCCTCTCCATCGGCCTGCGGAACATCGGGGACTGTTCGAGCGCGCCGTTCGCACGGAGCCTGAGCACGTTCCCGGTGACGAAGTCCGAGCCGGACCGGTCGAGTTCACCGAGCATCCGCGCGTAGGCGCCGGGCGGGACGATGTCGTCGCTGTCGGCGAACGTCAGGAACTCCCCGTCCGGATGGGCCTGCCCGGCCCCGGCGTTGCGCGCGGCACCCAGCCCGGCGTTCTCCTGCCGGATCAGCCGGAAACGCGAGTCCCTCCTGGCGAACTCCTTCGCCACATCAGCGCTGTTGTCGGTCGAGCCGTCGTCGACCATGACGACTTCGAGGTCGGCCATGGTCTGTTCGGCGAGCGAGTCCAGGCAGGCTCCGAGGTACTCCTCGACGTTGTAGAGCGGGACGACGACGGTGAGACGGGGTGCCATGCGCTGCGCACGATCCTTCCGGGCGGACAACCTCAACTGGTCTTCTGCATAACGAACGAGCCCCGTGCCGGTGAGGCACGGGGCTCGCGAGTGCCGGCGGACCGCTCAGGGCTTGACGGCGATCCGGCCTTCGTCCATGCGCAGCAGCAGCAACTGCGCGCCGGTCTCCTCCAGGAATTCGTCGACGGCCTGGCGCGAGCCCTGCCAGTACCCGTAGTCGTCGATCAGGAGCACCCCGCCGCTCACCAGACGCGCGTACAGGTGCTCCAGCTCGTGCTTGGTCGACGCGTACCAGTCGGTGTCCAGCCGGAGGATCGAGATCTGCCCCGGCGCCTGCGCCGGAACGGTGTCCTCGACCTTGCCCTGCACGTAGTGGATACGGTCCTTCGGATACGGCACGCCCTCGAACCCGGCCTGTACGTCCTCCAGCGAGGCCACCGCCCAGATCGGCCGGTCCCTGCCCTGGGCGTCCAGGAGCTCCTGGGCCGGCCTGCCGTCGCGCCGCAGGTCCTCCGCGGTGGGCGGGGTCATGCCCTCGTACGTGTCGAAGAGGTACAGGTCGCGACCGGTCTCACCGAGCGACAGCAGCGTCTTGGCGCAGGCCTGCATGGACCCACCGCGCCAGACACCGCACTCGACGATGTCGCCGGGGATGTCGTGCCTGACGATGTGCCGGGTCGCGAGGACGAAGGCGTTGAGCCGCTCCGGCGAGGTCATCGTGTACGGCTTGACCGCGCGGATGATGTCCTTCGCCTCGTCGTCGTAGTCGGCCGGGAACTGGGGCGCGGCCTTGACTGCCGGCTTCTTCGCCGCAGGCTGCTTCTTCGCCGCCGTCGCCGCCGTCGCCGTCGGCTGCTGGGCTGCCGGCCGGCCCGCTGCAGGCTCTGCCGCTGCCGCGCCCGTCGGTGCCGTGGCGGAGCGGGGCGCGGGCACGGCCGCGCGCCTGAGCTGGTACCCGGTGAGTTGCTGAAGGACGCCGTTGACGGCGTTGCGCCAAGCCATGCCGCCGGAGGGTACGCGCGCTTTGCGGCTCATGTCATCTTTCGTCAACCTGTCGTTGATGTGACGGGCCGGCTCTCCGGGCGCCCGCACCGCTCCCGCCCGTCCAGCGGGCGCGGCAGCGGCACCCGGTCCACTCCGCCGACCCGGTTGGCCCACCACACCGCCGTCTCCCGCACGGCGAACATGGCCAGCCGGCTCTTCAGCCGGGCCACCGGCCGGGGATGGCGCTGCGGCTTGCGGAAGACGCCGACGGAGTCACCCCAGTAGGCGGCCTTCGTGTCGATGGACCCGTAGTCGTGCCAGATGCCCTTCGTGGGCGGGAAGTCCGTGTACGCCTCGTAGAGTTCGAGGCGGGAGTGCGCGGCCATCGCACGGAAGCCGTCGGGGTAGTAGCGCCAGCAGTCCTGCGCGTCGTGGACGTGCCCGCGCGAGGGAGCGGTGATGAAGGCGTAGCCGCCGGGCCTCAGCACCCGGGCGATCTCCAGCATCGACACCCAGAAGAAGGGGATGTGCTCGAACGCCTGGCCGGACAGGACGACATCGGCACTGCGCGACGTGACGGGGATCCGGTAGGGCCGCCTCATCACCGCGTCGACGTTGGGCCCGTCGAGCACGTCGACACCGAAGTAGTCGACGTCGTGGCCCGCCAGCAGCCCCTGGTGCGTACGCGTCTGTGTGCCGGAGATCCGCGAGCCGAGGTCCACGACACGGTGTCTGCGGGACTTGGGAAGATACTCCTGGATACAGAGTTCCATCTGCTCGTAGGCGGACCTGTGCATGACCTCTCCCAACGTTGCGATGTGCGCGCGCTGTTGAACACAACGACGAAGGGGTACGGAGGGGTCGCCCCGTACGGGTGACGCGAGGCTTCAGTCCGAGCCGGCGGGGAAGATTCGCCGCACCACGCGTTCCGCCGCGTGCCCGTCGTCGTACGGGCAGAACCGTCTGCGGAACGCGGCGCGCAGCACGGCCGCGTCCGCCGACCGCCACGCCCCGGTGAGCAGCGTCTCGCGCAGTTCGTCCTCCGTGGTGGCGACGGCCCCGGGGGTGTCGCCGGGGCGGCCGGAGAGCAGATCGACATAGGTGCCGCGTGCGGCCCGGTAGGCGGCCCAGTCCGGCACGTAGGTGATGATCGGGCGGTCGAGGCAGGCGTAGTCGAACATCAGGGACGAGTAGTCGGTGATCAGCCCATCGGCGGCCAGGAAGAGTTCCTCGACCCGCGGGTGTCCGGTGACATCGATGACCCGTTGCCCCGCGCCGAGCCCGGCCGAGCGCCCGTAGAAGTAGTGGGCCCGCACCAGCACCACGTACTCCGGCCCCAGAGCGCGGGCGAGGCGCTCCAGGTCGATTCGGGGGACGAAGCCCTTCCGGTAGTCGCGATGGGTCGGCGCGTACAGCAGGACGGTCCGGCCGGGGGCGATGCCGAGACCGGCGCGGATCTCCTCGGTCCGCTCCCGGGTGGCCGTGAAGAGGATGTCGTTGCGTGGGTAGCCGAGCGGCAACTGCTCGTACGAGGAGGGGTATACGCGGTCCCAGACCTCGGTGGTGTGCGGGTTGGCCGACAGGCTGAAGTCCCACTGATCGGTGTGGGCGACGATCCGCTCGAAGCTGACACCGTTGGTGAGGGCGGGATACGGGCGCTGGTCCAGGCCCATGGTCTTCAGCGGGGTCCCGTGGTGGGTCTGCAGGTAGATCTGGCCGGGGCGCTTGGTGAAGCCCCCGGGAAAACTTGAGTTGTTGACGAAGTACGTGGCGGTGGCCATGGTCCGCCAGTAGGCGCGGGAGCCCTCGATCACGTACGGCACCCCGGGCGGCATCCGGTCGCGGTGGCGGGAGGAGACGACCCAGACCCCGCGGATGTGCGGGACGAGTTCGCGGGCCTTGGCGTAGATGGCGGCCGGATTGCAGGCGACGCCACGGTTCCAGTACGCCCCGTACACCGCGAGGCCGGGGTCCAGCGGCCGGCGCAGATCACAGCGGTAGGCGGCCCGCATCACGCGGGCGCGCAGCGACTTCCTGCCTGCGCGCAGAGCGGCTCGCGCCCGCGTGCGCCGGGCGAGGACGGCTTCCCGGGCACGGTGTGCGGTGTACCGGCCGGAGAACCCGGCGGAGCGGAAGAAGTCCGCGCGGTCGGCGGGGGCGATCCGGCCGGGGTCGTCGAGCACGGCCCTCAGGTGTGCGGTGCGGGCGGCCAGGATCCGCGGGTCGCCGCCGGTCTCGGTGACCAGCTGTCCGTACACGCCGATGACGGCGAAGTGCGCGCGGCCGGGTGTCGTGGCGAACGTGCCGGTGCGGCGCAGGCGGTGGCGCACACAGATCCGGTCGAGCGTGGCGAGGGTGCCCGCATCGGAGGCGAGGAGGGCCGCGCGGTGGACGGGCACGACGTCGTCGTAGGGGCCCTCGGTGAAGTGCAGCCCGTGGGCAGCCCAGAACGTACGGCGGAAGAGCTGCTTGCGGGCCGCGGGCAGCGCGTCCCCCTGCCGGACCTCGCCCCACCAATCGACACAGTCGTGACCGAGGCTCAGCACGTCCGGCCGGTCCGCTGCCACCCGGGCGACGATCTCCGCCAGCGCGCCCGGCAGCAGAAGGCCGTCCCCGTCGAGGAAGAGCAGGTAGGCCCCGCGCGCCGCGGCGGCGCCGGCGTTACGGGCGGCGCCGACGTCTCCGGGGCCGCTCACGTCCCCGGGGCCGCCCGGCTTCCGGGGACCACCCGGGTGCAGCACGCGCACCCGGGGATCACGTTCGGCGAACTCCTGCGCGATGGCGAGGCCGCCGTCCGGCGGGCCGGCATCGACAGCGATCAGCTCCCAGTCCCGTACCGACTGGTCGATCACGGACTCCAGGGCCGCCCTCAGGTACCCCTGAACGCGGTGGACGGGCACGACAACACTGAGGAGCATGGCAGCCGAGCGTAGTGCGGACCCCACACTTCCCGGGACGGACATTCACCCGTTCGGGTCAGGGCCGGTGACCCGGGGCCCTCACCCGGGTTGAGCCGTACATGAAGCCACTTCTCAGCGTCGTCGTCCCCGTGCACAACGTCGAGGAGTACCTGGAGGAGTGCCTCGACTCCCTGGCCGGCCAGTCCCTCGACGCGCTCGAAGTGGTGCTCGTCGACGATGGCTCGACGGATGGCAGCCGCCGGATCGCAGAGGGCTTCGCCCGCCGGGACGAGCGCTTCCGCTGTGTCCACCAGCCCAACGCGGGACTGAGCGCGGCACGCAACACGGGGGTCGCCCACACCACCCCCGGCGTCCCCTACCTGGCGTTCGCCGACAGCGACGACATCGTCGTGCGGGACGCGTACGAACGGATGGTGGCGTCCCTGGAGTCGACCGGCTCGGACCTGGCGACGGGCAATGTGTGGCGGCTGAACGAGCAGGGAAGACAACAGGCCTGGCAGTACCGGTGGCTGACCGCCGACCGCCCCCGTACCCACATCATGCGCGACGCCCGGCTGCTGTCCGACCGGGTCGCCTGGAACAAGGTGTTCCGGCGCTCCTTCTGGGACCGGCACACGTTCACGTTCCCGGTGGGCAAGCTCTACGAGGACACCCCCGTCATGATCCCGGCTCACTACCTCGCCGGATCGGTGGATGTGCTGCGCGAACACGTCTACTACTGGCGGGTGCGGGAAGGGTCGATCACCCGACGGCGTACGGACGTGCAGGGCGTACGCGACCGGATCGCGGCCTGCGAGCAGGTCAGCATCTTCCTGGCGGACCGCGACCCCGTGCAGCAGCGGCGGTACGACGCATCCTGTCTGCGCGACGACTTCGTGTACTTCCTGGAGGGGCTCACGATGGGCGGCCCCGCGTACCGCACCGCGTTCATGGCCGGCGCGGGCGCCTTCCTCGACCGTGCGGGCAGCGCCGTGCTCGACGGGCTGCCGGCCGAGGCCCGCATCAGGTGGCAACTGGTGCGCGAGCGCAGGCTGGACGAGCTGCTGGCCGTCCTCGCGTTCGAACGGGCCAACGGAACGGGGACGTTCGCCGTCGAGGGGCTGCCGGGGCGGCGGCGGGCGGTGCACCCGGGGGTCGCCGGCGGCAAGGGCACCGGCGCACGGCTCGGCCGGGGTGATCTCCCCGCGGTGGCACGGTTGGTGGAGGCGTCCTGGGGCGAGGACGGAAAACTGCGACTGCGCGGATACGCGTACATCCGCAACCTCCCCGCCGGGGCGGCCCGCCACTCGCTGAAGGCGGGAGTGGTGCGTGCGGCAGGGAGCAGGCGGCTGCGTGCCGTGCCCGTACGCACGGTCCGGATGCCCGGGGCGACCGCCGCCTCCGGTCAGGAACTGCACTGCTACGACTACGCGGGCTTCGAAATGGTCCTGGACCCGGAGCGGCTGGGGCCCGGCAGCAGACTGGTGGGCGTGGTGGTGGCCGCACACGGCGTCGTGCGGCGGGCGGCCCTGCGGGCGGTGGACGCCGCCGCAGCTCAGCCGCTGGTCCACGACCTGGGCGACGGGCGGCGCGCGGTGCTCGGCTACCGGGACGGCCGACTCGAGCTGACCGTGGCACAGCTGCCCGCACTGGCCCTCGCGCACGACGGCGGGCACGACACCCTGGAGCTGACCGGCCGGCTCCACGGGACCGCGCGGCCGACCGCCCTGGTACTGACCCGGGACGGAGCGGCGGAGCACACCTGCCCCGTGCGGTGCGGGGACGGCGGGCTGTTCACCGTACGGATCCCCCTCGCACAGCTGGCCGCCGAGCCGGCCGGGGCGCCCAGCACCCCCCGAGAGGTCGCTCCGGAGCCGGGAACCCGGTGGCGCGCCGCGCTGGTGACCGGCGGCGCCCGCGTCCCGCTCGCCGCTGCCCCGGACCTGCCGCCACCGGCCCTCGCGGACGCGGCGGGCCACCTGGTGCTGGAGGTGACCGGCCACCGGCTCGTGGACCACGCGGAGCCCGCACCGGGCGGCGGGCTGCTCATCGAGGGGGCGCCGTACACCCGGGGGGCGCTCGTCCTGCGGCACAGCAGCCTGGGCGAGACGGTGACCGTCCCCGCCGACCGGCGGGGAGACCGGTTCACCGCGCTGCTCCCCCGCCCGCCCCGCGAGGGCGACTGGGAGGTGCACCTGGACGGCCGGCCCGTACGCGTGGGGGCAGCGCTCACCGCCCGGCTGCCGGTCCGCTCCGCCCCCGCCGGGGCGACCGCCGGGTTCCTCCTCGACCGCCGTCACGGCGACCGGCTGACCGTGCGCGCGGAACCGGCGCTCGGCGAATCCGAGCGGGGCGCGTACCGCCAGGGCCGACTGCGTACGGCGTACTACCCGGCGCAGCGCCGGCTGCCGCTCCGCGACGCCGTCCTGTACACCGGCGGTGACTCCCCACGCGCCGTGCACGCCGAGCTCGTACGCCGGAGTACCGATGTCGAGCACCTCTGGGTCACCGACGGTTCCGCCGGAAGCGCGGCTCAGGTCCCGCCCATCGCGGTCCCCGTCGTGGCGCAGAGCACCGCCTGGTACGAGGCGCTGGCGCGGGCCCGCCGGATCGTCACCGCCGGCTTGCTGCCCGCATGGTTCGAGCGCCGTCCGGAGCAGACGGTCGTACAGACCTGGCACGGCACCCCGCTCGGCCGGTTCGGCCTGGACCTGGCCGACACCCTGTACGCCGACCACCAGGACCTCGCCGCGCTGCCGCACCGCTCCGCCCAGTGGTCGGTCCTGGTCTCCCCCAGCCGCTTCGCCACCCCGCATCTGCGCCGCGCACTGGCCTACGGCGGCGAGGTCCTGGAGGCGGGCTCACCCGCCAACGACCTGCTGTTCGCGGCAGGCCGGGACAAGACCGCCGAGCGGGTACGCCGACAGCTCGGCATCCCGGAAGGCCACCGCGTGGTGCTGTACGCGCCGACGTACCGCGCCCATCTCGCCCACGCGCCGGGCAGCCTCCCGGCCGGTTCACCCCGTCTGTACCGCTGGGATCCCGCGCTGGACCTGCCGGCGCTGGTGCGGTCGCTCGACGACCGCACCACGGTGCTGGTCAGCAGGCACCCGCGGGTGACGGGCAGCCTGCCGGCGGAGCCTGCGCTGCGCGACGTCTCCGCGCACCCCCGCACCGCGGAGCTGTTGCTGATCGCCGATGTCCTGGTCACCGACTACACGGGCCTGGTGTTCGATTTCGCGCTCACCGGCCGCCCGGTGCTCCTCCACACCTACGACCTGGAGCACTACCGGGACACCGTGCGCGGCTTCTGCCTGGACTTCGAGACCCGGGCACCGGGCCCCCTGCTGGGCACCACGGACGAGGTCGCCCAGGCTCTGCGGGCCACTCCGGCGTCGGCTGCCCGGCACACGGACGCGCAGGACACCTTCCGGCAAGAACACTGCGACCTCGACGACGGCGGCGCGGCGAGCCGGGTCGCGGACCGGCTGCTCAGCGACGGCGCCTGAGGTCTCCCGACGCCGCCGGCCCTGCCCACACCCGGGGCCCTGCCAACCCTGCCGGCCCTCTCAGCCCTCTCAGCCCTCTCAAGCTTTGAGCGCCCGGACCGCCGACGCCGCGAGGTCGTCCAGGTAGCCCTTGGGCAGATCGCCGCGGACCACGACGAGGCGCCAGTAGAGCGGCCCGACGATCAGGTCCAGCGCCCGGTCCGGATCGCTGCCCTCGGGCAGCTCTCCCCGGGCCACGGCCGCACGTACGACGACGGCTGCCACCCCCTGCTGCTGATCCAGCAGGGCGGCCTTGATGGCGTCCGAGATCTCCGGGCTGCGTGCCGCCTCGACCAGCAGATCCGGGATCACCTGGGAGGCGACGGGGTGGCGCAGGGCGTACGCGGCGAGTTCGAGCACGGCGCGCACGTCCCCGTACAGCGAACCGGTCGCCGGTGCGGGCATCCCCTGGGCGGCGACCGCCGCGACCAGGTCCAGGACGAGGTGGAGCTTGGACTTCCAGCGGCGGTAGACGGCGGTCTTGCCGACGCCCGCGCGCCGGGCGATGCCCTCGATGGACATCCGGGCAAAACCCACCGCGGCCAGCTCCTCGAAGACGGCGCCGCGGATGGCGTCGGTCACGTCCTCTCGCAGCACAGCGGCGCCTGCCGGAGTGCGGCGCCTGGTTCCCCGTTCGGTGGTCATGACTCGCATGATAGTCCGTAACGACGAAACGGTTGCGTTGCGACGTACATACGTCCTAGTCTCAGCGTTACGACGATACGGTCCCGTCCCATCCGCCGAATCTGTTCGCCCTGTTCCTCCTGCCTCCGTCGAAAGCGATCGTGGTGAGCCAGACAGCAGCCCCGCCGACCCCGGTGGACCCCGCTTCTCCCGCACTCCTCCCCGTCCATGCACCCGGCGAGCTGGCCGCGCTCGCCGCCCGGCACGGGCTGACCGTCAGCGGGGCCCGGCCCCCGCTCGGGGAGTACGTCCGGCAGCTCTGGGGGCGCAGGCACTTCATCACCGCGTTCGCCACCGCCAAGCTGACCGCGCAGTACAGCCAGGCGAAGCTCGGCCAGATCTGGCAGATCATGACCCCGCTGCTGAACGCGACGGTCTACTACTTCATCTTCGGCGTCCTGATGAACACCAAGCACGGAGTCCCCGACTTCGTGCCCTTCCTCGTCACCGGCGTCTTCATCTGGACCTTCACCTCCAGCTCGATCACGGCAGGCACCCGGGCCATCAGCGGCAACACCGGACTCGTGCGCGCCCTGCACTTCCCGCGCGCGTCCCTGCCGATCGCCCTGGCCCTCCAGCAGCTCCAGCAGCTGCTGTTCTCGCTGTGCGCGCTCTTCATGATCCTGCTCGTGTTCGGCCAGTACCCGCAGCCGTCCTGGCTGCTGGCGGTCCCGGCGCTCGCCCTGCAGGCCCTGTTCAACACGGGGATCTCCATGGTCATGGCACGGCTGGCCTCGAAGACCCCCGACATCGCCCAGCTGATGCCGTTCGTCCTGCGGACGTGGATGTACGCGTCGGGTGTGATGTGGAGCCTCGACACACTGCTGACGAGCGACCGGGTCCCGCAGTGGGTCCTGCTGGCGCTGGAGTGCAATCCGGCCGCCGTCTACATCGACCTGATGCGGTACGCACTCATCGACAGCTTCACCAGGGGACAACTGCCCCCGCATGTATGGGCCGTCGCGACGGGCTGGGCGCTCGTCTGCGGGATCGGCGGTTTCGTGTACTTCTGGAAGGCCGAGGAGCGGTACGGACGTGGCTGAGATCGCCGATATGCGTGTACCCACCGTCGTCGTCGACGACGTCCACATCACCTACACGGTCAACGGCGCCCGTACCGGGAAGGGCAGCGCCACCTCCGCCCTGAACCGGCTCGTGTCGCGCGGGCAGCCGCGCGGCGCACGCCAGGTGCACGCCGTGAAGGGCGTCAGTTTCGCCGCGTACAAGGGCGAGGCCATCGGCCTGATCGGTTCCAACGGATCCGGGAAGTCGACGCTCCTCAAAGCCATCGCCGGTCTGCTGCCCCCGACGAAGGGCCGGGTCCACACCCAGGGCCAGCCGTCGCTCCTCGGCGTGAACGCCGCCCTGATGGGCGACCTGACCGGCGAGCGCAACGTCGTGCTCGGCGGACTGGCCATGGGCATGACGCGCGAACAGATCCGCGAGCGCTACCAGGACATCGTCGACTTCTCCGGCATCAACGAGAAGGGCGACTTCATCACGCTGCCGATGCGGACGTACTCCTCCGGCATGGGGGCCCGGCTGCGCTTCTCGATCGCAGCCGCCAAGAGCCATGACGTCCTGCTGATCGACGAGGCCCTGTCCACGGGCGACGCGAGGTTCCAGCGGCGCAGCAAGGACCGGATCCTGGAGCTCCGCAAGGAGGCCGGCACGGTCTTCCTGGTCAGCCACAGCAACCGGTCGATCACCGACACCTGCGACCGGGCGCTCTGGCTGGAGGCGGGCACGCTGCGGATGGACGGCCCGGCCAAGGACGTCGTGGCGGAGTACGACAAGTTCACCGCCCCCGCGAAGTCCAAGAAATGACGCGACCGCCGGACGGGCCGATGGGCC